>JBAXCX010000120.1:0-8496 GCA_037141255.1 Actinomycetes bacterium | reverse complement strand
CTAGCGGTCAGCTGGTTTCGTAGAACTGCGAGTACCAACGCCTGAACTCGGCAATGTTGCCGTCTGCTTTGATGAGTAACGGTTTTTCGAGAAAGACCTTGTCTCGCCAGATTGAAGCGTCGGCCTGAAGACCGAACTCGCCAGTCACACCATCGATCAACTCATCGGCCATCTCAACGAGTTCTCCCTTGAAGTAGAAGTGCCAGTGAAGACGGCAATGCTGCTGATCGATTGGAGTGGTCGTGGTGTACACGGTCATAAAGTTGGGGATACGAAGAAGGGCAATTCCTGGGCCCCAAGTTTGACGGTTGAAATCGGTGCCGTCGGGGAGTTGTTCTATGACAGTAGAGAAGGGGCCATCTGTGATGAACGTTGAGGTGCCACTGGGGATGCCATCGCGACCGTGCACAAATTTGAAGTGCGCATAGTCCACATTGTTCTCGCCCATCTCTTGTAGCGCCGCAACGAACTCAAACTGCCACGGGACTGGGTCAGACCACTCCGGATCATCAACCTCGCTCACCCGTGGGATCTGGTAATTCGGCGGCTGTTGGCCGGCGTGATACCAAAAGAACACAAAGCCATCTTGTTCGCAGACCGGGTAGGTAGGCACGCAGGCTTTTGCAGGAATCCTCGCATCGCTATACGGGATTTCTACGCATACCCCATCGGTGTCATATCGCCACCCGTGATACGGGCAATTGATGGAGTCGCCCGTGACCCAGCCGCCACCAAGATGCGCCCCAAGGTGTGGGCAGTGAGCATCCATGACTACCGCTTCGCCCGACTCACCCCGATACACAACCAGTTCTCTTCCAATCGCGATCACTGAATGAATCTGAGTAGCGACAAGCTCATCGCTGCCCACAATGCAGTACCAACCGTTGGGAATCGGGGGAGAGGGCGGCCTGTCTGGCAGGGAGTACTCAAAGGCTCTCGGTGTAACGGAACTGCCGGCACTGGGCCCCGCTGACTCGTGTCTGGCTCGGTCGCCCAATCCAGGCGGCACCACCGTATTGCGGAGCGTCTGGGTGATCGGTGAGACCACGGGCCGTGCAGAAGCCTCGGGTGCGCTTTGGGCGGCGTCAGTTGAGTCAGACATATGGTTCACCTTGTTCGGTTCAGCTTGCGGGTTCTGAGTAGGACTTGATCTCTAGGTGCTCTTCGAATCCGGCTAGGCCCATTTCTCTGCCAAGGCCCGACTGCTTATAGCCGCCGAAGGGAACATCAGGCGCATACCAGACCCCACCGTTGATTGACATGGTCCCGGTCCGGATTCGCTTGGCTACGGCTAGAGCGTGTGCAGGGTCATCCGAGAAGATCGCACCCGAGAGTCCATAGATCGAGTCGTTCGCAATTGCCACTGCTTCATCATCATCTGCATAAGGGATGGCGACGAGCACGGGACCAAAGATCTCTTCTTGGGCTGCAGTCATCTGGTTGGTGACACCTGCGAGCAGAGTGGGCTCATAGAAGAAGCCGCCGTCTAAATCGGCCGGGCGCTTGCCGCCACAGACAATGGTTGCACCTTGGTCTACGGCGCCTTGCACATAGCCCTCAACACGATCTCGTTGCGCAGCGGTAATGAGCGGGCCCATAACAGTTGCCGCATCAGCGGGGTCTCCAACAGTAATGGTGGACATCATCGCTGCGATCAGTTCCACGCCTTCTTCGTAGCGAGACTGAGGGATCAACACCCGCGTGGTGAGGGCGCATCCTTGGCCTGCAACCACGCCTGTGCCGATAGCAGCGAAGGCAGCAGCAAGGCCCATATCGGCAACGTCCTCGAGTATCAGATGAACCGACTTTCCGCCTAGCTCTAAGAACACTTTGGTCAGATTCTCGGCCGCCGCTGCCATGATCCGGCGACCAGTCTCGGTGGAGCCCGTAAAGCTGATCAGGTCGACTCGTGGGTCGGTGGTGAGGAACGCCCCAAACTTCTTGTCTGCAGCAGTCACCACATTGAGCACGCCGGCTGGCAGGTCAGTGTGCTCGGCAAAGAGTTGACCCAGAGCAAGACCCGTCCACGGAGTCTCTGGGGCGGGTTTGAGTACCACGGTGCAACCCGCCGCTAGAGCGGGTACCACTTTGGCAATGTTGATGTGATTCGGAACGTTCCACGGAGTGATAGCTGCGACCACTCCGATTGGTTCGCGTTCAATCCACCGACGCGCTGGGCCGCCCATGGTGTCTCGCACGCCCAAGTCGGTGCTCCAGTCATATGACTCGGCCAGGTTGGCAAACCATTCCACTATTGCAAGAGGCTCGTGCACCTGAACCGTTGCGCATGACCCAAGTGGGGCTCCAACCTCGGTCACGGTGATCTCGGTTAGTTCTTGCTCGTGTGCTCGAAGAGCATCATCGAGTTGACGCAGAACCCGAACTCGAAGAGCTACATCGTTCGCCCAGTCGGTTTCATCAAAGGCTCGGCGGGCGGCGCTCAGCGCCTCTTCCCCATCGGCTGCAGTTGCATCCGGTGCCGTCCCCGCAACTTTGCCAGTAGTGGGGTTGATGTTGTCGAAGGTGGCTCCGCCGGTTGCAGCACGGAGTTGGCCGTCGATCAGTAAGCGGTGATTAGCAGTGAGTGAACTCATGACTCATTCTGCCCCTGTTCATGATTGAGTGGTTGACGAATTGGTACGCGCATCATCGAGAAGTCTGCTGCAGCGATGATGTGGTCATCCTCGTCATACACCTTGCACTCCACCACGATCAGTTGACTGCCGATGCGAACCACATCAGCTTTGGCAACAACCTGTGCCGTTCGGGGCCGACCTAAGTACCGGACATGCATATCTGCAGTAACCAGCGATTCTTTTTCGGGGTCAAAGTCAGTTGCCCGTGCTGCGGCTAATGCGCAGGCCAGATCAACCATCGTTGCGATTGCACCGCCATGAAGATTGGCAGTAAACCCAAAAGCTCCAGGCTGTACTGGCATGACAACCTCTGCATGCTGTGATCCCTTCTCTGGGTAGGCCCAAGTCAGTCCCAAAAGGGCGTGCAGCGGGATCTCTCCGGCTTGTGCTCGCCGCTGTGCAGATTCGGCGCTGATGGAATTGCTATCGGACACGGGTGATTCCTATCGGAGTGCGAAAGAAGGGGGCTGGCAGGGGGCTACGAAGAAGCTGCGGGCTGAGGCTTGCGGGACGGTAGAAAGAAATCACCGGGGTCCACCTCGGGTTCCTGGCCATCGTGACCCGCCGATGGTATCGGCGAATGGCCAGAAGGCTTCTGGGTCGAGCGGGCCCTCAAGGGTGATTTCTCTACCAGTGTGGCGATTGGTCACCAACTCGGCCGTGGCAGGGGCCAACATCGGCAACAGCTCGGTGTAAGGGTCCCAAGAACTTTCTGTCAGGGTCAGCGTTCCATCAAGTGTTTCGGTGTGTGTGGTGGAACCGTTGGTGCGAACTCGAACCACGTGCGGTGCAAAGTCGTAGCAACGTTCTTTGCCGCCAACCGCACGTGAGGATTTGATCCACCATTCGTTCTCTTCGAACTCCTCGCCGGTTGGGTCTGGGGTACCAGTGACGCTGCCCGCAAAGCGCAAGAAGGTGGTTCCCTGATGCGTGCAGGATGCGTGAATCTGATCCTCAAGCCTGAACAGCCGCACTTGGCAGGGGAACTTGGGTTGTCCGTTTGTTTCTCGGCTGATGAAGATGGCGGCCTCTTGGTCGATTCCGATTCCGAGCGTGTAGTTGCCTGCAATGCCGTTATAGGTTGCTGGAATCTTGGTACTGACTCCGAACTCGGGCTCGCCGTGCACCGGAACGCAGTAGATGCTGATCTGCACTGTGGAGTCCGGCGTTGGCTCAAGCCCCGGCGGCAACAGAGCAGCAATGCAGTCCGGGTCGGTCGGGTAGTTCAGAACCAATTTGGGCCAGCCTGTGATGGCTGCTGGACGAACAAGTGGCTGATCAGTCATGTGTTGCTCTCTTGCTGGGTCGCTGTTTGCTGGGTCGCTGTTTGCTGGGTCGCTGTTTACTGGGTCGCTCTTTACTCAGTCGCTGTTTACTCGGGCTCGGCTCGGCGGTGATGAAGTGAAGGATCAGTGCCCGAATGCTCTGTTGAAACAACAAAAAGACATCGGGGGGTTCGCACAGCGCCTGCGTGGTTTCAGCGTCGATCTGCTCATCAAAGACCTCGGACCAGAGCACCGAGGAACGGTGCTCGGCAGAAATGCTCGCCTCGTTGCGAAAGGCCACCACCAAGAACCCGGCAGTGCACATCAGGATTGCGCGCAGAGCATCTCGCAGCGCTGCTCCGCTCAGCCCAGCAGCCTGCAACTCCCGAGCCAAGGCCAACTCAAGAGGCATCTCAAGCAGCGAAGTCGCGCCCACCTGATGTGCCAGTGCAGTCACGTTGCGGTGCTCGAGTGCGCTGGTCCAGATGTATTCGCTCACCGATTGAATCCGGTCAGCCGGGTTCTGGCCTTGAATGGTGATATCGGCTTGCTGTGCCGACAGGTGCCGAATGAGCGCCAGGATCAAATCATCTCGGCCACCAACATGGTGATAGATGGTGGTGGTGGTCACCCCGAGCTCGGCCGCCAGCTTGCGCATGCTCAGCGCCTCGGCGCCCCGAGTCTCGACGAGTTGTAGAGCGGCCACCACGACATCTTCATAATCCAGCCCGGCGCGCTTTGCTGTGCCCGTGGCCTGACTTTGTGGCTTGGTAGTTGCTGCGGCAGCAGTGGTGGTCACGTGAGGTGGCTTTTCTGTAAATGGGTTACGAGAAGGACAGGGTTGCCATGCGGGCGGGGTTCTGTAACAGTGTGCAAGAATACTAGGACAGTGTGCAAGTAATTGCCTACAATCTGCCCAGACCTACAAATTGGCCAGTACGAGTCGGAGGAACTGAAATGCCCAACCCACTTGAAGGTGTCGACACAAGCAACGACCCATATGTGATTGTCTCCTCGGACACTCACGCCGGCCTGCAGGTTGGCGAGTATCGCGAATACTTGGACTCAAAGTTTCACCCCCAGTTTGATGAGTGGGTACTTGAGCGACATAACCATCGTCGACTCGTAGAAGAGATGAATGGCGAGTACGTAGCGAAGTGGGAGGGCGAGAATGAAGAGGGCCTGCGCGGTGCGTTTGATCCGGTGATTCGAGATAAAGCTCTGGATGCTGATGGCATTGCTGGCGAAGTGATCTTTGCCGATGGCGATTCTGTTACTGGCCAAGAGTCACCACCCTTTGGTGCTGGCCTCGCAGCGGGGCAGATCACCGACCCGGCGCTCGCGTTTGCGGGCGCTCGCGCCCATAACCGCTGGCTCGAAGAGTTCTGTGCCACGAATCCAAACCGGCGAGCTGGGGTTGCACTCGTGCCGATCATTCATGACATCGAAGAATCGGTCAAAGAGATTCAGGCGCTTGCAGGCAAGCCCGGGATCAAGGGGATCATGGTGCCGACCATGTGGCATGACAAGCCCTCCTATGGTCACCCTTGCTACGACCCGATTTGGGCTGCATGTGCAGATGCTGGCTTGGTAGTGCATACGCACTCAGGCGAGGGAGATTGGGATAGCTACAACGACAACATTGCGCAGTTCGTGTTAGAGGTTCCGTTCTGGACGCACCGGATTTTGTGGCAACTGTTGTTGTCAGGAAAGTTCGACAAGTTCCCTGGCCTTCGCTACGCCGTAGTGGAGTGCGGCTCGTATTGGTTGGGTGACCTTCTGTGGAAGGCCGACACAACCTTCGGGGCAAACGGCAAGGTCAAGAAACTGAACTCCCGCACCAAAGGCCTGATGAAGCGCCTGCCATCTGAGTACCTCGGCGATAACGTCTTTATTGGCGCATCCACCATGAGCCGCGAAGAGATTCGACGCAGGCATGTGAACGGCATTGACGCACTCATGTGGGGGACTGATTACCCGCACCCCGAAGGCTCGTGGCCACACACGGTTGAACGACTCGAAACTGACTTCCAGAAGGTATCAATCGAAGACACCAGGTTGCTGCTCGGACTCAATGCAGTGAAGTGTTACAACCTTGACCTAGCTGCACTCACCAAGATTGCGCAAGATGTTGGGCCGACTCCAGAGAAGCTCAATCAGGATCCCAACTTGCGCACCGCTCCCGGCGCGATTCGTGAAGCACGCTGGTGGTTCGATGACTACGGCATGGAATGGCCCGGCTGATCATGAGCACTCAACTTGAAGACCTTGGGATCGACGGCGCTGTCGCGGTGGTTACTGGTGGAGCAAACGGCATTGGTAAGGCCATTGTCAGAGCCTTGCTGGCAGCGAATGCAACCGTGGTCATCGCCGATATCGAACAGGCTGTTTTAAGTGCCACGGTTGCCGAACTGTCTCCCTTGGGCGCAGTAACTGGCATCCAAACAGATGTGACCGATGAGTCCTCGGTTGCTGCCTTAGCTGACCAAGTATTCGAGCAGTTTGGTCGCTGCAACTTGTTGTTTCTGAATGCAGGGGTGACCTCGGGTGGTGGGGGACTGCCATGGGAGCAAGAGCCCAACGACTGGCGCTGGTGCTTTGGGGTCAACGTGTTTGGCACCGGTATCTGTAGCTCTGTCTTTATTCCCCGCATGATCGAGTCGGCGCAGCCGGGGCAGATCATCGTGACCTCATCCAAAGATGGTGGTGTTGCCCCCGTGCCAACGGCATCCATCTATGCAGCTTCGAAGGCTGCGCTGACCTGCTTTGCAGAGTCGCTGGATCACAACCTGATCAACAACAACACGGCTCTGCGAGCCTCGGTGTTTTATCCCTCGGGTGGGCTGCTCGATACGGGGTTGTACTCGGCTGCTAGAAATCGTCCCGAGCATCTGCAGCGTCAGGGCGCAGGGACTGGGCGAGGAAGCATGAGCTTTGATGAACTCGTGGCTCGTGTGGCGAAAGCAACGGGCAAGGACCCTGCAGTGGCTGACCTAGACGAGTTGGCTGAATTTGTGGTCGAGGGTGTGCGCAAGCGCAGGTTCATCATTGCTCGAGATTTGGATGCCACCGCAGAGCTGCTACATCAGCGTGCAGATGCAATTGGACGAGGAGAGTTGCCTCCGCAGCACGGAATGGTTCTGGGTTAGCGCTGGCTAGTTTTGGTTTGGCCCAGAACTAGTTCTGAGCTGGGGGTGGCCGCAGTGCGGCGGCGAACACTGCGGCAACCTCGGTTGCGTAACCTGTAGTTGCGCTGCTTCCGAGCTGAACCACCGACATCAACAGCGCCAACATGATGGCAACGATTCCATTTGCCATGACGAGCGGGTCAACGTCGGGTCGTATGGTTCCAGCGGTCTGCTCGGATTGCAATCGTGTAGCGCATGCCGCTCGTAACTCTTTGAGCGCCGGAATCTCTAACACCCGCTCGGTCACCTCGGGTTCAAGGCCCCCAAGAAGCCGTCGCGAGAGGGGGTGTTGCTCAGATGTCTCTACCAAAGTAAAGAACAGTCGTTGTTGCCAGTCGGCCACCGCTGCGTGCTCGGGGGTAGCGGAATTATTCACCCAGGCAAGACCGGTGTGAATATGAGCGGCAACGTCTTGGTCTACTGCTGCCAAGAACAGCGCCTCTTTGTTTTTGAAGTAGGCAAACGCAATCGTTCCACCCAATCCGGCATCACGCGCAATATCTGCAACCGAGGTTGAGCGGTAGCCACTTCGCGCAAAGCGAAGCACTGCTGCATCAAGGATTGCCCGGCGGGTCTGTTGGCCTTTGCGTGTCTGAGACTCAAGAACGGGGGAATCCACGACCTGCTGTTTAGCATAAAAATTGAGTAATTGACGAAAGTACTCAAATCGCATAGCTTTTGGAATCTGCGGAATTGCTCCCAACTGGGAGTCTCTGCTCATCTCACTAGCGAAGGCTCGGACACTATGGAAACTCTTGACGCTCAAGACCCCCACAAGCCTGCGGAACACCTTGATGTCTTGATCGTTGGTGCTGGGTTGTCTGGGATCTCTGCGGCGCACTTTGTGAAGACCGAGTGCCCGTGGGCAAGTTACGCACTCTTTGAGGCAAGAGATTCAATCGGGGGAACCTGGGACTTGTTCCGCTACCCGGGAATCCGCTCCGACTCCGACATGTTCACGCTTGGATTCTCGTTCCGACCTTGGCAAGGCGAAAAGTCCATTGCTGATGGCGAATCAATCCTGCAATACATCAAAGACACCGCTGCGGAAGAGGGCATTGATCGCAAAATTCGGTTTGGCCACAAAATCATTTCTGCTAATTGGTCATCGGCAGACTCGCTCTGGCGGATTACTGCCGAGCGAAGCAGTAGCGGCGAACAATTTGAACTCACTGCAGGCTTCTTGTACTCCTGCACGGGCTACTACCGATACGACCACGGCTATCAACCAGAGTTTGCTGGCCTCGCGGACTTTCAGGGCGAAGTCATTCACCCCCAGCAGTGGCCAGAGGACTTGGATTACGTAGACAAGAACGTTGTTGTAATCGGCAGTGGAGCGACAGCAGTAACGCTGGTGCCCTCACTGGCTCGCACGGCCAAACACGTCACCATGTTGCAGCGTTCGCC
>JBAXCX010000119.1:0-8549 GCA_037141255.1 Actinomycetes bacterium | reverse complement strand
TCCCAGTTAAGTCCCAGTTAAGTCCCAGTTAAGCAAGGCAATAACTAGCAAGTACCGCAGTACAGACTCACCACGAACAGGAGTTCCATAACATCATGAGCGCACTCGCCCATACAGCAGCAACCGTCCTCGCAGCCACTGACTACACCGCTGCCGAAGCAAAAGGAATCGCCGGAGCATCATCTGCCGGTTTCGCCTATGGCCTTGCAGCCATCGGCCCCGGCATCGGCATTGGTTACCTCGTTGGCCAGGCCGTTCAGGCCATGGCTCGCCAGCCCGAGTCGGCCGGTCAGGTCCAGACCACAATGTTCCTCGGTATTGCTTTCACCGAAGCGCTTGCACTGATCGGTTTCGTGGTTTTCATTCTTTTGAAGTTCGTCTGAAAAACGGGTCCGCCCGTCAGATCAGTTCATATTCGTCCATCTAGCCATTGCGTATTTCACGGACACCGGAGGAGACCCGGATGCTTGGTTTGTTGGCTGCACTTGCAGCAGAAGTCCCAGAAAAAGTCATCAATCCAGTAGTCCCCGACGAGATCGGTGAGATCTTCTGGGGCGCCGTTGGCTTTTTCAGCCTATGGATCTTGCTGCGGTATCTGTGTTTACCGCCACTGTTGAAGATTCGCGCTGAGCGTGATCAACAGGTGCTTGCAGACCAAGAAGCTGCTGCTGCAGCCGAGACTCAGGGTGAGCAGGTGCGACGCGACTATGAAGCCACGCTGGCCGAGGCACGAGCCGAGGCGAACCGTGTTGTTGAACTCGCCCGGGTTGCTTCTGAGGCAGAGCGTTCCGCTGTGGTGCAAGTGGCAGAGGATGCAGCCACAGCTCAGCGAACCGAAGCAATGGCGGAGCTAGATGTTGCGCGTGCTTCGGCCTTAAACGAGATCAGGGGCGATGTTGCAGCACTTGCAATCACCGCAGCATCCAAGGTTGTGCAGTCAGATCTTGATCTAGCTCAGAACCAGTCCACGATCGATGACTACGTGAACCAAGCCAGCGGAAACCGCTGAGCAGGTTGGAGAACATGATGTTGAGCACTCTTGCCATCTTGGCAGCTGAAGAAGGTAACGGAGCATGGCTCCCCTCTGAATTGAACGAGGTTATCTGGGGAACACTCTCGTTCCTTGTGGTGGCCACCTTGCTGGTGAAGTTTGCCAAGGCCCCAACGCTGACCTTCCTTGCAAACAGGACTGCTGGAATCAAGGCAACTCTTGATGAAGCGGAGCAGGAGCGAATTTCCGCTGAGGCTGCTCGCGACGGCGTCAAGGCCGCCCTAGCAGATTCAGATACTGAAGCCGCCAGGATCATCGAGCAGGCACACGCTGATGCCGAGCAACTTGGTCGCGATACCAAAATCCGTGCTGCTCGAGATGCCCAGCAGGTCACCGAGCGCGCTGCGGCAGATTTAGTCTCAAATCGCCAGCAGGCGGAATCCGACTTGGCCGGGGAACTTTCCCGACTTTCGCTCGGTGCAGCTGAGCGAGTGGTGGAGACATCACTAGACGATGCAACCCAGCAGCGTTTGATTCAGTCATACATCGATCAGGTCGGAAGTCAGAACTAACGACTTGCAACCAGGTTGGCTCGCCACAACAGGAGCCAGTCAGAGCGGCTCAAGGCGAGCGAACTCGGCCTAAGAATTTCAGTGTTTCCCGATACCCAGAACCCACAGTCCTACCGAGAGCAGAGCGAACGAACAGATGAGCGATCCACGCATCAACGCTTACGCAGACGCTGCCTTTGCAATTGCCCTAGCCGAGGGTGACCTTGCAGAGGTTGAAGACGAGTTGTTTCGACTCGGTCGTGTCCTGCAGTCCAGTGACGAACTCCGAGCGGCCTTGACTGACCAGCACGTTCCGGTTGCTCGTCGCCAGCAAATTATCGAGGACCTACTTCAGGGCCAAGCTACGCAAACCACGTTGGCCATTGTGTCCATGATCGTGGGCGCTGGTCGCGCTGCAGACTTGGGCAAGATCGCAGATGAACTGGTTCAGCGTTCAGCGAGCAACTCTGGTCAAGCTGTAGCTGAGGTTCGTTCAGCAGTCGCTCTTACCGAGGTGCAGCTCGCTGAGCTGACTACTGCGCTGAAGGCTCGAACCAACATGGACATCACGGTTAAGAACATTGTTGATCCGTCTGTTATGGGTGGCCTTGTTACCCAGATTGGTGATTCAGTTCTTGACGGAACTGTTCGAACCCGACTGAATCAATTGAGAGAAGCGTTCTAAGAATTTTTGCAGCAGTAACGACCTAGCACTCAAGAGAGATACAACGAACACAACAGCAGCAGCGAGCACCCGTTCGCTGGCTACACCGCATAGATCACATCGCATACCGAACCAATACCACGCCGCAGGAGACTTCCCCACATGGCTGAACTCACAATCAACACTGCCGACATCAGCGCAGCAATCAAGAAGAACCTCGAGGGCTTCACCCCCGACGTCTCGCTGACACAGGTGGGTCGCGTGCTCGAGGTGGGCGACGGTATCGCTCGAGTGTCTGGGTTGCCAGACGCAGCAGTAAACGAACTGCTCGAGTTCGAGTCCGGCCTCTTGGGATTGGCGCTCAACCTTGATGAGGAGTCAATCGGAGCAGTGGTGCTCGGCGAGGTTGACTCCATTGAAGAGGGCCAGTCAGTCAAGGCGACGGGCAATATCTTGTCGGTTCCCGTTGGCGATGGTCTGATTGGACGAGTCGTCAACACGCTCGGTGAGCCAATCGATGGAAAGGGTCCACTGAGTAATGTGCAGTCCCGCCGCATGGAGATTCAGGCCCCAGGAATTATGGGACGCCAGCCGGTGAAAGAGCCGATGCAGACGGGCATCAAGGCCATTGACTCCCTCATTCCCGTGGGTCGCGGTCAGCGAGAACTGATCATTGGCGACCGCAAGACTGGCAAGACCACCGTAGCTATCGACACGATCATTAATCAGCGTGGCCTCGGAGTGAAGTGCATCTACGTGGCAGTTGGGCTCAAGGCCTCAACCGTTGCCCAAACGGTGGCAACGCTCGAAGAGCGTGGCGCCCTTGACTACACGGTGGTGGTTGTTGCACCCGCATCAGACCCAGCACCCTTCAAGTATCTCGCCCCTTACTCTGGTTGCGCCATGGGGCAGCACTGGATGGACAACGGCGAACACGCACTCATTGTCTATGACGATTTGTCTAAGCAGGCCGAGGCCTACCGTCAGGTGTCGTTGCTTCTGCGCCGGCCGCCGGGGCGTGAGGCGTACCCTGGCGACGTGTTCTACCTGCATAGCCGTCTGCTCGAGCGTGCTGCTCGACTAAAGGACGAGCCCGGCAAGCCAGGTGGGTCCCTCACGGCACTGCCCATCATCGAGACCAAAGCGGGAGACGTTTCTGCTTATATTCCCACCAACGTGATCTCGATTACCGATGGTCAGATTTTCTTGCAGGATGACCTCTTCAAGTCGGGTATCCGCCCTGCGGTAGATGTTGGTATTTCCGTGTCGAGAGTGGGTTCCTCTGCACAGGTCAAGGCAATGAAAAAAGCCGTTGGTACCCTCAAATCAGACTTGCAGCAGTTCCGCGACCTTGAAGCGTTCGCTGCATTCGGCTCTGATCTTGACGCCGCGTCCAAAGCTCAGCTTGAGCGCGGTTACCGCCTGACGGAGTTGCTCAAGCAGGGTATTAACTCACCCATGCCCGTCGAGGAACAGTGCACGGTGCTCTTTGCAGCAACCCGCGGTTACCTCGACAACATCGAGGTTTCAGATGTAAGCGACTACGAACTCGGCTTAATTGAGTGGTTCCGCACTCGGCACAGCGATGCCCTTGAAGGGATTCGCAGTAGCGGAGACATTGCCGACGTTGAGGGCTTCGAAGCAGCAATCAAGGCATTCACCGAGCAGTTTGAGGGGGCACTTGCCGACGGCTCCGCTCCAGAGATCGTCGCCATGGCTCAGGCCGAGGCCAGCCTGCAGCGTGCACCGATTCATCTTCCAGAAGAAGAGATTGTTCGTCCAGACTCCTCCGACACCGAGCTTCGCTGAAGCTTCGGACGAGCGGACGTAGGGAGACCCAATGCCAGGCGCACAGGAACGAGTACTTCGCAGGCGTATTGCCAGCGTGCAGAACACCAAAAAAATTACGCGCGCCATGGAACTCATTGCGGCGACTCGTGTCGTGAAAGCTCAGGTGCGAGCCAATGAGGCACGCCCCTATTCCGAACGCATCACCGAGGTCATCCAAGACCTAGCTGCAGCTGGTGCCGAGGCTGACCACCCACTTTTACGACCGATCGAGAAGGTCGAAAAGATTGGCGTCATTGTTCTTGCCGGAGACCGCGGTTTGGCGGGCGCTTACAACACCAACGTGATTCGTGCCGCCGAGCAAGAGATTCAGGATGCTCGCTCGAAGGGTTTGCAGTATTCACTCGTCACCGTTGGGCGCAAAGCCGAAGGGTATTTCCGCTTTCGCAACTTTGATATTGATGCATCCTTCAGTGGGTTCACCGACCGTCCAACCTATGAAGAGGCAGTCGCCATTGCCGCCCGGGTGACTGATCTATTTGTGAATGGTGGATGCGATCGAATCGATCTTGCCTATACCCGATTTATTACCCTCGGCACGCAAGAGGTTGTGGTTCGCCGTTTCTTGCCGCTTGAATCTGAAGCTACGATGGCGACGGCAGGAGACTCTGGGGCAACAGCAGGGTTTGAGTTTGAGCCCTCTGCGAATGCAGTCCTTGAGTCGCTGCTTCCGCGGTATATCGAGTCTCGTATTTTTGCAGCGCTACTTGATGCTGCTGCATCTGAGTTGGCGAACCGTCAGCGAGCTATGAAGTCGGCCACCGATAACGCTCAAGAACTCATCATCAAGTACACCCGGAAGATGAACCAGGTGCGCCAAGAGGCAATCACCACCGAGATTATGGAAATCATCAGCGGCGCCGAGGCCCTAGCTGACGACAAGTCTGGCCCAGAAGACTTGTTGCTCGATCACTTGTCGGCTGATCCCTTCCCCAACGTGCTTGATCGCCGCACCCAACATTCGCACCACGAGACACCTCGCTCATGACCTTGTTCTGCTGTAGCCAAACCGCACTTCATGCGGATTCATCCCATTGTTCAACTATCCGCAGCTCCATTACGAAGCTGTCGCTCAACCCGACCAGGAGATTCTCATGACGGTCACTGAAACCGAACTCAAAGATGGCAAGATTGTTGCTATTGCTGGACCTGTAGTTGATATCGAGTTTCCACTCGGTTCACTGCCAGAAATCAACACAGCTTTACAGTTCACCATTCGCGGTCACGGCGAAGAGTCTCTCGTCACCGCCGAGGTGGCACAGCAGATTGGCGATAGCCGTGTGCGCGCTATCTCGCTCAAGCCTACTGACGGTCTGACCCGAGGTACCCCGGTGCGCAACACGGGCGCAGGAATCTCGGTACCAGTAGGCGATGCCACGCTGGGCCATGTGTTCAACGTGTTGGGCGAGCCACTTGATGTGGAGTCCATCGATGCCGTTGAGCGCTGGGAGATTCATCGTTCTGCACCTGCATTCGACACTCTTGAGCCCAAGGCTGAGATGTTCCCAACTGGCATCAAGGTGATTGACCTGCTGACTCCGTACCTGAAGGGCGGCAAGATTGGTCTGTTCGGTGGCGCTGGCGTGGGCAAGACCGTGCTCATCACCGAGATGATCAACCGCGTGGCCAGTAAGTTCGGTGGCGTGTCGGTGTTCGCCGGTGTAGGGGAACGTACCCGTGAGGGTACTGACCTGTTCATCGAGATGGGCGAGACCATGATTGACGTGGAAGCCGGAATCTCGGTGCTTGACCGTGCTGCGCTGGTATTTGGTCAGATGGATGAGCCGCCAGGGGTTCGCCTTCGTGTTGCGCTCTCGGCACTCACCATGGCGGAGTACTTCCGTGACGTTCAGCGCCAAGACGTGTTGTTGTTCGTGGACAATATCTTCCGCTTTACGCAGGCCGGCTCGGAAGTGTCCACATTGCTGGGCCGTATGCCAGCAGCCGTGGGGTATCAGCCAACACTGGCCGATGAGATGGGCGAGCTACAAGAGCGCATTACCTCTACTGGTGGTCAGTCGATTACTTCACTGCAGGCTGTGTATGTGCCCGCAGATGATTACACCGACCCTGCACCGTTCACGGCCTTCACGCACTTCGACGGCACCACGGAGCTCAACCGTGACATCGCAGCGGCTGGTATTTACCCAGCGGTTGACCCGCTCACCTCAAGCTCCACCATCTTGCGCCCAGAGATTGTTGGTCAAACTCACTATGACGTAGCTGGTCGGGTTCAGGTTATGTTGCAGCGCTATAAGGAACTGCAAGACATCATTGCCATCCTTGGTATTGACGAGCTCTCAGAAGAGGATCGCATCACGGTGAACCGCGCTCGCAAGATCCAGAAGTTCCTTGCTCAGCCCATGTACGTAGCTCAGGTGTTCACTGGCATGCCTGGAGTCTTTACCGAGGTAGATGACACGATCGAGTCCTTCAAAATGCTGATTGACGGCGAGCTTGATCACCTGCCCGAGCAGGCGTTCTTCAACGTCAGCGGTGCCGACGACGCAATGCGCAAGGCTGCAGAACTCGAGAAGAAGTCCTAATGCCGCTGCTCGTCGAACTTGTCTCCCCTGAGCGCGTTGCGTATACGGGCGAGGCCAAGATGGTGATTTGTCGCACCACCACCGGCGATATTGCCTTTTTGCCAGGCCACGTTCCCTTTATCGGCGTACTCGCAACGCACCCGGTGCGAGTTTTACTCGAGGATGGCGGCGAGCAGATTATTGCTGTGCATCAAGGGTTCGTAGAGGTCTCCCCTCCTGAAGATGGCACCACGCGCGTCACGATTTTGTCTGATGTGTGCGAGTTGTCCGAGACAATCGAGGTAGCTCGGGCGCAGCAGGCCAAGGGTGCTGCTGAGTCGGCACTTGCGAGCGATTCAGAAGATGTTGAAGCAGCAGCCGCGCTGTTGCGGGCAAACGTTCGCCTGTCCGTGGCGAACGCCTAAATCCAACTCCGGTAGCACCTCTGCCGAAGGGGTCCCAGACTTCTGCAGGCGACTGCCGTGCTCGGTCGCACACCCACGGCCGTCCATCCATCTGACCCCTCGCACCGCCTCCTCTAGGGTTTGATGATGCCTCGTTCTCGAGTTGCCGTTGCCTTGCTTCCGCCCCGGGTGATCTCTGCACAAGTGCAGGGCCTTCGCTCGCTCCTCGCTGATCCGAAGATCGCCAGAATCCCGCCACACCTCACGCTGGTTCCTCCGGTGAATCTTACCGAGGAGGATCTCAGAGTGCTGCAACTGTTGCTGCGGTCAGTGGCTTCGCGCACTACCCCATTTACGCTCAATCTCGGGCCCGTGAGTTCATTCGCTCCGGCAACACCTACGCTGCATTTGGCGGTGGAGGGTGATCTTGTGGCACTTCAGGAACTTCGGGAAGAGTTGCGCGCTCGCCCCATAGATCGCCCCGATACTTGGCCCTTTACTCCTCATGTCACGCTTCGTGAGTCAGTTCCATCGGAACAAATTGCGCCGGCGCTCGAGCTGCTCACCGGCAAATTTACTCACTGGGCAGTGACTCGCTTGTATCTGCTCGAACACTTCTCACAGGAGGATCCCGCTGTTTGGCGCCCCGTTCTTGAAGAACCCTTTACTGCCCCAATACTCGTGGGCCGCGGTGGTATCGAGTTGGTCTTGCGAACCGTGAGCATGCTGGAGCCAGCGGTTGAGCGGCTCCTGAGTGACCATGCGCCGCACTCTCTGCGTGAGGTCGAACAGTCGGGCGACATGAGGATTGTGGTGGCTGAGCGTGCCGGTCAGGCCGGCGTTCCCGTAGCAGCGGCAGTGGGAACGGTAGCTGCCCGGTCAGCAGAACTCCTTCAACTCTTCGTGGCACCCGAACACCGGCAACTTGGAATCGGCCGGCACACGCTGATGCACTGGTGTGCCGAAGCGGCGCAACAAGGTGCGGCCGTTGCGGTGGCAGCGTTGAGTGACTCGGCTCAGGTTCTTCAGCGCTGGGGGTTTGCACGGGTTGGGCACAGCATGGTTCGGCAGTTGCTCGTTGATTCAGGCGAGTAACCTCAGACCATGT
This sequence comes from Actinomycetes bacterium, assembly GCA_037141255.1. Taxonomy (GTDB): domain Bacteria; phylum Actinomycetota; class Acidimicrobiia; order Acidimicrobiales; family Microtrichaceae; genus IMCC26207. The sequence continues at coordinate 458 of JBAXCX010000119.1, read as the reverse complement.
GTTCTGCCGCCGCTGGATCGCCATTGCCTCAGCCCCGCGGACAGACCCACGCCCCAAGGTGGAAAACCGCGCTCATCACTGGTGCTTCTAGTGGGATTGGCGCGGCCTTCGCCCGACAGCTTGCAGCCGAGGGCTCAGACCTTGTTCTTGTGGCTCGAGGGGTTGAGCGGCTCAGACTGCTTGCAGAGGAACTACAAGGTACCCACGGCATCACGGTGGAGGTTTGCGAAACCGACCTGAGTGCTCCGGTGGCCCGGGCCGAGATTGAGCGGCGCCTTGCGCAGACCGAGAACCCGATTGACCTGCTGATCAATAACGCCGGTTTTGGTACCAGTGGAGATTTTTCGGAGTTGCCCATTGCCCGAGAGGAACAAGAAGTTCAGGTCAACGTTGTCGCCGTTCTTCGGCTCACTTCTGCGGCCCTTCCCGCCATGTTGCAGCGCAATTCTGGGGCGATT
>JBAXCX010000118.1:0-8602 GCA_037141255.1 Actinomycetes bacterium | reverse complement strand
CTGCGCTCAGTATCAAATCACGGTCCGACTCTGCAAAGTCCTCAAGTACCACGACTCGCTCTGCAGCCTCTTGGTCAAGCGAGCCAAGAGCGGCCGCCAGACCAGACCATCCGGTTCGACTTCCCGCCAATATAATGCTCAGGTCGAGATGAGTAGAGAGCAACTGCGGACAAGCAGCGAGCAGCGTGTCGATCCCCTTATATGCCGCTAAGCGACCGATAAACACAAGCGTTGGGCGCTCGATCAGACCGAGCCTTCTTTGCGCAGCACCCCGGTCGAGCGTTGTATCGCCGCTGTTGCAACCTGGAGGAATCACGGTGCTCTTTGACGGCTCAAGCCCATTGGCCAAGAGCCAAGCTTCTTCAGCAGTAGTGAGAGTAATACACCGATCCGCACGCAGCAGTGATTTCAACAGCGAACCGCTCGGCGCCCAGTCACCGAGATGCAAAATGGGAAGCGCAACGAATGCGGCACTTTTGCCGTTGCGGGTGAAGATGTCTGCCGCTGGCACGGTTGTAAACGGTGCAGACACTCCCACCAGTACATCAGAATTTCTCGCTGCCCGTCGCGCAGCGAGAGCGAGCTTGCGTCCCCACGGGCCGTAGGCCGTTACGGAGGGAACGATGGGGCGGCCAAACCGAGCCCCGATACGGCGCACGGCCCGCAACAGATCGTGCGTGCGCGAGGAGACCGGCAGGCGCAGCACCTCGACTCCATTCATCACTTCATGACCCACCGGAATTTTTCCGGGGTTCTTTCCGGCCGGCGCATAGAGCGCATCCGTTGTCACGATGGTCACCTGATGACCGTGGCGCTGAACTAACCCTTCAGCGATGCGCTGAACAAGTTGCTGGGCTCCGCCCACGGAAGGCGAGTAGTTGATGGCAAGAAAGGTGATCTTCATCTAGGGAGCCTCATTAGCGCCGTGAAAGGGAGTTCGTTTTTGAATTCAGCTGGACACCGCTCGGCGAACTGCTTCAATCACCTGGTCTTGATCTGCAGCCTCTAAATAGGGATGCATGGGCAAGCTGAGCACAGATCCAGCGAGGCGTTCAGAGACCTCAACTCCACCTGCAGCGATCGGGAACTCTTTGTACGCAGTCTGCTGATGAAGGGGACGCGGGTAGTACACCGCGGTTGGCACACCATCAGCTTGCAAGGCTGCAATCACGCCCGCACGGTCGTCAACCTGAATGGTGTACTGAGCCCAGGTGGAGCTCGCTCCCTCTGGGGTAGTCGGCACCACAACAGCTCCGTCTAGCCCGGCCGCATAGCGATCTGCAACGGCTTGACGGGCTTGGATCTCATCTGCGAACACCGAGAGTTTCTGCAGCAGGATGGCCGCCTGAATCGTATCGAGGCGACCGTTGATACCAATGCGCACGTTGTCGTATTTTTCGGTTCCTGACCCATGCACTCTGATTGAGCGAAGTACCTCAACCTGGGCCGGGTCTGTAGCCATGATCGCTCCGCCATCCCCATAACAACCCAAGGGTTTTGCCGGAAAGAACGAGGTAGTGGTCATCGAGGCCATGGATCCCACCGAGGCACCGCCTCGGGCAGCACCAAAGCTCTGTGCGGAATCGGCCAGCACCCACATCTGTGAGCCTGCAAGAACGCGATCGATCTCCGCGTAATCTGCGGGAAGACCAAAGAGGTCAACGGGAATCACCCCAGCAGGGCGAAGCCCGTTGGGCACCTCGGCCACGGCTTGGGCCAGTTTGTTGACGTCAAGGTTGAAGGTCTCTGCATCAACATCAACAAAGACGGGAGTTGCCCCCAACAAAGCGACTGCCTCGGCTGTAGATGCAAAAGTGAAAGTCGGCACAAATACTGCATCGCCTGGACCAACCCCATGGACCATCAGGGCCATCACGAGCGCATCGGTTCCACTTGCACACGACACCACATGTGCAGCGCCGCAGAACTCTGCGAGGGCGGCTTCGAGCTCGGCCACCTCTGGCCCCATGATGTAGCGGCCGTGGTCAAGGACCCGACTGATTGCCTGATCGATTCCTTCGCGCAGCCGAGCCTGCTGTGCCACGAGGTCAATGAACTGCATGTGAACTCCGTTATCCGTTCTGTTGCGAGCTGGACTGCTCAGCCGAATCAAGCAGCGATAACACCCCGTCGAGCTCTTGGTATTTCTGTCCGGTGCGCGGACAGGTTAGGTCCGTGCCAAGGCGTTCACCCTCGTGGCTCATCCACCCAATCTGACGCGCTGGTGACCCCACGACAAGTGCGTGCGCCGCAACGTCAGAGGTCACCGTCGAACCAGCCCCGATGAAGGCATAGGCGCCAATCTCGGTGCCGCACACAATGGTGGCATTGGCTCCGATGGTTGCACCCGTGCGAACCAGTGTGGTCATGAACTCGTCTTTGCGCGATACCTCAGCCCGAGGGTTATAGACATTGGTGAACACACAGGAAGGGCCGCAGAAAACGCCATCTTCGAGCGTCACCCCGGCGTAGACGCTCACGTTGTTTTGAATGCGGCAGCGGTTACCCACGGTGACATCAGGGCCAACCACAACGTTCTGGCCAAGTGCGCAGTCCTCGCCCACGGTGCTTCCCGAGAGCACATGACTGAAATGCCAAACCTTGGTTCCCGCACCGATCTTGACACCATCATCCACATAGGCACTCTCATGGATGAAGACCCCGGCGTGTAGTTCGGTCCGGGGCCGAGCGGGTGTAGCAGCAGTGCCGGTCGAAGAGGAAGCCGCAGCAAGCGAGGCTTGCGCGGTGGCTAATACATCGAGCACGCGAACACCCTCATGGCCATCTGTGCGAGGAGTTTCACCGGTGCGAACGCACTGCAAGAAGTGCTCACATTCCAGTTTCAAAGGCTCGGACTCGGCAAGCGGTACTGCTACGGGCTCGCCGCGAACCGGAACCGGTGTGAGCCCATCCCAGGTGACGCCGTGTTCGAAGATGGTGAGTTTGGATTCCCAAGGTGCAAGGTCATCGAATACCGCCATTGCATCGGCGCCTACCACGACGAGGCGCTGTTCCTTAAAGGGGTGCAACCAAGAAACAAACACATGCGCGCGTGGCCCGCTCGGGAACGTCATGTGAGTGGTCGTTACGTCTGGCACATCCTCGCTCAAGAAGGTGGACCCCACGGCGGAGACATGATCGGGACTTTCCCCAGCTAGTGCAAGCAGCATCGACAGATCATGTGGAGCGAAACTCCAAAGAATGTTCTCTTCGCGCCGAAAGCGGCCAAGATTCAGACGGTTGGAGTACAGATAACGCAACTCCCCCAAAGCGCCGTCCGAGACAAGTTGTTTCACTGCCAAAAAGGCAGGGTGGTATTGCAACAGGTGCCCAACCATGAGTGTCAGATCCAGTTCGTCGGCTCGCGCAACGACTCGCCGAGCATCATCAAGGTCGAGCGCCAGCGGCTTTTCAACAAACACGTGCTTGCCAGCATCTAAGGCTTGAAGCGTTACAGCAGCGTGGTCTTTTGCCGGGGCAGCAATGACTACTGCATCGACGTTGGGGTCAGCAAGAATCTGCTCAAGTGAGCCATTCGGCACTGAATACTTCACCGAGAGAGCCGCCGCATTGTCTGCATCGGGATCCACGATTGCTACAAGCGACCCAAGCTCGGCGAAGGTGCGAACCAAGTTTTTACCCCAGTGTCCGCAGCCAATGACCGCAACCCGTGGCTCGCGCACTATTCCTGTTGCCACTCTTGCCCCTATCACAACCTAAAGAAGAACCAAGTATACGTGGTGGCCGTTCAGATCAACCTGACCTCAGCCTCGGCTCAGTCTGCCACGGCGTTGCAGCATCTTTTGTGCTCTACCAGCTAGGGAACGAGCGCGCTCGATGCTCGTGAACCTGGAATACCTCAACCAGTGCGTGGTCAGGTCAGTTCCCCCGAACTTCCGTTTGAAATCCTGCGGGCCGCCGATCTCTCGTCCGCCGAAGTCAAAACTCACTGCGCCACGGTCTCTCCAAGTTCGCAGCGCCTCCCAGACCATCACCTCGTTTGGCAACCACTGATGAAACTCGGGGTCGCTTGCCTGCATGGTGAACGAGGCCGCGCCCCCCGCAATGCCCGCAAAAATTCCTGTGGCTGCGGTCTCCCCCGTTGGGAGTTTCGCTCGCAACAAAACCAAGTGGCCCGCTGGGTACACGTGACGAACCATCGACTCCACTCGCGACTGAGGATACGTGGGAACGAGTCCACGTTTGGCAAAGGCCTGGGACACTTGCGAGTAGTACTCGGCAACGAATTGTTGGTCATCGGCGCTGACCTGTTCAATCAGCACCCCTAAACGCATGCCCTTTCTTACGTCTCGTCGGCCATTCTTTGTCATTGCCTCAAGAAGTTCCTCGTCACTGACTTGCAGGCCCACCTCGAGGCCGTTCAACGGCGTTGACTGAAACCCAGGCGGAATCACGCCCGAGGTACAGCGCCGATCCAAAACCTCGAGGTGCATGCAGCCAAGTGATTGGGTTGCAAACTCAGCAAGCGAGGTGACCGCTGTATCAATCAGGGCATCCTCGACAAGGTTGAATCCCATATGTGCTGTCGTCCAGCCGCGCATCGGACTTCCCAGAATTCGCAGGCCGAACCGCTTTATCGTGGCCCCGGTAAACCAACCGACGGCTTCGCTCCCCGCAAAGACCCTCAGCACTATGGGCTCGGCACCTTGGGTCTCATGAAGAAACGCCAGCCACTCTTTGGTCTGATGAACGGTTCGATCGGCGAACTCATTCAGTTGCGTCCATGGAACCTCATCAAGCGGTACCGGTTCGAAGCTCAGGCGCATCTCAAGAAGCCGCCGAATCGTGGGTGAGTACGCGTGGCCCGAACTGCGAACGATCACGAAGGCGATCCATCATCCAGCGACGTTCCAACTTGGCACGCTCATTACCCGTCAGGGTGGGGCATCCATCGCTGGCAAGGACAGCATCAAGCAAGGTGGAAACCGGCACATACCAGCCGCCGCGTTGAGCCAAAGCAGTCATCGCTCGAACGAACTCTTCGTTGAGTTGGCCCCGCTCGTTGACAAAGTCCAAACCGAAGTGGGTGTACATGATGCAGATCCCGCCTTGTTGTTGAAGCAGGTCAAGGTTGGCCGGCTCGATGCGCTGTAAGAACTGATTCAAACGAGGTGCATGCGAGGAAGTGAACCAAGCGTTTACATACGGTCGCGAGGGATCATGATGCAACACGGGACCGACTGATCGAAGGTCCGTGCGCGCAAAGCTAAATCCCCGCCAATAATCAATATGCTCAGCGCACAGGTCGCCCCAAAAATATGGGCTGTTGGGGTCTTCCCCCGAGAACTTCGGGCGGTTTGGTTGCAGCACGCGTTGAGCGAGTCGGTATGCATCTGAACGAATCCCGCTGACTCTCGCTGATCCCGCATACAGAGCCTCGGCATTTCCAGCGTGGTCTGCACCACAACGCGGCGCATGACCAAAGAGATGCTCAAAGGTGTTGAGCGCAGCCAAAGTCTGTTCACGAGTTGAACTGTGATCGGTTGCATTGTGGTAGCCAATCTCGTGGCCACGCTCTTGCAAGGCCTGCACCCAGCTCAGATACTCCGGCTCAGCGCAGGTGGAGCCACCGGTGGTTCGCTTTGGACCAGGGGCGTCTACCCACACCGACTTGGTGATCGCAAAGCCCAACTCGTCTAACAGGTTGTACACAGCGGGCCCGTTTTGCAGTGTGGTCCAGTCGGTGTCATCAAAGATGCTGAACCCAAAACCGTAGCCCGTTGGAAACACGGCAGCCCGAGGAGTCGGCCCTGCAGTGGTGGCACCTGTTTCTTCGGCAGCCGGAGTCATCGGATCACCCTTGCGCATGTTCGCTCAACACATCGAACCAGGCGGGCGCAATCACGTCTGCGTCATGGTGGGTGCGTACATAGTCATGCAAACGCTCCCCCATCTCGCCGGCGAGTGCTGGTGAGTTCAAGATTTGTTGCACTGCGCCCACAAACCAACGCAGGTCCTGAGAGCTACCAACCATGCCACGGCCATCTGCGAACAACTCGGGGAGTCCACCGGTTGGCATAGCGACCACAGCACGGCGATGCACCCCTGCTTCAAGCGCAACCAACGGGAGTGGGTCCTCGCGGCTCGGCAGCACAAACACATCGGCCCGCGAGAGCAACGGCCAAGGATCGGCCTGCTCAGGAATCCAGGTCACCGGGTCTGCTCGACCGACAGCAGCGGCATCGGGGCCGTTCGGCTGACCGCCCACCCACCCCACTTGCACAGAACTCTTTGCCCGAACCAACTCGTGCGCAACGGCTGCAAGTCGGTCTGTTCCCTTACGCCAACCGGGAGTTCCAGCCCCAAGCACCCAACGCTCCGAACCATTGAGAAGCCCGGTGGAATCGCCGGTCGCCCTCTGGGGGAGCAACTGAACGCAGCCGGGGATTGTCAGAATCTTGTTTCCTTGCGCGCCCCTGCGTTGCGCGAGCGCAGCCACTGGTCCACTCACCGCAATCACCGCTCGCGCCCGTTGAAACGCCGCAGCTTGTGTGTTGCGGGGGATTGAGCGATCAAGGGCAGTGTCGAGTTCCTGCAGATGCAACACCACTGGCACGGCGCTGCCGACTACCTCGGCCACTGGCCATGCCCCAGCCCCGTGAACCACAAGAACATCTGGTTTGGGCCGGCGGGCCAACTTTGCTCGCCAAACGGTGTGGCGAACAAGATCGCCCGCACTCGCCATTCCCAGCGTACGTAAGCCGAGCGAGGCCACCTCAGAAACAGAGCGGTGTTCGTTGGGCTCAACAACGGTGACCGTTGCGCACAGAGAGCGCAGTTCGCTCAACAGCGGCCCACCCGAAATCGCAATGACGTGAACGCATGCGCGCTGCTGGGGCGAGATTGCTTGCAGCAACGTCACCAGAAGTACCGGCACACCCGTGCGCGACAGGTCGTGAACTGCAATCCAGATGGTTGGCGCTTGGGCCTGTGAAGATCTCTGGCTCACCCCGTCACTACCTTCCACAGAGCCGGGGCCATGTGCTCAACCAAGTGAGTAGTGGTTACCCAATCGGCGAGTTCACTCCCGACTAGGCCTCGGCTCTTGGGGTTCTCCAGCAGTTTTACTATCGCAGCACTCATGCCCAGCGTGTCACCAATCGGAAGCACCAACTCGGAGTGTCCGACTGCGCGCAACATGTCACCGACACCGCCCGACTCAAAACCAACCACGGGTTTGCCCGCGGCACCGGCCTCCAAAATCGCCAGAGGGTACGGATCTTCAATCGCAGTGGAAACCACAAGATCAGCTGCGGCTAGGTACCGAGCCGAGTCATCCATATTCGGGAGCAGCAGAACGGAGTCTTCCAACCCCGCTCCGGCTAAGTCATGTTCCATTTCAAGCCAAACCGAGCTGCCAGGCTCGCCACCTAGCCACACCCCACGGGGCGAGCTCGGGTGATCAGCCAGAGTCGACATCAAGTCCACAAAGCGTTCAGGACCTTTTCTGTGACTCATCGCCCCAACATTGAGGATCACGGGTCGGTTCGCCTCACCCGACATCTGCTTGCGGGCCGCTGCCACAGCTTGTAGAGAGGGGTGGGGCTTCTCGATGAACTCCTCAATAATCGTCACGTGCTGCGCAGCGATGCCAAGACGGTCCAACAACATTTCTGCCACGGCCTGGCTTGCCGCGACGAAGCGATCCACCGAGTCGAGCAGACTGCGCCGATTGGTACGCGACGCAGGAAGGACCCGCTCCGCTACCCCATCAAGTTCATGAACATGACACACCAGTCGGGCCGACATGGTATTGGTGGATGCCCGCACGGCAAGAAGTCTTGCCATTTCTAGCGAGGCCAGCGTGTTCGCCACCAAGATCGGGGATTCTGTTACCCTCCGTAATCCGATTCCCAGAACGGATGAGGGCAGAGCCACCAAATGCCCAAGTGAGTTACTGACGGTAGACAAGGACGCGCTACCCGCCAAGATTCGCGAGTCCAATACTTGGGTAGGAGCCACCGCGCAGTAGTCATCCAAGAGCGGTCCGCCCGAGAGGAGGACTAACTGCACGCCGCCAATTCCCTCACCTTGGAGCCATCGCAGAAGTGAACACAACATCACGGGCGCGCCCGTCCTGCTCGCGTCGTGACCCACGAAGGTAACAGTGGGTCCGGTGCTCACCCGATGCACTACTGAATCAATCAGCAGACGGGGCACTCAACGTGTGCGCCTCTATCTGATCAGACTCGTCAGCAACCCGGCTGCCATACGAGTACGAGAGTTTGCCGCCCAACCAACCACCGATCAACAAAATGGCCACACCAATCACGCTCAGCACGAGCGCAGGTGTTGGGGTTCCGTTGAGGTACTGATCTGGGTCTGCACGGCGGAGAATGAACCCAATGATGAAACAAACCAAAACTGTGTCCATCAAGATCAAGTGGCGCGTTGCCACCGCATGAGCACGAGTACCTTTTGTCAGTCGCCGATAGTCAAGTAATCCAAACACAGACGCAAGCAGCCCAAATGCAATGCCAATCAGCGACAGCCAGACTGCCGGTCGCCCATAGGCGCGACCCTCAACGGCAACCGACGCAATATCAAACGCAAGGGTTGCAACAAAGGCACCGATTGGAAT
>JBAXCX010000117.1:0-8870 GCA_037141255.1 Actinomycetes bacterium | reverse complement strand
CTGATCAAGAGAGCACTGATCAAGAGAGCACTGATCAAGAGAGCACTGGTCTTGCAAGGTCTGGGGGCACCCGCAACCGGGCAGTTGTTGGCCGGGCTGTGGTCATGATTCTGATTGGCGCTGTAGCAAGTGTGTGGGGCCTGGCGAGCTTGCTCACCTAGTTTGCTGAGCTCGTTAGCGGGTCTAGTCGCCGGCGCTTGCGCAGCCCAGAGTCTGGGCCGCTACGAGCTTTGAGAGTTTTTCCACGTCTTCTTCTAGGACCATACGGTTGAACTCGGCCGCTCCTACCTCTTTAATCACGCCACCAATGACGCAGTCGGCCAACTTCTTGGGCAACCCGCCCTCGACTAGCTGAGAGACCACCTCATCTCGAAGCCCACCGAAGCTCAGATTCTCTTTCTTATTTGGGCAGCGGGTGCCCAGTTTCGGCACGACTAGATCGATGAGGTACGTCACAACCGCGTTGTCTACGCAGGGGCCTCCGCGAAGAAAAGCGGTGTGTCCGTCTCCTTCGTAGGTCAGTAGTACGGCCGATTCGAGTGCAGCAGTCATCTGCTCAGCCCAGGCATATGGTGTGGCTGGGTCGCCGATGGTGCCAACCACGAGCACGGTAGGTGACCCCTTACCTGTGATCTCTGGCAATGGGTTGGCAGCCATTGGCCAACCCAAGCAACCAAGGGTTGCCCATCCGAGCGCCTGTCCAAAGGTGGGAGCGCCCGCTTGGATTCGCTCCGCGGATTGCTTGGACTCCTCCACCGTCGGTCGCTCTTTCGAGTCAGCGCAACTCACCATCGACTGCGCAGCACTTGAGTTATCGAAGCTGCCATCCGGCTGGCGGCCTAACTGCCGGTCGACTAGTGAGAAAATAAGTTGACCGCCTCCGGAGTTGATATCACGGATTGCTTCGGCTGCTGTCCCCCAAAGCGAGGTGTCGTACAGGGCGGTCGCTAGGCCAATATCAAACAGATCCACCCCCAGAGTTCGGGTACCGCTCGGGGTTTTGACCTGCACTGGCTCTTTGTCGAGAGCCGCCCGGGTTGCAGCGATCTTTGCTGCAGCATCAGGGCCGAGCGCACAGCCTTTGTCTGCATTGCACGCCGTAACGAAGTTGGCCAACGTGTTCTCAAACCCCTGAGCCTGAGCGAGCGCTTCTTCCTCCGAGGTTGATTTGGGGCTGACGGAGCCATCGAGGACCAGCGCTCTGGAGTTCTCGGGGTAGAGGGTGGCATAGACGGCTCCGATGGCCGTGCCGTATGAGAACCCCAGGTAGGTCAGCTTGTCGTCGCCAAGGGCAATGCGAATTTGATCCAAATCGGCAGCCACATCAGCAGTGCTCATATGGGTGAGCAGTGCAGCGGAATGTGCCCGGCAAGCGGCCAGAAACGCCTTCTGGTCGGCTACGGCCTTATTGAGTTCATCCGAAGTGTCGGGGGAGAGGTCTCCGGCAAGTTGAGCCTCTATGGCTGCGTCGTCCAGACATGCTACCGGCGAACTTGCAGCTACTCCCCGAGGGTCAAAGGAAACGAGGTCGAACGCATTGCTTAGTTCTTTTGGAAACGCTGACGCAGCCGAGGTCAGAAACTCGAGTCCCGATCCGCCTGGGCCCCCCGGGTTGATCACGAGTGAGCCGATTCGCTCGGCTGCCGGTCCTGTGGATGGCTGGCGGATGAGAGCGATCTCGGTGCTGGGCCCGGCTGGTTTGGCCGGGTCAATCGGTACCTTCAAAGAGGCGCATTCCAAACCTGCAGCCGCAGCTAGGTCATCGACACAGGTAATCCAATTCAGCTGCCCCTGCCCTGCCGCTGCTGGAACCGAAGAGCGAGGGGCCGAGCTCTTGGCGCGGGGTTCAGACTGTTTACTCGCCGAGGTGCTCTGCGATGTCTGCCCGAATGAACAGGAGCTCACCGCTAGCAGCATCGCCATTACAACCGTTGCACCACGCAGAGTTCTCACAAGGACGCAGGCTAGTGACCTGCACCACCCACCGGGTTCCCTCCGGCGCAAAACCTCGGACTGTTCTCAGGAGCGGCTGAGTAGATTCACGCAAAGTTCAATCCTGAGCGGGACCGGGCCCGCTTGGAACGAACTAGGATCAAGCTCATCGGACCGCCGGTGGTCCGTCTTGAGATGGAGAGTTATTCAATGCCAGACCTGATTGCAATCGCTTACGAAGACACCACTACTGCCATGTCGGCCATGGATGAGGTGCAGCACCTTGCGCTGGACCTTGTGATCCAGCCCGACGCAGTAGCCGCGATTATCCGCTCTGAAGACGGCAAGTACCGCACCGTCACCAACCAGCATGTGGTTGGTGCTGGAGCCACTTGGGGAATGTTCTGGGGCCTGCTCTTTGGCATCTTGTTCTTCGTGCCCGTGTTCGGCATGGTTTTCGGTGCGGGACTCGGAGCAGTCATGGGCAAGATCACCAAGTCCTCAATTGACAAGGGATTCCAGGATCAGATTCACGATGCACTCAAGCCAGGAACTTCTGCACTGTTCTTGATTGTTGAGCAAATGACTACGGACAAAGCAACTGCGGGTCTGTCGAAGTTTGGCGGAACCGTCATCAAGACTTCGCTGTCTGAGGCAGATGAAGCTGAACTTCAAGAGGCCTTGCACGGCACAGAGGCCTGAGCCTTGCTGCTGCGATCTGCAGCGAGAGAACCCGAGCATTAAGTGATCCAGCATTGAGTGATCCCGAGGAGTACGAGATCATTATCGTTGGGGCAGGTTCGGCTGGCTCGGTGCTTGCGAGTCGCTTGTCGGAACAGACTGATCGCAGCGTGTTACTGCTAGAAGCCGGCCAAGAGCGAGCAGTATCCTCAGAGGCTGCTCGTCGGGTGGCTGACGGGTTTTCTCTTGAGGCATCAGTGGACCCTGACACTGCCGCTAGAAGCACTGTCGAACTCATGGCAGGTAGGCCAGCAGAGGTGTTCTCTGGTCGCGGGTTAGGCGGGTCGAGTGCTGTGAATGGCGGCTACTTCATTCGCGGCAGACCCCAGGACACGGAGTGCCTCACAGCTGCTTCTGAAGGGTTGTGGTCACCCCAAGAGGTACTCGAAGCATATTGTCGCTCTGAACAGGACCTAGATTTTGGCAGCCAACCCGGCCATGGCCAGAGCGGCCCTCTTCCTGTTCAGCGCGATGTTCAGCCCATGCATCCGGTGAGTTCTGCGTTTACCCAAGCCTGTTTGGCAAACGGGTACCAAGAGGAACCAGACAAGAACAACTCCAGCCCCCCGGGTGTCGGCCCTGTTCCCTGCAACATCGTTGACGGTGTGCGAGTGAACGCTGCTGCTGCGTATGTGCAGCCAAACCTAGACCGCAACAATCTGAGCATTCGGACCAACAGCACGGTGCAGCGGGTGGTCATCGAACAGGGTCGCGCCGTTGGAGTGCAGGTACTCCAGGAAGGCCAGAGCCGGGTTATTCGATCGGAGCAGGTGGTGCTCTGCGCAGGTGCTCAAGGCTCGGCCAAACTGCTGCTGCTGTCGGGAGTCGGAGCGGCGGAGGCCTCGCGTCGTCTGGGAATCTCGGTACATGCAGATCTTCCTGGAGTAGGTAACCGAACATCGAATCACCCCACCCTCGATCTGATGTACCGCCCAGTGCCCTCTATTGCGCTCCCTGCTTCCTCAAGCTTTATGCAGATGGCCCTTCATCTTGGACCTGCTGGAGGTGATCTGGAGTTCATGCCAACTCGCCGGCCTTACGGCCAGGTCACCGGGTTAGATCCGACGGATGACCTGTTGAGTATTCGTATTTCTCTGACCCTTCCTCAGAGTCGAGGCAGCCTGCGCCTGCGCTCGGCTGATCCGCAGGATCAGCCCGTGAGTAGCTACAACTACTTGCAAGAGGACTATGACCGAGAGCGGCTTCGCGATGCAATCCGAATCGCTGTAGAACTTGCTGAATCACCTGAGTTTCGCCCGCTGATAGATCAACTCTTTGGCCCTGACTCAACTGAGCTTGCCTCGAATATGCAACTCGATTCGTGGATTGCAGAACGACTCGGCACGGCGTTTCATTTGATGGGAACTTGCCCCATGGGCCCAGCGAGCGATCCTTCTGCTGTTGTTGACGCTCGGTGCCAGGTACACGGCCTGGCGGGCCTGAGCGTGGTTGATGCCTCAATCTTGCCTGAACCGCTATCTCGGGGCCCTGCGGCTACCGCAATCATGATTGGCGAGCGAGGCGCGAAGTTCTTTGACTGAGCACGGCTACTCTCATCACTCATGTATCGAGCAACCAAACTTGTAGTTACCGCTTGTCTCACTGCAGCGATATTCGCAGGCTGTTCAAGTTCAAATTCGGACAGCTCCAACAAGGACTCCTCAAGTACCGTTTCCACGAAGAAAGCAGCCGTTGTGGCACCTCCTGATCAGCCGGGCCCGTACCAAGTCGGTCGTCGAGTTGTGCAGATCAACGATGCCGCTCGTGGTCGCCCCCTTACAGCCGATGTCTGGTATCCCGTTGACCAAGGCGTGACTGCACCCAAGTCGATCTACCAGTTCATCCCCGGCATCGAGCTGGCATCCCTGACAGCGCTAGCCGATGCACCAGCGAGTACTGCAGGGCCATTCCCGTTAGTGGTGTACTCGCACGGTAGCGGCGGATTGCGATATATCGCCTCGTGGTTTACCGAGGCCCTAGCGAGCCATGGCTTTGTCGTGGTTGCAGTTGATCACACCGGCAACACCGCCTTGGACTCTGTCACGGGTGCGAGCACGCCTCGATCCGTCAACGCGCTGAATCGAGTCCAAGATGTGCAGTACCTGATTACGGCCATGCTCGGTATTTCGGCAGCTCCCGGTGACCCGCTTTCTGGGACCATGGACCCCAATCGAATTGGGGTAACGGGGCACTCATTCGGTGGGTTCACCACGCTCGGAACAGCAGGTGGCTACAGCAACGAACTCGGCAGCGTTGCAGCTGACGCTCGAGTCAAGGCAATTGCGGTGATGGCGCCGTACTCAGAGTTGAACTCAGATGAGGCGCTCGGAGCGATTGACATACCGAGCCTTTTGGTCGCTGGTGTGCTTGACACGACCACGCCGATTGACAATGACACCACTCGGCCCTGGAAGTTGATCTCGGGGCGACCGCTGCTTCGAATGGACCTTGAAAAGGCGGGGCATCAGTCGTTTACTGATGTTTGCCGCTATCAGGATGCGCTCGCAACCTTGCCGAACCTGCCGCAGGTGTTTATCGACGTTGTCAACAAGATGGCTCTCGAGGGATGCACGAAGGAACTCATCCCCATTGAACAAGCGCACGCCATCGTCAACGGCGTCACCATTGCGTTTTTGCAGACCTATGTGGCTGGGGTTGATGGCTATGAGGACTACCTGTCGCCCAAGAACGCTCCAAAGGGAACGAAGTTGCAAGTAAAAAAATAGCGATCACTCAGCGTGTAGGCCGCCGAGCCCGCTCTAAATGTCTTCGTCGCCAAACTCAATGCGCCGAAAATCGGCATCGCTGAGTTTGTCGGCCTCGGTCTCGTTTGCGTCGTAATCCCTGCGTCTGCCGAGCAACACAAAAAATACCCCGATGAGCAGCAGGCCAAATAGAGCGAAGAGAAGAAATCCCATTCCCCTATAGGACCACACTCTGAGCCCAGATGACAGCGAGATGAAGCAGAAATCTTCCTATGAGATTTTCGGTAACTTCTCCGTATCCTGAATGGAATGACTGAGAGAGCAACTCTGCATGCGTTGGTTTTCGCTCAGGCGAAACGAACTCCAGATGCTGTAGCAATTGATGATGGTTCCAAGACCACGTACCGAGAACTGCGTGATCAGGCAAAGCAAGTGGCAGCCTCACTCCGAGCGGAAGGTGTTGGCCGCGGCGATTTTGTGGGCATTTGTGTAAGCAGGGAGGCACATCTGATATCGATACTTCTTGGGGTGCTCGCATCGGGTGCGGCCTACGTGCCACTTGACGCTGCTTACCCCAAGGACCGACTGCGCTACATGATCTCGGATTGCGGCGCTCCGGTGGTGATTTGCGAGGAAAAGTTCTCGGATTTGTTCGATTCAAAGGGCCTCACCGTGCTGAGCCCGGAGACGCTGCTCCGGCCTCAGGGTCAGGACCAAGCCGCCGAGTCTGCCCGCGTTGACCCTGAGGATTTGGCGTACCTGCTCTACACCTCGGGTTCAACCGGAAACCCCAAGGGTGTGATGATCAAGCACCGAAGCGCAGTAAATCTGGCCCGGTGGGCTCAGGATGCGTTCTTGGATGAAGACCGATCTCGAATTCTGTTTTCTACTTCTTTGTCTTGGGATCTGTCGATCTTTGAGATTTTTGCGGCTCTTGCATGGGGTGGCACGTTGGTGATGGTGGAAAATGCGTTGAGCTTCGCCGAGACTGGACCTGAACTGAACGTCACGTTGGTGAACACCTCACCTTCGGTCATGACTCGGCTCGTGCGTCATCACCCGCTGCCCGAGTCCGTGCGTGTGGTTACTTTGGCCGGCGAGGTGTTGCATGGCGAGTTGGTTGACCTGTTACATCAGCAGCACCCAACGGTGCGTGTTTGGAATCTCTACGGGCCGACTGAGACCACCACCTTCAGCACGGGGGGCGAGATTCAACGCGGCCACAACTCAGCCCCGCCGATCGGGCCGCCCCTTCGAAATACCTTGATCTATCTGCTCGATGACGAGATGAAACCAGTGAACGTGGGCGAGGTGGGAGAAATCTGGATCGGGGGCGAGGGCGTAGCTTCCGGCTATCTGAACCGACCCGAACTTACCGAAGAAGCATTTGTTGCAGACCCATTCTCTGAAGGTGCTCAGGGTCGCTTGTACCGCACGGGTGACCAAGCCCGCTCCGATGTCGATGGATCTATTGTGGTGCTCGGCCGAGTTGATCATCAGGTCAAGCTCCACGGATTGCGCATTGAACTCGGTGAGATCGATGCCCATTTCCTAGAGAATTCCTCGGTAGCTGAGGCGGTCACCGTTGTGTCCCGGGCCGGAACAGGTGAGCCGCGTTTGGTTGGGTACTTGGCGCCTCGACACGGACGTGAAATTGATCTGGAGCAGGTGCGCGCTGGGCTTGCGAGAACGCTCCCGCCTCATATGGTCCCCGCCTTGATCACCGTTCTCGATGAACTTCCTCTCAACCCGAATGGCAAAATCGACCGAGCGGCGCTCCCCGCACCAGCACCTGTGCAGCCTGTTGAGTGCAAGTCCTCACCGCTGAGCAAGACTGAGCAGGAGATTGCCAACATTTTCGGTGCACTACTCGGGGTTGACCCGCCAACATCACCCGAGGCTGACTTCTTTGAATGGGGTGGGGATTCGCTTGCAGCGCTTCAGTTCGTCGATCTGATTGCAGAACGCCTGCAGGTTGAGATTGCCTTGAGCGCACTCTTTGAGCAGTCCGAGGTGGGGCAGATTGCAGCACAGATTGATGAGCGTGAGCTTGGTCTGGGTCTCGTTGAGGCTCGACCTTCTGGGCTCTATGCACTGCGCTCCGCCGGAACCAAACAGACGTTGTTCTTGGGCCCGTTAGGAAATGGTGGATTGCGCGGCTATCGCCAACTCGTCGAACATCTTGATCCCGATCGGCCGGTGTATGGCATGCAGGCCCCAGGCGTGGACGGCGAGCGACTTCCCTTTCGAACGGTTGAAGAGATGGGCCGTCACTTCGCCGAGGAGATTGCCGGATTCCAACCCGCTGGGCCGATACTGCTTGGCGGGTTTAGCTACGGCGGAGTCTGTGCAGTCGAGGCAGCCCAGCACTTGCGGGCGGCAGGGCGCGAGATCAGCGCAGTGGTGCTGCTCGATACCTCGCCGTTTAGTTCTCGCATCCCGTGGCGGGTAGCTCCAAAACTGCGGCTTCGCCAAGAGCGAGACTCGTTGATCGATACCTATGCAGAGGTTGGACTCCTCGAGTTGATCCGACGCCGCGGGTATCAGTTTGTTGTGCGAACACGTCGCTACATTCAGCGGCGTTGGATGCCCACAGAAGACGAGATTCATCAGATTATGACGGTGCATCAACGCGCCGTCGAGGGGTATCAGGCGGACCTGGTCCGGTTCCCGATTGTGGTGATTGAGGGCGCAGGGCGTGAAAGGTTTGATCGGGCCACTGTGGATCAAGATCCTCGTGCGCTCAGCGACTGGAGGCACTTTGTGATTGATTGCCCCGACGTGCCGCATCGCGAGTTCCTCTCAGAGCCAACTGCATCCAAGGTGGCCGATGAACTCAATGCAGTTCTCGTTGGGGCGCATCGCACCCCAGGCCATTTTGACTATGCCTGGTAAAAAGCCTGAAGGGCAGACCCACCGATTGGTGAGCCTGCCCTTCGTTTGTATAGCTAGTTGTTGTTGCTAGTTAGTTGGTGATGGTTCCGTTGTTCCAGACTCGGTAGAGCTGACCGTAAGCGCCATTTGCTCCTGCGGGGCCGTTCTGGCCGGCTCCGGAGCTTGCTCCGTCGCCACCACTGTCGTTACCGAAACCACCAAGGCCGGCTGTTGCACCGCTTGCGTATGCGCCACCTGCGCCACCGGCTGCTGGAAGTGCTGGGCGGAACGAGTTGCTACCCGTAACCGTGAGCGAGCCGACACCGTTGTGGAACATTGCGATCGATGCGCCGCCTGCGCCGCCGCCTGCGCCGCCACCGCCGCCGCCTGCGCCGCCACCGCCGCCGCCGCCGCCGCCACCGGCTGAGCAGCAGGAGTCGCCGCCGCCGTTGTTGCCGTTGCCGCCGTTACCACCGCGGCCAGCAGCTGAGCCGGATCCGCCGATGCCACCAGCAGAGGAGGTCACGATTGAGGAAGATACGTTGACTGTGGCCGAGTTGGCGTAGATCCCGAAGGATCCGCCACCTGAGGTTCCACCAGTTGCGCCTGCAGCACCAC
>JBAXCX010000116.1:0-9132 GCA_037141255.1 Actinomycetes bacterium | reverse complement strand
CCAGCATTGGGTTGCAGCGACACTGCGTCATATCCCGTGATGGTTGCCAAAGAGTCTTCGAGTTCTCGAATCAGTTGAACGTAGCCCTCGGTCTGAGTCGCGGGAGCGAACGGGTGAATCTGTGAAAACTCAGGCCAGGTCACGGGAATCATCTCGGCTGTAGCATTGAGTTTCATGGTGCATGACCCAAGAGGAATCATGGTTCGGTCGAGAGCCAAGTCCTTGTCAGCCAGACGGCGCAAGTAGCGCAGCATCTCTGTCTCTGAGTGGTAGCTGTTGAAGTTCGGGTGCGTCAGGTAGTCGCTGCTTCTGAGGAGTTCCTGAGGCAGGTGCGACCAAGTTTCACTTGCGGCCGCTGCGGCAGCCTCAACCTGCTCAACGCTTCGAGTTACTCCAAAGGCAGACAACAGCTGCACAACGGTGGCAGCGGTTGTGGTCTCATCGCAAGAGAATCCGATTGCGTCTTGGGAGTGGGCCCGGATGTTCAGCCCAGCCCTGAGTGCTGCAGCGAGGTACCCCTCGGCTGCATCTGGAGTGCGGAGGGTGACCGTGTCAAAGAAGTACTCCGATGTCAGAGCAAATCCTGCCTCGGCCAAAGCATCGGCTGCCACACTGGCGAGCAGGTGGGTGCGCTGGGCAATGCGAAGCAGTCCCTGAGGGCCGTGATAGGACGCATACGAGGCGGCCATCACTGCTAACAGGACCTGAGCTGTGCAGATGTTTGAGGTGGCCTTCTCCCGGCGGATGTGCTGCTCGCGTGTCTGCAGTGCAAGGCGTAGTGCAGGCCTGCCGTGGGTATCCCTCGAGAGCCCAACAAGTCGACCGGGTAGTGAACGCCTAGCAGCGCTTCGCACGGCCATGAACCCGGCATGAGGACCACCGAAACCAAAGGCAACGCCAAAGCGCTGGGCGGAGCCAATCGCAACATCGGCACCCCATTCACCAGGAGGAGTCAACATGGTGAGTGAGAGCAAGTCAGTGGCAACACATACCAAAGCGCCGCGCTCACTTGCAGAAGCCGCAAGACTAGAGAACTCACGAATGGCACCCGAGGATCCGGGATACGAGAGCAGGATCCCGAAATATTCATGAGCCTCGGAGTCGGCAAAGGGATCGCCTACTGCAACTTTGATATTGAGCGGCTCAGCTCGAGTGCGAACCACTTCGATGATTTGCGGGTGACAGTCTGCGTCAACAAAAAAGGTCTCGGAGGCAACCTTCGACTGCCGACGCGCCAGCATCATGGCTTCGGCCGCTGCAGTTGCCTCGTCGAGCATCGAGGCGTTAGAAATCTCCATTCCCGTTAAGTCAGTCACTACTGTCTGAAAGTTCAGAAGTGCTTCGAGCCGACCCTGTGAGATCTCGGGCTGATACGGGGTGTAGGCCGTATACCAAGCGGGGTTCTCGAAGATGTTTCGAAGGATTACGTTGGGAGTGATATTGCCGTAATAACCCGCGCCGATCATCGTCGTCACGACCTGATTGCGTTCGGCAACCTCACGGAGTCGAGCGAGGGCTGCCTCTTCCGTGGGGACCGCCTCAAACCCGAGCGCTTCATCTAAGTGAATCGCGTCCGGAATGGTCGTCTTGATGAGCGATTCGAGAGTGTCGTATCCGAGCGCTCCCAACATGGTTGCTACATCAGATTCAGTCGGGCCGAGGTGTCGATCAGCGAAATCCTCAACGGGAAGATTGGTATATGCGGCAAGAGGGTTCACAGGGTGCTCCAAGTCGTACGAGAAAGTGGATGCCCCCTCTGTCGCCGTACCTGAGAGCTTCACCGGTTGCCATGTGGCAACTGGCTTTCCCCGTCGGTGAGTTCGTGCTGATTCGTAGCACGAACTGCTTTCCAGAGTTGCCTGACCAAACCGGTTCGGGTGCCTGAGAGATTCCGGGGCGGTTGCTCCTTCGGCGCCCGCCGCTGGTGGCGACGGAACTCTCCCGGTGAGGTTTCAGCTTAAATTGTCTTTGCAGGTTACCCCGCCGCAGGAGCCGCGTGCCCCTCAGCAGATTTACCAGCGGATTTCCCAGTGGAGTTCCCAGTGGATTTGTCGGCGGCATGCTCTTGCATTGCAGCACCGATTGCGGTCATAGCTGCACCCATCTGCTCGGTGCGATTCGCCATGACCCAGTTCATGGACTCCTCGGTACGCAGCGAGCGTGAATCGAACGCTGGGAGTACATATTGAGCAAAGAGTTCGTAGCTTCTGCGAGTGGCCTCTGAATTTGCCCACTCATGAGCCTGCAACAAAATGGTTCCAAAACCGCCATTTGATTCCTGAATCAATTCCTCAATCAGAGCAATGGCGTCCTCTGGGGTTCCGATCACGGCGCCGCCCAAGTGGTTCAGGTGATCAGCGAGTTCCGAGGGAGCAACATCGGGGAAGATCGGCAGGGCTGCAACCTCGCGAAAGTACGTCGCGTAGTCGGCAAGACCGAACTCAACATCTTTGTAGGCCTGCTCCTTGGTTTCGGCAATATGCATCATGGTGACAAGACGCCAGTCGCGGCGTTCGGCGCGTTGGCCAAACTGCTCAGCTCGCTCCTCCATGACTGTCCAATGGCTACCGAGCAGATCAATGCCGCTGCGTTGGCTGGCCCCGATGGACAACAACGAGCAACCGTACTTGCCTGCAGCGCGAGGGCCTGAAGGAGAAATCATCGCAGCGACGGCAACTTCTGGGTGTGGGTCGGTAAACGGTCGAATCTGTAACCGTGCCTCTCGAAGTGTGAACCAGTCGGTCTCTCTCGACACTGGCTCCTCGCTGCGAAACAGTTCAAGGATTGCCTCGAGCCCCTCTTCCATCCTGCGTCGCTGATCCACTGGGTTGATGCCCAACATGAATGCGTCCGAGGGCAAAGCTCCAGGTCCGACTCCCAACA
Source organism: Actinomycetes bacterium (assembly GCA_037141255.1). Taxonomy (GTDB): domain Bacteria; phylum Actinomycetota; class Acidimicrobiia; order Acidimicrobiales; family Microtrichaceae; genus IMCC26207. The sequence continues at coordinate 6,249 of JBAXCX010000116.1, read as the reverse complement.
TGACTCGGCCACGCGTCATGTGGTCAAGCTGCACAATGCGTTGAGCTGTCATGAAGGGGTGGTGGTAGGGGAGCGATGCGACGCCAGTTCCAAGGCGGATATGCCGAGTGCGCTCTGCGGCCGCAGCAATAAAAACCTCGGGTGAGGCAATGATCTCGAAGCCGCCTGAGTGATGCTCGCCGATCCAAGCCTCGTGGAATCCAATTCGATCAAGATGCTCAATCAGTTGCAGATCGCGCTCTAGTGCGAGCGTGACGTTTTGATGCACCGGATGAAACGGTGCCATGAAGATTCCGCAGCGAAGAGGCCAATCCATGTTGCAAGCCCCCGTTAGTTTGCAAGGTCTGGTTGTTGTTCCATGATCCAGGTGTACAGCGGGTGAAAGCTAAATGCGCCGGCCATCTCTGAACCCATTTGTCCGCGCGTATGGCGTGCCACATCCGGGTCGATCAACACGGGTTTGCCGGCAGCCATGGCCATCAGTTGTGATTGGCAGGTTCGCTCGGCAGTGATGAACCACCAGGCTGCTGCATCCACAGATGTTCCTACGGTCAGCAGTCCGTGATTGCGCAAGATTGCCATCTTGTTATTGCCAAGTGCTTCTGCAATACGGGCGCCCTCAGAGGTCTCGTTGACCACGCCTGTGAAATCATCGAATAACGCATGGTCCTCGAAGAATGCACACGAGTCTTGGGTGAGCGGATCAAGTTCGATGCCAAGCGATGCAAAGGTCTTGCCGTAGATCGAATGGGAGTGTGCTGCGGCAATCACATCGGGACGGGCCATGTGAACCTGTGAGTGAATGGCAAATGCCGCTGCGTTCACTGGCCAATCACCAATAACGACATTGCCATCGTGATCAACACAGATCAGGTCAGAGGCTCGAATCTGCTTAAAGCTCATGCCGAACGGGTTCACCCAAAACCTGTCGGGAAATTCGGGGTCTCTCGCGGTGATGTGACCGGCCACGCCCTCTTCGAATCCAAAGAGCCCAAACAACCGAAAGGCGGCGGCGAGGCGCTGCTTGAGGAACTGCCGTTCCTCTTCGATATCAGAGAATTCGGGAATAGTGAACGGTGTGGGTCGCATGGAATGCTCCAGTAGTTGTCGGTGAGGGGTTAGGTCAGTCGATGCAGGCGGCGATGACTTGATCCCAGTAGGACTCAAAGTTATCTCGCTGGTCTGCTGTGGTCTTGCCGAGTCGCACCAGAACCGTATCGCTGTTCGGGATGCACATGACGATCTGCTTCTCGTAACCATTCGCCCAGAAGATCTCGCCAGGTCCTGTTCCACGAGAGCTACCGGCTGACCCCCGGCGAACCCACCAGTGCTGGCCGTAAAGCCAACCATCCTCGGGGTCTACCGAAACTGCTGTCCTTGCCGCATTCACCCAGCCCTCTGGCAGTATGCGCTGCGAATCCCACACACCATCGCGCAGGTAGAGCAACCCAAATCTTGCAAAGTCCTGAGCAGAGGCAAAAAGGTAGGAGGATCCAATAAAGGTGCCGGCGGCATCGAAGCGTGGCTCCGCAGTACTCATACCCAGCGGACCAAAAAGCCTGTCCTGAAGGAACTCCTGCATGACTCTGGAGCACTCGGCAGGGTCGGCTCCTGCGCCGAGTACCTGAGATACGTGGCGGGCAATGATGTTGGTTGTGCCACTCGAATAATTAAAAACCTGACCAACGCCGTGTTCCAAGGGTTGCGAGGCTGCATAACCGGCAACGTCATGTGTTCCCGACCCGAACAACATCTCTAGGCAGTCTGATTCTTGGTCGTCTACGTAGTCCTCAACGAACTTCAGTCCCGAGCGCATCTCTAACAGGTCATTCATGGTGATGGCTTGGCGTGGATCACCTGCAGACTGCCACTCGGGCGCATCCACCGGCAGAGTTGGGTCGAGCAGACCGTCGGCCACAAGGATTCCAACAGCGGCCTGAGTAATGCTTTTGCCAACAGACCATGAGATCAGGGGAGTCTGTGCTGTTACCTCCGGTGCGTAGCGCTCCTGAACGATCAGCCCACCTTGCACTACCAAACAAGCCAAGGTCTCTCCGAGTGAGTCGGCACTAGCCGGGTCGAAAGCCTGATCGAGCAGGCTGCGTAGCCGTTGTGGATCCCCAGTCAGTTGGGGGCCGTAACTCCAATCGGAAGTTGGCCAAATAGCTGCCGAAGGCTGAGTGGGCAGCGATGGCAGCGAGGAGTCGCTCGCAGGGATTCGAGAGTCGCTCAAGCCAGTGGCCTTCCAAAGGGCAGGCTCTCTTGCCAGGTGAGTAGGAATGCTTCGGCCGCATAGCAGGCTGCTAGGTAGTGTCCTTCCGGATGCGATAGCAGCTCGCTCAGGGCACTCGAAAGCGAGTCGGTGGCAGTGGCCACAACCTGTTCAGCTGTGGCCGAATCTGCTGGATGATCTGCAAACAAGGGCCCGGCGGTAGAAATGAAATCGGGCAGAACAGCGATGCCGCGATGTGTTGCAACGGCTAGGCCCTTTGCAGTCACCGGCGCAGGTGCAACAGGAACGACCATCTTGCAGTCCAAAGTCTCTGCCAGCAGATGGTCAATCAGACCCATTTTAGATCCACAAAACAGCAGATCTGTCTGAGTTTGAAACAAGGCAGTGCTAGCGACCTCTGAACCCAAGCCGGTCGGCAGTGCAGTACCTGATTCGGCAAGTTGGCCCAAGAGTTCGTCAAGGTTGAATCCCTCTGGGTTAACGACTGCGCCAGCGAAAGTGCCAAGGCCAACTACCTGCGCCCCGTGGGTTGCTGCGGCGGCAATAAAAGCCGAAGTACTTGCACCCGTGCCTTCGAGTATCACACGAGCACCTTCAAGTGATCCGTGCGCCGTAGCCGCAGAAGCAAAGGCGCCCACTGCGAGGAGTTCTTGATTGAGCGTGCCGTGCGTTCGGGCTGTCTGACCGATCTTGCTGCGGGTGTCAGCCTGAGCAAGCGGGCTCAGGTCTGCGTCCGACACACCTTTTGCAGCTTCGAGCGAAAGTTCCCCGGCAGAGACTCGGTCCAGAACTGCATCTACAAAAGCAACCATGCCAGCTTGGCTCTCGGCCAGGTCCGCGCTCACGCCTGCTGATGCACCCGATACCTGCTCGTTCAGAATGGCCCAGGCATAGGTCTGCGAGCGGGCCATGGTCTTGGCCCCGTCCATCAGGATCTTCTTGGCTAGACGCACCACACCGGTGGCACGTGTAGATCCGGCTAAGTCAGTAACAACAAACCCAGTCATGGGGGATGGTGTATCGGCTGCGATCTTTTGGATAGGCACGCCCGCAGTCTGCCCGATGACTGACAAGATCGCATAGGCAAGGCCTCATGAGCGGCAGAGAATTCTTGGCAGCACTCCCTAAAATACCGGGCCTAGAAAAATGCCGGAGGCCATGTGGAAGAAACCCCCCGAATCCATCCACATGGCCTATCCGGAACCGGGAGGCATACAGCAATTTGGTGCCTACCTCGGAAGGTATCCACAGAATTGCTCGGTCCTCTACCGGACCAACAAAGTTGGTAGATGCACCATAGACTCAAAGAGTGACCTGTGTCACGCGGATACTTGGATTCTAAGGTATTAGCACTCCAAGTGCAGAAACTTTACGGGCGCTATCTGCATTTGAGGATTACTAGGCATGCCGCTATCCGGGCGGAAAGCAGCGAAACCCTAGAACGTGTACTGGGCTGCGGCTCGGCTCGAGAGCTCAGGCAGAATCTGCTCTTGGATCACCTTCTGGTGAGCTGGGTGGTCGCGATACAGCTCGTAGCCAGCAGCATCATCGAACTCCGCCATGATGATCATCTGTGCGTTTCCGTCCGTAAGGCCAAGATCGGCGTTCACCGAAAAGTTTCGGACCGTCGAGATCTGAGGGGCCAATGCGTGTAGCGACTCGGTAATTCCTGCGATGACATCTGCAGAAGTTGTGTCTTTGAAACTGAGCAGAACAACGTGACGCAACATGGGATCCCTCGCAGGAGTAGTAGGAACAAAAACCTCTCGACGGCAGAGTACTTGCCAGCCTGGAGACGTGCTCAAAATGTTGAGCTGCCAGGATCGCTCTTGCCCTAGCTCGGTTATGCGGGGGAGAGTACAGACATGCGTGACGTTGATCGGGGAAGCGGAGTTCTCATTGCATTGCATGGCCACGGAGATGACCCGGCCTCGGCCCGAGCTTGGGGGCGACAGCTTGCGCCCCACGGCTGGGAAGTATTGGCCCCTGGTGCACAAGAGGATGCTGAGGGACAACGCAGTTGGTTTTTGACTGGCGCTCGCGGGGTGGTTCTCGGGGAACTTCGTGCTTCGGCTCATAAAATCGGTGATCTTGTTGAGCGACTCCAAGCCGGAGGGTCACGGGTAGCAGTTGCAGGATTCTCACAGGGTGGAGCTCTAGCACTGGCACTCGGCCTGTTTGGGATACACCCCGATGCAGTGATCTCGATCTGTGGCTTCTATCCAGAACTTGAGGGCAAGGTTGAGCTAGCCGTTGCGAGCGGGAGTGCACCGACTGCTTCGCAGGCAACACAGGTTCTGGTGCTTAATGCTGCCGAAGACGAACTCGTGCCGGCCTTCTTAGGTGCGGACGCTGCAGCCATGCTGTCCGCTCAAGAAATTCCTTCTACCTATCAGGTTGTTGGCGGCGGGCACCAAGTTGGGAAGGACGCTCTGGAGTACTCGCGAAGTTGGCTGGCTCGGGTGTTGAGTTCGGGGATTCAAGTCTCACTCGGGTTGCCAGTGGACCGAGTTGATACTGGCGCTGAGTTGGTCTCGGGCGCAGCCGTTGCGGACTTGGCGGCCGGCTACGAGCGGCTCGGATTTCATGCTGCTTATGTCACCGATCACCCTGCCCCAGATGATCGCTGGTTAAGTAGCGGTGGGCATCAAGCGCTTGAGCCGACGGTGGCGCTCGCAGTTGCAGCAGCAGTGACAGACCGCTTACTGCTGCACACCAATGTTTATGTGCTGCCGTACCGAAATCCCTTTCTTGCGGCCAAAGCCCTGAGCAGCTTGGACGTGCTGTCGGGCGGACGGCTCATTCTGGGCGTGGCTGCCGGGTATGTCCGGGCGGAGTTTGCAGCTGTGGGTGCAGATTTCGATTCCCGCGGCGCCATCCTCGATGAATCCCTAGAAGCGCTGCTGCGCATCTGGACCGAAACCTCGATCAGTGGTGCCGGGGCAAACTGGTCTGCAAGATCAGTAACAGCGTTGCCCCACCCATCGGCAGTTCCTCCGATTTGGGTCGGCGGCAACTCAAAGGCTGCGGTTCGTCGGGCAATTCGCTACGGCCAAGGCTGGTCGCCGTTCCCGACTCCAGTCGGCTCGGGCAAGGGGCTTCGCACTGCAGAGATCAGTTCGGTGGATGCGCTCGCAGAACGTCTGCAACTGGTCAAGCAGCTTTGCGAAGAGGCTGAGCGCACAGAACCCCTCTCGATTTGCTTCGTCCCGTTTAGTCTCGGCGAGTACCTTGCAAATCCTGCTGCTGGCTTGGCCCCGCTCTTGGACGAAGTGGCTCAACTGAGTGAGCTTGGTGTGGATTGGCTTGCGTTGATGGTTCCCGGAGACACTCGATCAGAAGTACTGGATCATGCACGTGAGCTTTCTGGCGCGCTCAACCTGGCTTGACCTGCAGATGGTGATCTAGGCCCAATGCTGAACGAGCGCATCAGTGCTCGTGATGGCACCCAGCATGGCAATCGTGTTCTCGATGACCTGCTCGCCGTAGGCAACAGGCAAACCAACTGTCGAGTCCCTACACAGCACCAATTCGTATCCAAGATCAGCTGCGCTCAGACACAGGCCCAACATACCGACATTGAGCGAAACCCCACACGGCACTAGCGCTGTTACCCCCAAGGATCGAAGCGTCGCATCTAGGTCTGTCCCCGTAAACGGAGTGAGCCCGTGCGCTCGCTGGCTCAGAAGATCATTGCTGGTTTCGCCCAGTTCGGGAATCAACTCAACTGCAGGTGTTCCTTCGAGCATCTGCTCTGGGTTCTTTGCCAGACTCGCCAACAGCGGTGTGTTGGTAAACGTGCCGCGACGGTCAGCGCGCCAAGACACAATGGCGTGAATAATCGGAACTCTGGATCGGCGCGCAGCAGATGCGAGTCGCCCACAGTTCAGCAGGGTGCCCTGCGCAACGGCTACATCGCGAAGGGCCGGCATGCTCGCCAGGTCACCTACCACGCCGCGTTGGAGTTCCATCGTGATGAGCGCAGTTGATGCTGCGGGAGGCAATGGACGAGTCAC
>JBAXCX010000115.1:0-9141 GCA_037141255.1 Actinomycetes bacterium | reverse complement strand
AGCGGTGCTGCGCCAAGTTGGGCACAAGTGTTGCCAAGCTGCGGCGGGCAGGTTCCAAGTACGAATGGCGAGTTGATCTCTGTATGGTCCGAGCTCGTTCGGACCCACGGCCAAGAGCTACTGCAGGGTCTTGACTGCGAGGTGCAGACAAATGAAGTTGCTCGCGCTGCTGGACTGGCGCTTGGTTTGGCTAGGACTGGGTTCAGCTCAGCTCGGCTTGTCGAGTTGGGGTGTTCAGCAGGGCTCAATCTGCGTCTTGATCAATTCCGCGTTGAGCTTGAATCCAAATCGGATTCCGTGGAGCTGCGCGGCAGTAGCAGGCTGCTCGGCGATCCGAGAAGCACCGTCCGGATCTCGCCAGAACTCCGAGCTGCTGCGCCCAACCCGCTGGGTCAGTTGCCGCGAATTACAGAGCGAATTGGGATCGATCCTCATCCGTTAGATGCCACAACCGGGCAGGGTAGGTTGCAACTCCTAGGTTTTGTTTGGCCTGATCAGCTGCAAAGAATCGAGCGCTGCAAGGCAGCAATCGAGATTGCTAGCCGTGTCCCGGCTCTTCTATTTCAATCGGCTGATTCGTTAGACAAAGGCCAGTCAGAAGAAGGCGCAGGGCTGCCGCCGAAGGGACTTCCCGACACTGCAGAACTGTTGGAATCCCTGTTGGCTGATGAGCAGCCCACAATAATTCAGCAGTCAATTGTGTGGCAGTACATCCCGCCAGAGTTGCGGTGGAGGATCACTGCTGTGATCGAGGCTGCCGGTGGCCGCGCAACGCCAGAGTCACCCTTGGCCTGGGTTCGCTTTGAGCCTGATGAGTGGGATCGCAGGCGTGCAGCGGTCTGGCTGCGCACATGGCCAACTGGTACCGATTGTCTGGTGGCTCAGGTCGATTATCACGGCCGTTGGATAGCCCCAGAGCAAGCCATTAGCACTCGCTGACTGTGACTGCTAACGTTGGCACTCGATAACACCGAGTGCTAACGCCAACGGAGGCAAGCCAGAATGAGTATTCAACCCCTTGAAGATCGCATCGTCGTGCGCCCGGCTGAGGCCGAGGAAACTACAGCGAGCGGTCTGGTCATTCCAGATTCAGCAAAAGAGAAGCCACAGCAGGGCGAAGTCCTTGCAGTGGGTCCCGGTCGTCGCTCAGAGACTGGCGACCTGATTCCCCTCGACATCGCAGTCGGCGACACCGTCGTGTACTCCAAGTATGGCGGCACCGAAATCACTGTCGAAGGTGAAGACGTCCTCATCCTTGCTGGTCGCGACATCCTCGCAACCATCAAGTAGCCCCGAGCCGAACCAAGAACGAGAAGAGAACATATGTCCAAGATCCTAAAGTTTGACGACGAAGCTCGTCGTGCACTCGAAGCCGGCGTCAACAAGTTGGCCGACGCAGTCAAGGTCACGATCGGTCCTAAGGGCCGCAACGTGGTACTCGACAAAAAATTTGGTGCCCCCACCATCACCAACGATGGCGTGTCCATCGCTCGTGAGATTGAACTCGAAGACCCCTTCGAGAACATGGGAGCCCAGCTTGTCAAAGAGGTAGCAACCAAGACCAACGACATCGCTGGTGACGGAACTACCACGGCAACCGTGTTGGCCCAGGCACTCGTGCGTGAAGGTCTGCGCAACGTTGCAGCAGGCGCCAACCCAATGGGCGTCAAGCGCGGAATGGAAGCAGCAGTTGCTTCGGCGGTTAGCTCCATTGCAGATCTCGCCAAAGAGATTGATGAGAAGTCAGAGATTGCGCAAGTCGCAGCAATCTCGGCAGCTGATCAGTCCATTGGTGATGTCATTGCAGACGCCATCGACAAGGTTGGCAAGGATGGTGTCGTTACCGTTGAAGAGTCCAACACCTTTGGCATCGACTTGGAATTCACCGAGGGTATGCAGTTCGACAAGGGTTACCTATCCCCGTACTTCGTCACTGACGCAGAGCGTCAAGAAGCAGTACTTGAAGACCCATACATCTTGTTGTTTAACTCCAAGATCACCTCGGTACAGGATCTCCTTCCTGTCCTCGAGAAGGTCATGCAGTCCGGCAAGCCATTGTTGATCATCTCTGAAGATGTCGAGGGCGAAGCCCTTGCAACTCTGGTAGTCAACAAGATCCGTGGAACCTTCAACTCGGTTGCCGTCAAGGCTCCGGGATTCGGCGAGCGTCGCAAGGCAATGCTGCAAGACCTTGCAGTGTTGACCGGCGGTCAGGTCATTGCCGAAGAGGTTGGCCTGAAGCTTGATAACGCCACGCTCGACCTGTTGGGCAACGCCCGTAAGGTTGTTGTCACCAAGGACCTCACCACCATCATCGAGGGTGCAGGAACTTCAGACGAGGTCAGTGGCCGTGTTGCACAGATCAAAGCCGAGATCGACAACACCGATTCAGACTGGGACCGCGAGAAGCTGCAAGAGCGCCTTGCCAAGTTGTCTGGTGGCGTTGCAGTTGTCAAGGTTGGCGCAGCCACAGAGGTTGAGCTCAAAGAGAAGAAGCACCGCATCGAAGATGCACTCTCTGCGACTCGTGCAGCCATCGAAGAAGGCATCGTTGCCGGAGGCGGAACCGCTTTGGTTCGTGCCAAGAGCGCAGTTGCCGTGACCATCGAAGGCCTTGAGGGCGACGAGAAGACTGGCGCCACCATCGTGTTGCGTGCACTCGATGCACCAGCTCGCATGATTGCCGATAACGCTGGCCTTGAAGGTGCTGTCATCGTGCAGCAGCTCGAGCAAGAGACCGGCAACATCGGCTTCAACGCTGCTACTGGCGTGTTCGAGGATCTGCTCAAGGCAGGCGTGATCGATCCTGCCAAGGTGACCCGTGCGGCGCTGCAGAACGCAGCCTCAATCGCTAGCTTGCTCCTCACCACCGAGTGCCTCATTGCTGACAAGCCTGAAGAGGGTGGCGCCGGCGGCGGCATGCCCGACATGGGCGGCATGGGCGGCATGGGCGGCATGATGTAATCCCAGTTGTTGATAAGGGGCCAGATCCAATTGGGTCTGGCCCCTTTTCGCGTCCGAGAACAGGGTCCCCTCAGATGCAAGTACCCTGTTCTGATGGAACCCCACCCCGCCGTTGACCCAAACAAGTTGCTCAAGTTCTGGCAGGAGTGGGAAACGGGAGAGACCACACCTGGTCGAGTGATGAGCAACCTAAAGACCGCCGGCATGAAGGAGCTGCTCGAGCAGCTCGTTGCGGATCTCGCCCCTAGCGCTTGAGCGAGCGTGGCGGTCCGCAGATTATCCCGCGGCCAGAGCTTTGGACTCCGGGTCGGGTAGCGCCTTGGGAAGCCCATCCTTTGGGGAACAGCACCGAGGTTGCAGACAAGGCGCGAGCGGTGCTTCCACTCGGTCGACTTGGGCGCGAGTCGCCAGTCAAGCAACGCGGTGCGGGAGCATCCGCCGTACTCATCCCGCTCTACCCGGAGCAGAGCGAGATGCATGTCATATTGACTCGGCGAGCGCATACGCTTCGCACTCATGCGGGTGAGATCAGCTTTCCGGGTGGTCGCGCCGAACCGGGTGAGGATGCCTTCACTACTGCAGCCAGAGAGGCGCGCGAAGAGATCGGCTTGCTTCCCGAGTTGGTCGAGCCGCTCGGCGAGCTTGATCACCTCACAACGGTGACGCGGCAGAACTACATCGTGCCCGTGCTCGGCCTGCTCACCGAACGACCACAGCAGCACATCAACCCGGCAGAGGTTGACAAAGTCATTCATGTGTCCCTTGCAGAACTGATGGCGCCTGGCGTCTACCGAGAGGAGCGATGGGTCGTGGGCACCTCCTCTTGGCCAATGTTTTTCTTTGAGCTTCATGGCGACACGGTCTGGGGCGCGACCGCCGCCTTGTTGCGACAATTGCTTGCGCTGCTAACCGATTCCAACCCTGGGGATGCGTTTGATCTCGACCCCGCCCGAGGCATCGAGATGGTCCCTCTTGAGCTCGGTACAGAAGGCCTCGGTGGCGTTGTTTAGAGCCCGTTTTTGCGGTGGTGATGCTGTTGGTCTGGAGTCGGACTCTCAGAACTCGCCGCCGTACCAGCTACATCCAGTAATTCGGTGCTTCTGCAGTAATGGTGACGTCATGTGGGTGAGCTTCACGCAGCCCAGCAGGACTCATGCGAACAAATTGAGCACCCTGTTGCAGTTCGGGGATGGTGTGTGCACCGCAGTAACCCATTGCGGATCGCAGTCCGCCGACAAGTTGGTACAGAATTTTCTGCGCCTCACCCTTATAAGGGACCCGACCTTCGACTCCTTCGGGTACCACCTTTTCGGTGGACTCGACACCGTCTTGAAAGTAGCGGTCCTTCGAGAATGAACGTGCGCTCATAGCTCCAAGTGAACCCATGCCCCGGTACGCCTTGTAGCGCTCGCCTTTCGACAGCACGATCTCGCCTGGAGTCTCGTCTGCGCCTGCGAGCAGGCTTCCCACCATGATGACGTCTGCGCCAGCGCCGATTGCTTTGGCAATATCTCCAGAGAATCTGACTCCGCCATCTGCAATCACCCCGACCCCGTGAGCGGCTGCTATGGATGCACACTCAAACACGGCAGTGAGTTGCGGTACGCCAACTCCAGCAACAATTCGGGTCGTGCAGATTGAACCTGGGCCAACACCCACCTTGACTGCGTCGGCTCCTGCTTCGATCAGCGCAGCAGCGGCAGCACCTGTTGCGATATTGCCGGCGGCAACTTCCACTGACAGGTTGGCTTTGATTTTGCGGACAACCTCGATCACGCCTGCAGAATGCCCATGCGCAGTGTCCACCACAATCAAGTCCACACCGGCAGCGACTAGGGCCTGCGCTCGTTCGAGTGAGTCTTCCCCAACTCCAACTGCTGCAGCGCAGCGAAGGCGGCCTTGTTCGTCTTTGGTGGCATTCGGGTACTTGAGCTTCTTGGAGATGTCTTTCACGGTGATCAGGCCCGTGATCCGGCCATCGGCATCAACTACGGGCAGCTTTTCAATGCGGTGCCGCCCCAGAATCTCTTGAGCCTCTTCTAGCGTGGTTCCCTGAGCGGCGGTGATGAGTCCTTCGGATGTCATGACCTCTGAAACCGGCCGAGTCGGGTCGTCCTCAAAGCGCAGATCCCTATTCGTGAGGATGCCAACGAGTCGGTGGGATTCATCAACGATCGGCACACCCGAAATGCGGAACTTCGCCATCAGATCGAGCGCGGACCCAACAAGGTCATGGGGGTGCAGGGTGACCGGATCAACGATCATTCCTGACTCCGATCTTTTGACCTTATCCACTTCGATCACCTGATCCTCGATGGACAAGTTCCGGTGGATCACGCCGAGTCCACCTTCGCGGGCAATGGCAATTGCGAGTCGCGCCTCGGTCACGGTGTCCATAGCTGCAGACATGAGTGGTATCGCCAAGCGGATTTTGGGAGTCAATTGCGTCGCAGTGGAAACCTCTGAAGGGATCACATCCGAAGCTGCGGGTAACAGACAGACGTCATCAAAGGTGAGGCCCATGGGCCCGAACCGAGAAAGTGGATCTGCTGTGGTCCCCGTGGGGAGCGATGAGCCTGCCGGAACTTCATTTGGGGGCGTCATGCGCTGAGTCTAGTCACTCCAACCGGAAGGCTCCTAGAGGGCCGTTGCGCAGCTAACTTGGTAGCGGCGGCGATGTGTCGCCAACTGCCCAGGGAGACTGACATGCCAACCTTAAGTTTCGAAGGTGAAACCAACGGCGAGATTCTGATCAAGGTCCGCAGATGGCTGGCCTCGGTAGAGGGTACGGAGCAGGGCAATATCAGCGCAGTGCAAGCCGTCAGCCAAGGGGCTGAACTCACCAAAGAGGCTCTGCGTATCATTGCAACCTCTGCTCCAGAGCCGATTGCGCAATCAGATGTTGTCAAAGGCCTCACCAACATGGGTTACAAAGTCACCGATGCAGCGAAGGATGCAGTGGTGGCTGGCCTCGACACCATCGAAGAGTCAACCGGTGGTGGCGTGGTACACCAAGCAACAAAGGCCGCCGGCAAGGTCGTGTATCAGATGAATGCAACCGTTGCCCGGCAGATTCTGCGCTCCATCAAGAGTTAGCTCTGCTCGAGTACCTCTCGATCAGTTCTTCGTAGCAGGTCTGAGGTCTCGGAGTTGCTGTAGAGGGCCTAGACTCCCACCTTTCCCAATTCCTTGAAGGTGACCGTGGCAGAAATCGAAATCGGCATCGGCAAGTCTGGCCGCCGGGGGTATTCCCTTGACGAGGTAGCCATCGTGCCGAGCCGTCGCACCCGTGACGCAGATGAGGTCGAGACCTCTTGGCAGATTGACGCGTATCAGTTTGAGATTCCCGTGATTGCGGCGCCACTCGACGGGGTGAGCAGCCCCGCCACTGCAATAGAGATGGGCCGCCTTGGTGGTGCAGCGGCCGTGCATGCCGAGGGCCTCTGGTGCAGATACGAGGACCCGACTGATGTCCTTTTCGAGATTGCAGAACTGACTGCTCAGCGCGGGTCGGGGCAGGGGAGCGAGACCGAGCGGATTACCCGCATGCGAGAGATCTACTCCAGTGCTGTTCAGCCGGAACTCATCGCACAGCGAGTATCCGAGATCCGCGACGCCGGTGCAACCGTATGTATTGCAGTTACTCCAGCCTCAACCGAGTCACTGCTCGCTCATATCGTTCGAGCTGAGCCGGACCTGCTGGTTATTCACGGCACGGTAACTTCGGCCGAGCACCTCACCGACGGTGCTCATGAGCCGCTAGACCTGAAGCACCTCGTGCGCCGCCTAGAAGTACCTGTGCTGGTCGGCGGTTGCGCGAGCTACCAAGCTGCATTACATCTGATGCGCACCGGTGCAGCAGGGGTGTTGGTGGGGGTCGGCCCTGGGGTTGCGTCCACAACTGGACGAGTGCTTGGGGTTGGTAATCCGCAAGCCACTGCTATTGCTGACGCTCGCGCAGCGCGCATGCGTCACCTTGATGAAACTGGCGTCTATGTGCATGTCATTGCCGACGGCGGCATGCGTACTGGTGGAGACATTGCCAAAGCCGTGGTCTGTGGTGCTGACGGAGTCATGCTTGGCTCCCCACTTGCTCGTGCTGACGAGGCACCCGCAGGTGGAGCCCTGTGGTCACGTTCCAGCTTCCACCACAGCCTGCCTCGGGGCGGAATGCGGCGGATGGATCAGGTGGGCAGTCTGGAAAAAATCCTGAATGGCCCATCGGACCGAGCAGATGGCCGAACCAATCTGATGGGTGCCCTTCGCAAGTCCATGGCAGTAACTGGCTACGGCACGCTCAAAGAGTTCCAAAAGGCCGACCTGATGGTCACGAGTCCGCCGAGTATTCGCCCAGGAGCGCAGTGATGGCTGGCGCAGAGCCAAGAGCCGGTTCAGCAGCAGTTTCAGAATCACTAGCTGAAAATATTGAGCTTGCAGAGAAGTCTGATGATCTCATGATGATCGACCCCACTGGGACTGAACATCGTCTGATCCCAGAGCTCTCTCGAACCACCCCAGAGGAACGAGTTTTAGTTGTCGACTTCGGGGCGCAGTATTCGCAGCTGATTGCTCGACGAGTTCGTGAGGCCAAGGTCTATTCAGAGATCGTGCCAAGCACGCTCACTGCTGCGGAGTTTGCTGCCCGCCGCCCGAGTGCAATCATTTTGTCCGGTGGCCCCAAGTCAGTCCATGTAGAGGGTGCTCCCGCAATCGACCCGGCTGTCTATGAGCTTGGGATTCCCATTCTGGGGATCTGTTACGGTGCGCAACTCATTGCGCAACAACTTGGTGGCACCGTTGGCCGCGGCGGTTCTGGCGAATACGGCCGAACCACGATGACCCGCAGCGCTGATGCAGAGTCGGTTCTGCTGACCGAGGACATTCCCCAGACTCAAGACGTCTGGATGAGTCACTTTGACGCCGTAGTTGAAGTACCCGAGGGCTTTCGAGCCACTGCATCAACACCCGGTGCTCAAGTCGCCGTGCTCGAGAACCCGGAACGCAAAATCTTTGGCGTGCAGTATCACCCCGAGGTTGTCCACTCTCCATTTGGGCAACAACTCATTGAGGAGTTCTTGCACCAAATTGTGGGACTCTCCTCTGAGTGGACCATGGAGAACTTTGTTGAGACCTCGGTTGCAGCCATTCGGGCGCAAGTCGGAACTGGCCGGGCAATCTGCGGGCTTTCCGGCGGCGTGGATTCTGCCGTAGCGGCAGCGCTCGTTCACAAGGCAATCGGCTCGCAGCTGACTTGTGTATTTGTAGACACTGGCCTGATGCGCAAGAACGAAGGCGAGCAAGTCGTCGAGACCTTTCACCGGCATCAGGGCCTAGAACTGATTCATGTGCAGTCGGCAGATCGGTTCTTTGAAAAGCTCGCTGGGCTGACTGATCCTGAAGAGAAGCGCAAAGCAATCGGCGAGCTTTTTATTCGCGTGTTTGAAGATGCTCGCGGGGGAATCACCGATGCTCAGTTCTTGGTGCAGGGAACCTTGTATCCCGATGTGATCGAGTCGGGCACTGCCCACGCGGCTACCATTAAGAGCCATCACAATGTTGGTGGACTTCCCGATGACCTGGACTTTGACCTCGTTGAGCCACTGCGCTCGCTGTTCAAAGACGAGGTCCGCGCCGTTGGGTCAGAGCTCGGGCTACCGGATGAGATTGTTTGGCGCCAACCGTTTCCAGGGCCGGGACTCGGTGTGCGCATCATTGGTGAAGTCACCCCCGACAAGGTGGCCGTTCTGCAAGAGGCTGACGCGATCGTGCGAGAAGAGCTTCGCCTAGCTGGGTTGGAGCGAGAGATCTGGCAATCCTTTGCAGTACTTCCCGACATTCGAACTGTTGGTGTCATGGGGGATGAGCGAACCTACGGTTATCCCGTCATCATTCGCGCTGTAACAAGCGAGGATGCCATGACTGCAGATTGGGCGCGGATTCCCTATGACGTGCTCGAAAAGATGGCCTCTCGCATCATCAATGAGGTACCCGGAGTGAATCGAGTGGCCTATGACATCACCTCAAAACCCCCAGGAACCATCGAATGGGAATAGCGCCGAATAGCCCTAGCGCCGTTCACCCAGCGCCGAATAGCCCGAGCGCCGTTCACCCAGCGCCGAATAGCCCGAGCGCCGTTCACCCAGCGCTGCCTAGCCCTAGCGCCGTTCACCCAGCGCT
>JBAXCX010000114.1:0-9293 GCA_037141255.1 Actinomycetes bacterium | reverse complement strand
AAAGAAAACCGTCGCGAAGCACCCTGGTCAACTCAAACCCAAGTCGAAGATATGGAACTCACCTGGCGGCTCAGCGACCTGGAGTGGGAAACACTGTGCTCGCCTGATAGCCGTGCCTATATCGGCCCTATGTATTCCGTGAAAGCACTCTGGGCTCAGCGTCGCAAATGGGACGCAGGCATTATTCACTTGTTGCGCCTCAACGGATTCAAAAAACACACCTCGGAACCGTGGAAACTCCAAGCCAAAATGCTCCTCGACGCCACGATCCGCATCCTGTTCGTTGTGCTCCTCACGTTGGCGCTTCAACGAGGATCCTGGGTTTGGTATTGGATCTGGATCATTCCACCACTGTTCGGAATGGTCCTGAATTACCGGGTAGCTATGAAGATGCCTGACCGGACAGCGAAAGATGTCATCTCAGCGGTGCTTCTCCTACCAGGTGAGATCTACCTCTGGTTCTCGATCGCCATCTGGCTGATCTCTTGGTTCGATGTTCTCTTCGGGATCCGCAGAGATGGATGGTCAGCGCAATACCGAGCCGAAGGAAAGGGATCTATCCAATGACCGCAAACATCGTTACGAACTGGGGGACTTGGATCTCAGAATTCTGGGCCCTCAACGTCGATACATGGATCGCCACCGGATGGATGATCCTCGGAACACTCACCATCATCGCCACACTCGCCATGATGATCAAAATCTTCAAATCGAACAAGGAGCTCTACCCATGAACACCAACCGTATAAGTCTTGTAGCTGCAGCACTGCTCGCAGCTGCTTCCCTAGCTAGTTGCACCACCCCAGGATCAGCGGGACAAACCACCACCACCATCCCATCATCTGTTCCCGCAGGACCAGACGGAACACTCACCCCATCTGCTACAAAAACTGGGTTCAAAGTGAGCGAAAACAAAGCCGAAGTCATCATGGCAATCAGCGCTATTTCCGCAACGCTTACCCCAACAGGAGACACCTCATGGGACCTGACAATGCAGGGCGTAGATGACACCATGGCCAGGACCGGCCCCGCTGACGCAGCCAGAGTTGCTACCAGCACCTTCTTCGACGATCCAAGCAGCATCACGGTTCGCCTCGGCACAGCAAACAGTGTTCTGTCCGGACAGGTGGCTGGCACCGGCCAAACTGACCTCATCATGGCCGTCAGCACACCTACGCTCAACAAAGACAACACTGCCACACTCGTTGCCTCCAGCGTCCCGACCGGAGACATCGGCAGGGCACTCGCCCGATCAGGCGGCATCACGATCACCGCAGAGGGCCAGACCACCAAAGACATCAATACACTTCCCACTGCATCAAGCGACTCCATCACCGTGAACAACGCCACGCTCTACGTCAGCGCCAGCGGCACTGAAGTCATCGATGACTGCGCAATCGTCCCCGACGCAAACTGCGAAAAGGCAGACCTTTTCCAATCCAACCTGGTCGGAGCGAACCTCGAAGGCGCAAACCTTCAAGAAGCAAACCTGGCTATGTCAACACTACGAAACAGCAAGTTCGACAAAGCCAACCTTGACAAAGCTCAACTCTTTAGATCGGACCTCACCAACAGCAGCTGGATCAAGGCATCCCTCAACGAGGCATCGCTTGAGCAATCGACACTCGTTGACGCAGACCTCTCCAAAGTCTCAGCGCAGCGAGTCAACTTGTTCCGAGCGGAACTCGGTGGCATCAAGCTTGACGACTCCGACTTCAGCGACTCAAACCTGGCACAATCCATTGCCCAGGGAGCAAAAATCAAAAACGCCGACTTCTCGCACGCCGACCTCACCGGAGCAGACCTCCGCAACTCAGACCTAACCGGAACCGACCTCTCCTACGCAAACCTCGCAGGAGCAAACCTCACCGGCGTCAACCTGACCGACGTAAACCTCACCGGCACCATCTTATGGCTCGCCGACATCAACGGAACTACCACCACCCGAACCATCTGGGCAAACACCACCTGCCCTGACGGCGCACAAACCCAACAAACCAACAGAGGTACACCCAAAAACCCCAACATCCAACAGTCCTGCCCACCCATCTACCTCCCAGCCGCAGCAGCTATCCAAACGGCCGGACCAAGAACCCCCAAAGCAGATTCCACCGACTAACAACAACCCCCAACAACAAAGCAACAACACGGTTCTGTCCTGCGAAACCCCCAACCCGGGGCCACACGCAGGACAGAACCGCGCAACAACGAAGTTCCCCCTCAAGTTGCTGCTGGATTCTGCCGATACGTCAGTGGTAACTTTGTATTTGTCCGGTTGGGGCAGGACATTTGGGACTTGAACGGAGCGGGAATATGTTTGTTGGATTGCTTGGGATCCTTGCAATGCTGGGTGTTATTGCTGTTGTCGGGTCGATTTGCTGGATCGCCGTCATCACGATGGTGCAAAAATCCACCTGGCTTCAAGACAAGTTCTTCCCTGACTACAACACCGCTGGTCCTCGAGTCCTCTCCGAGAAGCAGCAGCGTCGGGTGCAGGCCGCAGAAGCCTCCTACGTTCGGGCTAGCGACAAGTACGACCGGGTGATGGCTCAAGAACGGGCCGCTCGCTCCGCTAAGGTGTAGGCCGACTAGCAGTTCTACCCTCTCGCAGGGTTCTGCGGGTGTAGTTCAATGGTAGAACATCAGCTTCCCAAGCTGAATACCGGAGTTCGATTCTCCGTACCCGCTCTCTACGCAAACCCCTGCCTCGGCAGGGGTTTCGTCGTTTCTGGCCCCCGGCCGTGCGAGATCGACGGGCCCGTGGTGTACAAATGGTGCACAAATGCTGCACCGGGGGATCGGGACCGGCGAGATGCGGACCGGTCTGCCGATCGATCAGCTGTCGATCACCTGGAACACCCGGCGGTTCCAGAACATGCGGTCGTAGAGGGCTTCGCCGTAGGGCTCGAGGATGCCCAATTCGGCAAGCGTCGTGATTGCGTTTCGGTTGGCCTGATTGGTTCGGCCGTAACGACCTTGGGCAGCCGCAACCGTGAGAATCGGATAGGCGATCAGATCATCGGCAATCTCGACTGCGAGTCGAGCCCGCGGCAGTGCCGATCGAACAGCCTCACCGATCTCGTCGCGGAGAGCGAGAAGCCGCATGATCCGGTCGTGTCCCGCCCGCGCCTCCGCACAAACCGCGTGAGCGAAGAACTCGACCCACGGGGCCCAGTCACCGGTCCGGCTGACAGCGAGGAGGTGATCGCGGTACTCGTCCGCATGATCCTTGAGCCAGGGCGAAACCGAGAGAACAGGCGACCTCAGGGCTCCCTCGCGCATGAACTGCAGCACCGCCACAAGCCGCCCGAGGCGACCGTTGCCGTCGGTGTAGGGATGGATCGTCTCGAACTGATAGTGCGCGAGGGCGATCCTCACGATCAGCTGCATCCGCTCCGCCGGCTCAGGAGCTGAGAGCCAATCCACCCAGCGCTCGTAGAGCGCGCTCAACTGGTCGCCCGGTGGCGGCGGAATGAACCGAGCTTCGGTCACACGCCTGTTCTTCGCTCCGATGAACACCTGGGTCGTGCGCAGCGACCCAGCATCGACTCCATCGCTCTCCGTGCCCCGCACGATCACCGCCTGCAATGACGAGATCATCCCCGAGGTGATCGGTCGATCCTGAATCCACAGGTACGCGCTGTCCGCAGCACGGGTGTAGTTCATGACCTCACGAACGTTCGGAGCCAAGTCAGCCTCCTGCTCGTCCAGTGGAAGCATCTCAGCAGCGAAGAGATCGGTCAGGTCGGCGTAGGTACCTTCGAGCGCGGATGTTCCGACCGCCTCGCGCCGGGTGGCAATCCGGGTCACGAGCTGCGGATTCGGAACAAGGCTTGCGGCGGCGTCGAGGCGGCCTACCTCGGCCATGGCCTCGCTGACGACCAGCCAGACTGAACTCGGTAGGTCGACGTTCGAGGGTAGGTCGGCTGGGATGAACGCTTCCGCGTCGAACGTCTCATTGAACCGCTGATCAAACCCTGAGATGGGCATGACCGAACCGAGCGGAGACGAGCCAACTGCGGACATGACTTGGATTGTAGGCGACCAATTCCAAGTCCTACACGCGAAACTTGGAATTTCACGTCTGTAGTACAAGTCTCCAATGAGACCGAACCGAGCGGTCCACCGCAATCGGCCTCCAGCGAGCTTCCCAAGCTAAATACCGGAGTTCGATTCTCCGTACCCGCTCTCTACGCAAACCCCTGCTTCGGCAGGGGTTTCGCCGTTGCGGGCCTCCCTTGTGGGACCTCAGATTGAGCGCCCACTGCCAACCAAGCCTGTGAAATGGTTGAATATCTACACGCCATGCCCGCACGAACTGAGTACCTGAAGATGATCCAACCACACCGAGGTGACGAACCATGAAGACAAAGAAGCATCCACGAGACCTCAGCGACCAAGACGTCGAGGCCATGGTCTCCGCCTTCGACGACAACACAGACGATGCCTACTCTGTGACCGACTCTGCCACGCTTGCCGAGTTGCGCGCCGCCTCGTCGACCACTGATCCGAACCCCAAAGAACTTCGGTTCCCAGACGCGCTATATAGCTAGGCTGCATCTACTACCAGGGCTCCCAAAGGGGGCAAAAAGGGGAATTGAATGACTGAACCGCTTCGATACATGTTGAGCGACGATGAGGTGCCCACCACTTGGTACAACCTCATTGCTGATCTTCCCGAACCGCCACCACCAGCGCTCCACCCGGGCACGCATCAGCCGGCTGGTCCGGATGACTTTGCCCCGCTGTTCCCAATGGACCTCATCATGCAAGAGGTGACCACTGACCGCTACGTCGATATTCCCGGCGAAGTCATGGACATCTACAAGCTCTGGAGGGCCACGCCGCTGCACCGAGCCAGACGCCTAGAGGCTGCGCTCGGAACGCCGGCCCGGATCTACTACAAGTACGAAGGCACCAGCCCGGCCGGCTCGCACAAACCTAATACTGCGATTCCGCAGGCGTACTACAACGCAAAGGCCGGTGTGAAGAAGCTCACCACCGAAACCGGCGCAGGCCAGTGGGGCACGGCACTCGCTTTTGCCTGCCAGATGTTTGATCTGGAGTGTGAGGTCTGGCAAGTGCGAGCGAGCTACGACCAAAAACCATACCGGCGCGCAATGATGCAGGTGTTTGGGGCAACTGTTCACCCATCTCCATCCGAGGCCACCGAGTACGGTCGCTCCCTTTTGGCTCTCGACCCCGAGAACCCAGGGTCGCTCGGAATCGCAATCTCTGAAGCAGTCGAAGTAGCCGCTCAAGATCCCGAGATTCGCTATGCGCTCGGTTCGGTTCTGAACCACGTGCTGATGCATCAGACAGTGATCGGTGAAGAAGCCCTTCTACAGATGGCAAAAGCCGGTGACACCCCAGATCTGATTATCGGTTGTGCTGGCGGCGGGTCGAACTTTGCTGGGCTGAGCTTTCCGTTCCTTCGCGAGAAGCTGGCAGGGCGCATCAACCCCACCATCCGCGCCGTTGAGCCGGCTGCTTGCCCCTCGCTGACGCGGGGAACCTACGCCTATGACTTCGGCGATACCGCAGGCATGACACCGCTCATGAAGATGCACACGCTTGGTCACGACTTCATTCCCGACCCCATTCATGCAGGTGGGTTGCGGTATCACGGTATGAGCCCGCTCATCAGCCATATCTATGAACTCGGACTGATCGAGGCAGAAGCAATCGCTCAGACTGACTGCTTCGCTGCCGGGGTGCAGTTTGCTCGAACCGAGGGAATCGTGCCCGCACCAGAGCCCACTCACGCTCTTGCCGCCACCATTGCCGAGGCTCTTAAATGCAAAGAAACCGGCGAGGAGAAGGTAATCCTGACAGCGCTTTGCGGTCATGGCATGTTGGACATGGCTGCCTACGATAAGTACTTCGAGGGTGGCATTGTCGACTACGACTACCCCGCCGACAAGATTGCTGCAGCACTTGCGAACCTTCCGCAAATGTCTGACTGAGCGCGAAAGAACCCCTGCAAACTGCAGGGGTTCTTTTGCGTTCGTCGTTTGCTAACGACCTAGATATTCACTGGGCAACCAATCACGCCCGGCAGTACTAGTGCCAGGATTGGCCGGGCCAAGAAGCTGCCGCCAGTGAGGTTGACCTTGGAGCAGCCACCACCCGGGTTCATGTAGAAGTCGCCTTCGAAGTAGACCGGTATGCCGAGGATGGAGAAGTAGAAGCCTGCACGGGTTGCCTTCATTCCTGCAGCTTGCGACAGGTTGAGTCGGGCGGATGCAACCTGGATGGATGCAATCCGTAGCTTTCCAGAGCCATTCAGTGACCAGCTTGGCGTGGTCAAGGAAGAGGTGAAGGATCCCCTGAAGGTGATGCCGAGAGGGAAGTTGATCAGCGCAACATCACCGGAGCCGGAGAGCGTTACCTGCTCGGGGCTGGCAAGAATCGATCCGGTGAAGTTTAGGTTCCAGGAGTCAAGCGAGAGCGAACCAGTCAGGTCGCCGCTCAGGCTGATGAGTGATCCGTTTGGACCGAAGCTTGCGGCCAGTGAACCAGTCAGGTCTGCACGAGTTCCGATCTTCAGCCCACCTGCAAAGGTCAGGTCAATCGGGCTTCCGTAGCTACTGCCGATATGCAGGTTGGCTCCGGTAAGTGTGACGTCTCCTAGGTTGACGGAGCCAGTGACTTGGGCATCCAAGCTGACTGTCTCGGCGCGGCCGTCAGTGATAACAACAACACCTTGCAATTGTGCAGCAAATCCTGCATCAACAAGGCTTGCATCCACGTTGAGGGTGGTGGTTGCACCGTTCGTTTCAACGATTGCTGAGCCCGTGGCCTTGAGGGTGCCCACCTTGAAGGTTCCGGTTACGACAGCGCTGATCTGGCCGCCAACCACCGTGGTAGATATGGAACCAGCTACCGAGACCTGTTGACCGTCTTGCAAGGTGCCCGAGAACTCGCCGGCACCTTCAAGCATCAGGAATGGGGTGTAGGCAGTAATGCCATCCCAAACAATGGAGCCATCGAAGCGAACCGAGTTTGGCCCATTCGCTACGTCAATCAGGCCAACGAAGGTTGCCTTGTTGGCTGCCAGCGTCAGCGAACCGTTGGCCTCGTTGATTACAAGGTCACCGAGGATGCCGCTTCCGGTAAAGGAGACAGTAGTTTGGGTCTTGTTGCCGTCGAGCTTGACCGTACCCTGAAGGTCGATCTTCTTGCCGCCGGCCTGAGTTCCTACCAGGTGAGCTGCAAGGTCTGCATGAGCAGTAACAAGAGCGCCAGCCTTATCAAACACCACGTCGACGAGGCCGCTCGCTGTGCTCGGTCCGACCTTGACGCTTCCCTGCACCGTTGCAGAAACACCAGTTGCCGGTGAGGCGTTGAGGTTCAGGCTGGCTCCGGTTACAGCGATGTCGCCGATCTTGACGGAGCTTGCAAGTGCAGTAAGAGAAAGTGAAGGTACGCCGTTGATTGAGCGCAAGGTTCCGTTGAACACAACCGGCGAGGTGCTGATACCCGGGATGGTGAGTCCAGTTGAGGAAAGGTTGACGGACCAGTTATCAAGATTTGCAAGCGTGCCGGTAAAGCCGATCGTGGAGGTGACTCCAGACAACCGAACTGCAACGTTGCCGCGAACCGTTATTCCTTGCGGCCCGATCTCGGCTGAAAGCGCCTTGACCACAAGGTTGTCAAGAACGGGCTGTTCAGCGGCAATCTCTGGGCCAGTTACTGCAGCAATTGGCGCCGAGGCAGCATTGCCCTGCTCGGAAGGAACCTCTTTGCCTTCGGCAAGTACTGCACCGTCAACATCGACATGAGAGGCAGGGTTGGTGCAGTCAGTTCCGGTCACCGTGGTGGTGTCAGCAAGTACGACTACCTCGTCCTTGACCAAGACGGCGCTATCAGCCGCTGGCGGGGCATCGGCAACTTTGTCCCAGAAGGTACAGAACTTTTGAGCAGCCGTCGGGCCGCTTGGCGCTGCGGGGCTACAAGAGGCTGCGACGCCGCCAAGCAGCGCCACGCTCAACAGCAGCGCCGAACACTTTGCCGTCATCATGTGACGTCCACTGCGAGCCTTCATTGAATCACTCCTCATGTTATCCCCCTACTTCGCGACTGCTATCAGCCAGAACAGTGCTGTGACAATAGCACGACCTGCCGAGAATGTCATTACTGAAATGCATTCAATTTTAGAGAACTGAAATGCATTCATTTTTCGAGAACTGCGGCTTCGCTCATTGACACCCCCAGCTAATAGCTGTATACATGAGGCACCGCTGGCGATGGCGATAGCGGATTACTAGGGGGAAATATGTCTGTTCGGAAGATTCTCGTTCCTGTCTTTGGGGCGCTGGTGTTACTGGCTGTGGCTTGTGCACCGACTCCTACTCCGGGGCCGACCACCACCACGACCACAATTCCTGTAGGTCGACCCACCGCAATTGCGAGTGCTACTCCCACCATTGGAGATGCCCCACTGGTTGTGAGCTTTGACTCCTCGGGCTCCTTGCCTGGCACCGGAACCGGACTCACCTACTCCTGGAACTTCGGCGACAGTTCCGCCCTCGAGACTGGGACCACGGCTACTCACACTTACGCAGCGGTTGGCACCTATACGGCCCGCCTTACCCTGACCAACTCGTTGGGTACCTCGACATCTTCGCCAATCACAATCACGGCCAATTTGGATCCCAACCCCAAGTACTACGTGCGCACCACGGGTAGCACTGGCTCGGCATGTGGTCCGCTTGCTGACCCGTGCTCAACCATCACCGAAGCACAGACAAACGCTGTAGCTAACGGGATTCACTTGATTCGTGTTGCCGGCGGCAACTACTCCAACCCTATTGATTTGGCCTCGAACATGAGCATCACGGGTGGCTACAAGCAAGACTTCAGCAGCTTCGATGCTGCCGAAATAACCACTTCGTTTGGAACAGGCACGGCCAAGCCCCTGACACTGACAGGTGTGAGCAACTCCAGCGTCAGTGGGATCAGCTTCCAGGGAGTTACTCGGTCAAGCGGTAGCGCCACAGGAGTTCTTGTTACTGGCGGTTCAACCGGGGTCACAATTGGCAACAATGACAACCCACGCACCGTCGTCAGCGGCGGAATTGGACCAGACGCAACAGGCGTTCTCATCACAGGTGGCTCTTCAGTTACCGTGGTCAACGCAACAGTGAATAGCGGAACACCAACCGGTGCAGGAAGCAGCGCCTACGGTGTGCGTGCCCTGGGACTCTCGGTTGTCAACGTCACTCTCTCTGAAGTCACTGCTCAGCCCGGCGTTGCCGGAGTGAGCGCCCCTGCCGGAGCACCCGGTCAAG
>JBAXCX010000113.1:0-9298 GCA_037141255.1 Actinomycetes bacterium | reverse complement strand
CCACCGAGTTGCAGTTCAATCTCTTTTGCCATCAGGAAGTACCGGTGCAGCGGGTAATCGCGATCAACTCCAACGCCGCCATGCAGATGCTGAGCCGTATGCACTACTCGTTGGCCACCAAATGAGACCCAGTACTTGGCTACAGCAACCTCGGCTGAGGCTGGCATGTCAACTGACAGTCTCCACAAGGCTTGCTTGGATGTCAGTCGGATTGCTTCGGTGTCCACAAAGGCATCTGCCGCACGATGGGCCACAGCCTGGAACGAGGCAATCGGCACATCGAACTGCTTGCGCTCCTTTGTGTACTCAGCTGTCAGCCTAAGTGCCTCAGCAAACACGCCTGATGCAACTGCACACTGTGTAGCTACAGCACGGTCATAAGTCCACTGCAACGACTCGTAACCCTCTGCTACGAGTTCGGCTGGTGCTAGCGCCATGAGAACGGCCGCTTGCGGGTCACCAAGTGTGGTGTCTAGAGGCTCGATTCCGACGCCTTCGCCAGTCTTTCGGACTAGGAACAGGCCAACCGATCCGCCCTCAATGGCTGCGGGCATCAGGAATGCGTCGGCAATGGCGCCGGCGGGCACACAAATCTTTGTTCCGGTCAGTTCCCAGCCATCACCATTTCGGCTCGCAATTGTCGTTGGAAGAAGCGGCTCCCCAAGGTCCTCGTGCCATCCGGCTGACAGGATCATGGACCCGTCAGCCACCTTCGGGAGAATCTCTGCTGCCAGACTCGCCGGAGCGAACTCCGCAATCGCGGGCACTCCAAGGCCGCAAGTCTCCCAGAGTGGAACTGCTGCTGCAGTGCGACCTACGTGCTCGAGCGCTCCACCGAGCGCAATCAAGTCCAGGCCCGCTCCCCCATGCTCCTCGGGCAAGAATGCACCCAGAATTCCGGTTTCAGCTAGCGAGGCCCAAAGCGCCGCATCAAAGCGAGGGCCGTCAGCTTTTTCAAGCTCACGTAATCTCTCGTTCGTCGAGGCATCGCCTATTACCTGACCAGCGAGTTCGCTGATTGCTAGTTGTTCTTCGTTAAGAGCAAAATCCATGTAACTATCCCTTCAAATCCTTCGAATACGCCTGTTGTTCGATTACGCCTGCGGGCAGAACTAGAACTCTGTTAGCCGCGAAGTGCGCGAGGCAGGCCCAGCCCAAACATGCCAATGAGGTCTCTTTGAATCTCGTTCGTTCCGCCACCGAAGGTCAGAATAAGCAGGCTTCGGTAGTTCATCTCGAGTCGACCCTTCAGGATCGAACCAGTGGACTCACGATCGAGATAAGCACGCGGGCCCAAAATTTCCATCATCATTCGGAAGGCATCGAGATAGAACTCGGTTCCGTAAATCTTGATTGTGGATGCATCCGAAATATCGAGCGGCGCATGCATAGCCGTCCATGCGACTTTCCAGTTGATGAGTCGCAGGAACTCGATCCCGGCATGAACCTTTGCCAGGTTGAGTTGCACCCACTCGTTATCGATTACACGCTTGCCATCTGCGCCAACGTTTTCTTGCGCCCAACGGCGAACCTCAAAGTAACTCTGCTCCAACAAGCCCGAGGAGCACAGCGTTACACGCTCATGGTTCAGTTGGCTCATAATCAAGCCCCAACCGTTGTTCTCTCCCCCGACAAGGTTGCTAGCAGGTACACGCACATCATCAAAGAATGTTGCATTGATATCGTGGCTCGATAGCAGGTGCAGCGGGTCAACAGTGATTCCGGGAGTCTTCATGTCGACGATGATCATGGAGATGCCTTTGTGCTTTGGGGCATCCTGATCGGTACGAACTGCTAGCCAGCAGTAATCGGCATCTGAGGCCAAGCTGGTCCACATCTTCTGGCCGTTGATGACGTACTCATCACCGTCGAGAACTGCTTTGGTCTTGAGTGCAGCTAGGTCAGTACCAGCCTGATTTTCGGAATACCCGATGCAGAAGTGCAGGTCGCCTGAAAGGATTCGGGGCAGGAAGTCCGCCTTGAGTTCCTCAGTGCCGTACTGCATGATCGTCGGCCCAACCGTGTTGATCGTAAGCATGGGAACAGGTGCGCCTGAGCGCATCGATTCGTCAAAGAAGATGAATTGCTCGACTTGGCTTCTGCCCTGGCCGCCGTACTCAGTTGGCCATCCGATTCCAAGCCAACCGTCGCCTGCCATCTGCTTGACGATCTCTCTTGTGACGGCACCACAGCCCATCTCTTGATGAAGTGCGTCCCGAACCTCAGGGGTCAACAAGTTTTCGTAATAAGCCCGGAGCTCGTCCCGAAGCTTTTCTTGTTCTTCTGTATAAGCGATCTGCATAATTGCCTCCGTCTGACTGAACGTAGAAACTGTAACGCGTTCTATATCTGTAACCGAACCGGCCAACGAGTTTCTGCCCTGATCAATCTGAACACCTAGCTTTGAGCCATGGATGACTTTGACCTGCTCATTATCGGCACTGGTTCGGGCAATTCGCTTCTGAGTGAAGAGTTCAGTTCGTGGAAGGTCGGAATCGTCGAGCGCTCAGTTTTTGGTGGAACCTGCCTCAATGCTGGCTGTATCCCATCCAAGATGTTTGTCCTCCCGGCCGACCGAATGCGAGAGGCTGCAGAGGCGACAGAGCGGCTCAACGTAGATATCGAAGCTCGGGGAGCTGACTTTGCAGCACTCAGAGATCGTGTGTTTGGACGCATTGACCCCATCGCTGCCGGCGGGACCCGGTACCGGCAAGAGCAGCAGAACGTCACGGTCTTTCTTGGAGATGCTCGCTTCATTGGGGAGCGAACGCTCAGCATTGAACTACAGGACGGAACGACCCAGATCGTTACTGCCAAGCAGATTGTGATCGCTGCTGGTGCCCGCCCGCACCTTCCTGAACTCAAGGGTTTAGACGAGACCCCGTTTCACACCTCTGACAGCATTATGCGAATAGAGGAGCTACCTGAGCACCTCATGATTCTGGGCGGCGGGTTTATTGCTGCCGAGCTTGGCCATGTGTTCTCTGCACTTGGTTCAAGAGTCTCGATCATTCACCGGGGTGCAACGATGCTGCGACACGCTGATCAAGACATCGCTTCGCGCTTTACAGCTGCATTTGCCGAACAGGTGGAGCTTCACCTTAAGACAACGGCAGTTTCAGTTCAGCAGACCAATGAGCATCTTGAACTCACTTTGCAAAACGTTGCAGGCGGGCAGTCGGTGCTGTTTGGGGATGCCTTGCTTGTGGCTACTGGACGAACACCAAACGGCGCTCAGCTTGAAGTGGGTCGAGCGGGAGTTGAGCTTGATTCCGATGGCTACATCATCACGGACTCCACGCTGCTGACTGACGCCCCCGGGGTATGGGCGCTCGGTGATGTCCGCAACTCTTGGCAACTCAAGCACCTAGCAAATCAAGAGGCACGAGTAGTGGGTCACAACCTGCTCAACCCCAACTCCCCCATCAGCATTGACCAACGCGTTGTACCCCACGCAGTCTTCTCACATCCACAGATTGGCTCGGTCGGACTCACCGAACAGGAGCTACGGGCAAGCGGCCAAACCTACGTAGTTGGGTCCTGTGAGTATTCGAACGTCGCGTTTGGCTGGGCCATGGAAGACCAAACAGGGATTGCCAAAATCCTTATAGACCCCTCGAACTTCCGCATTCTTGGAGCGCATGTACTTGGCCCACAGGCTGCAACTCTGATGCAACAACTCTCTCAAGCCATGCAGTTCAACATCCCCGCTGATCGCCTGGCACGAGAGCAAATCTGGTGTCATCCGGCGCTGCCAGAGGTGCTCGAGAATGCCTTGCTCAGCGCCCTGTAGAACCTCCAGCCGAATCCGAAGCAGAGTCCTGACCTGCGAGATGTGCATCGGCTAGTGCGGCAAACCCCTCCTGCCAAGAAACCTTTGTTGCTCCGCAGATGCTCTGCATCTTCGAGGTGTCTACCGTGACTCCTCCAATGGTTGAATCGGTCACCTCAAAACTTGCAGTTAGCCCGCAACGATCCGCCAAGAACTCGCACCACTCCTCTAGAGAAACCTGCTCCGCTCCCGCCCAGTTGAGGACGGTCGCTGGCACGGTGGCCGCTTCCAATAGTGCGGGGATGCTCGCTGCGATATCAACCAAGTTTATGGGGTTAAACAAGTTTGGTTGATCCGCCTCAACGGGAATCGCCATGCCTGCTTGCATCATTGCTAGATGAAACGCCGGCCATCCTCTCGGCTCACCGAGCGGGCCCACGCCATAGGGCACATTGAGGCGCGCAATGATTGTTGGGATTTGTTGGTGCCGACACATGGTTCGGACCACCTCCTCGGCCGCAATTTTTGAGATCGAATAAGTGGGCATAATCGGAGCGTGATTATCTCCGAGCGGCGACGACTCATCGAGCAGGCGTGAACCGGCGGCTGCGTAGACACCAGTCGAGGAACACTGAAAAAAGACCTTCGGTTGAGTGTGTGCCATGAGCAGACCAGCAGCCTGCGCGTTCGCCCGAAGGTCAACCTCCCAGCGCTGGGATTTAACGACTGCGAAATTCAGCACGGCATCGACTCCGGTTGGGATGGCTTCAAATTCAGCCTTCAGAAGATCGGTAGAAATGCACTCCACTCCGCAGGCCTCAAGACGCAAGCGAGCTGCCTCATCGGTAAATCGAGCAAGCCCGACAATGTGATGACGCTGGCTGAGTTGAGCGGCAATCACCTCCGCTACCTGCCCGGTAACACCGGTAATCACAATTGTTTTCCGGGTCCCATCCCAATCTTGGATGGTCTCGAGGTCGCCTTGTGAAATAGTCGCGCTCATTTGGGATTCTCCTCCGTGGATTATCTTCGATAGGTTGAGACAACTATGCCGCGTCGTCTAGAGATCGAACTAACAAGTGAACGCCCCGATGGCACCTGGACCTGGCGAGCTGCCGGGGCCAAACAGCCCAAAGGAGATTTACGCTCAAGCATCCTGCCCGCTAACTGCAAGGTCGGCGATGTCGTTCGCGCTGATGCCGAATTCGAGCTCGAGGGCATCGAGATTCTGAACGTACTGCCGCCGAAGGCCGCCAGAAAAGAGCCCGAGATGTTGACCGTGGTCGGCACTCGACAGGACGAACCGTTAGTGACGAGCACTCTGGTTGAGAAGTCTGGTCGCTCCCGAGATGGAGACCGGGGTGGCTCAAAGCGCGACCGCGAAGACCGAGGACCACGCGGAGACCGAGGGCCACGCGGAGACCGAGGGCCACGCGGAGACCGGGACGGTGCCGGTAGCGGCCGGCCAAGCGCGGATCGCCCGGGCGGAGACCGTCCACGCAGCGACCGTCCAAGAAGCCAGAGACCTGATGCAGTTCCGGAACGTCCGCGGGCAAAACGCCTTCGTCCAGGTCGCGTACACCGCTCTGCGGTACTCGATACGCTTCCCGTTGAGCACCGGCCCATTGCCGAGCAGGTTATTCGGGGTGGTGTTCCCGCGGTTCGTGAGGCCATAGCTGAACAGAATGCTCAAGCTCAAAAGGAGGGACGGGACGAGATTCCATCGGAGCAACTCATTGCACTTGCCGAAGAACTCCTCCCGAGGCTTCGCGCAGCGGAATGGCTTGACCGTGCTGAGGCCGCTTTAGCAGACCTCGAAGAACTCGACCTGCGGGATCTACGTTCCGTAATCGTTGCAGCTGACGGCGTCGCTCGCGATGCGGAAGCGCTCGCTCTGAAGGAGCAGATCCAGACCGGACTTACCCGCAGAATTGAAGAGGAGCAGACCCTCTGGATTTCTGACATCTCGGCGAATCTGGACGGCGGCCGATTTGTCCGGGCACTGCGGCTCAGTTCACGGCCTCCAAAGGCTGGAGCAGCACTTCCCGTTGAATTGTCGAGCCGCTTAGTTACAGCAGTTTCTGAAGGGCTCACCCCCACGGTGAACCAAGAGCTTTGGGCAGCAGCTCTGGACGCACTTGCGTTTTCACCCGTGCGCAATCTGGTGACTCCAGCAGGAAAACCCGAGGAGCCATCCCCCGCACTCCTTGAAGCAGTGCGCCGCGTTGGGGATCGACTTCCAAAGATTGTTGAACTCTTCGGACTAGATCAAGCAGAGATTGCAGCAGCATCCAAGAAGCGCGGTCGCGGTGCACCGCGTCGATCGAACACTGGTGGAGCGAAGTCCGCTCAGCCAAAAACCGAGGCTGGAAAGCCTCACAAAAGGAGCGGATCTATGGACCCCGAAGAAAACGCAGAAGTCTCCCCCACCGGAGAAACCGTTGTGGAAGCTATTCTCATCGGTGAGGAGGTTGTCGTGGAAGAGACCATCCTGGTGGAAGAAGTCGTCGTTGAGACCGCTGACGGCGAACTCCTCGTTGTGGAGGATGTCGTCATAGTCGAGGACACGGTCGTTATCGACGATGTCCTCCTCGTGACGAGCGTGGATGGTGAGGTTGTCGGCATCGAAGAGGCCATTGTTGTTGACGAGACCGTCGTTATCGACGAGGTCGTACTCGTCGAGAACGAAGATGGAGAGGTTCTCGTCCTCGAAGAGAACATCGTTGTAGAAGAGGCCGTCGTTATCGAAGAGATCGACGGCGAAGATTCCTAGTCCCCGCGACTAGGCGCCCAGAGGCCATGCTGCGCTAGATTCCGCGTCATGACTGTGGACTACGAAAAACTAGGAAACATTGGGATCATTACGATCAATCGTCCTGAGGCGCGCAACGCAGTAAGTAGCGAAGTGGCACAAGGAATTGAATCGGCCATTGATCAAATTGAGGCCGATGACGAGGTTTGGGTCGGCATCCTGACGGGGGCCAAGACCGAGAAGGGCTACATCTTCTGCGCTGGTGCAGACCTGAAGCAGATGGCGACTGACCCAGGCGGCATGTCGACCGCAAAGGGAGGCTTTGGTGGCTTCGTACAGCGAGAGCGGACGAAGCCAATTATTGCGGCTGTGGACGGTCCAGCGTTAGCTGGGGGAACAGAGTTGGTCCTCGCCGCAGACCTTGTGGTTGCCTCCAGAACTGCCGTTTTCGGAGTACCAGAGGTGAAGCGAAACCTAGTGGCCGCAGCAGGTGGGCTGTTCCGGCTTCCCCGAAAGTTGCCACGCAACATTGCAATGGAACTTGTGTTGACCGGACGCTTGGACTTTCCTGCAGAACGTGCCTACGAGTTCGGTTGGGTGAACCGCCTGTGCGAAGAGGGTGAAGCACTTGAGACAGCCAAAGCGCTAGCTGAAGAGATTACGGCCAACGCCCCCCTCGCGGTGCGAGAGAGTCGCAAGATCGTTCTTGAAGCGACCGATCAGCCGGACGATATTGGCTGGAAATTGTCGGGTGACGGAATCGTCAAGATGTTTGGAACCGAGGACTTTGCCGAGGGACTCAACGCGTTCATCGAGAAGCGGCCCCCGCAGTGGAAGGGCCGCTGAGCACCGCAGTAACAAATGCTCGAGCGAACCAAAGCCAGCTCAGACAACGGTGTCGATGAACCCATGATCACTCAGGAACTCGGCTAGGCCATCGGCAAGGCCGAGTTCCGCCGTTTCCCAAGATGGTATCCATCGGACCTCGCCTGATTTTCGAGACGCTTCAAACTGATCCTGAAGCAACACCGCCCGAAAGTACATTGTCACGCAATGGCTTACGGGAGCGCTGTTCTCGAGAACTTCAGACCACCCGATAAACGGTCCACATACAGCGTCAGCACTACCCACCTCCTCATAAACCACGCGGACAATTGCCTCAGCCATGGTTTCGCCGAGTTGAGCAGCACCCGTTGGAAGACGCCAGACAGTCGACTCACGCAACATCAGGAACTCGTCTCCGCTCACCACAAGCGCAGCTACGTGCAGCGTTGGTTGCGTCATTTCCCTCGAAGGTCCTGATGCACCGTGATTGAACGGGCCACAAGGCCGAATGTTTCGAAGAAATTTTTGGTATCTCGATCTCCCGGCATCGCTACTGCATCAATCCCGCTGCAACCACGCTCTTGAGCCCACGCAGTGACGGCCTGCATGAGCAACTCGCCGACACCAATTTCACGAGCGCCTGACTCCACAAACAGTTCCTTGATCAGGCAGAGAGAGTACTGCTCAGACAACCTCAGGCTTTGAGCAAAGCTGTACCCAACAGAAACCTCGCCAATGAGCGCGATCAGAACAAGTCGGTCCTGTTGGGTTGACTCAGCGAGCAGATCCTGCGAGGACTCCCCCGCTACATCTTGACTGAGCACTTCAAGTTCACCTCCTCGCTGTTCGCAGAGGTGCAGGCGAGCAAGTTCTCGTAATCGAATGAGTTCTTCTTCATCAGAAGACAAGGCACAGCGAACGGAGAGCTGCGCGTGTGCCGTCTCGAACGACTTTCCCGTTGATTCCGCCGAGATACCTGAGTCGGGTCCCAGGCCTTTCTGGGTCATGTTGAGGCGACTTCCAAGATCTCTTGCACGCGATTCATAATTGTTTGCCGACGTCGATGAGCCTGCTCGTAAGTCAAAATCGCTTTCAGGTCCTGCGGCGACAACATTGCAAGCCGGGGCACTACCTGCGAGGCAGCCAAACTGTCGTAGTTCGGCACTCCCAGCTCCGCCTCGAGCAGCTCTGAATCCCGTTTTTCCTGCTCGTCAAGCTCTGAACCTTGGGCCTCGAAATCTTGCTGCGGGTTGGCCTCAGCTGATTCCTCTGCGAGAATTTCCAAGACATCAAGTGGCTCAGGTCGAACCGCTCCAGCATCGAGTAGCTCACCGGCTGACACCTCGTGATTGTTGCGGACTGCAGCATGGCAGGTGAGTCCAACAACAAGAGAACTCGCTAGTTCGACTTGGCGAAGGCTTCGACCGATCAGGAGCGGAACAGCAGAAACCAAGGCCCCCACAACCTGCGAAGGCGATGTTCCCGTGCCTACTCGCTCTGGACCGCTTGGCAAATCATCCGCTTCGAGTTGGTCAGACATAGCTACAAGGATGCCCTGATTTGGCGAAGTCGGAAAGTCAGAACAACAAGGAACAGGCCACTACTTTTTGGCAGCCTTCTTCAGTCGCTTCCTTGCCTGAGCAATTGAGGGGCATGGCGAATAGCCCTCGGGGCAAATCAGGTTGTCTTTTGGCCCAAACTGGCGAGGGTGCACAATCATGAAACAAGTTCCACAGGTGAACTCCTCAGCCGACTTTGCAGCAACGCGCTCGGTACCATCAGCCTCAGAGGCCGATTCAGCTATTGCTTCCTCTTCGTCCTCATCATCGGGGGTTGCGGCGATTCTGTCCTTGAGAATTGCGTCAAGATCGGCCTCTACGTCGTCGGGATCTACGTCTTCATCCTCGTCGTCATCTTCAAAATAAGACATGCTGTGTATGTAAGTGTAT
>JBAXCX010000112.1:0-9387 GCA_037141255.1 Actinomycetes bacterium | reverse complement strand
GACTTGTCCTAGGAAGAGAGACTTGTCCTAGGAAGAGAGACTTGTCCTAGGAAGAGAGACTTGTCCTAGGAAGAAGTTGGGGCAGCTTTTACGATTTGAGAGCGAACTGCACCTGACAAGGGTGACGATGAGCAAGATCGTGAAAGCTGCCCACTTCTGTTCCGTCGACCTCATCTGCAAATCCTTCGAGCATGCCTCGATGGAGTGAGCAGATGAGTTCAGGGTTGCTCTGTGCAAGGTCGGCAAACGGACAGTGGGTAAACGCGATCGTTGCGCGATCAGACTCATCTAGTCGAGCTGGGTCGAAGCCAAGCTCATCGAGCATTTCCTCAGCGGCCTCGGTGCAGGCGAGCCCGTGATCGCTCCGGCGGTGAGCTAGTCGACGGCCTTCATCACGGCCGGCTTCGGCTGCATCCTCGCCACCGATGTTGGCCACTTGCGCCAGAGAGATCAACATACGCGCCAACATCGGATACACCGGTGGCTCAAGTCCGAGCGAGGGCGAATTTGGCGCAACGTTGTAGAGCTTCTGTGGTCGACCAACTGCGCCGCTGCTATCTGGATGAGATTCGAGTAGGCCAACATCTCGCATCCGTTCAAGATGCGGGCGTACCGTATTTGTATGCAACTCAAGCGAGTCTGCTATCTGAGACGTGGAGAGCGGGCGAGAAGACCGAGCCAATTCCAGATAAATGGCGTAACGCGTGTTGTCACCAAGGGTTTTCAGAAGGTCAAGACGACGCTGAACGAACGGCACTCGGAGAATGTTAGCCACCCTGGTCGAAATAACACGGCCGTTACCGGTAAAATGCTCCAGTGTCCTCTGATACCACCTCTGGAAAGGGTCCACTTCCCACGGAAGCAGAGATTATTTCGCTGTTGCGCGGGGTGATTGACCCCGAGCTTGGTTCAGACATTGTTGAACTCGGCATGGCCAAGGGTGCAAGGATCGACCCCGATGGTTTGGTGCATGTTGGAATTGCCCTCACTACGAGCGGGTGCCCATTGCGGGCGCAAATACAAAAAGACGTTCGGGCCAGGGTGGCGAACCTGCCGGGCGTGACTCGAGTTCGGATTGATTGGACAGAACTCACCCAAGAAGAAAAAGCCACTGCGATGGCTAGGGCTCGCAAAAATATTGCTGAGAGGCCCGAGCAAACAGCGCTACCTCCCACGACCAAAGTAATCATGGTGGCCTCCGGAAAGGGTGGAGTTGGCAAATCCTCGGTCACCGTAAATTTGGCTGCTGCACTTGCCGCTGAAGGGTTCACCGTTGGCGTCATGGATGCAGATATTTGGGGATTCTCTGTTCCGAGGATGCTCGGGCTTGACAGCCGTCTGACAGGAGATACCGAGAACGGCAAGATCACGCCGAATGAACTCGTTGTAGGTAAGGGCCTGATTCGGGTTGTCTCGATGGGGTTCCTCGTCGAGGAAGAAGGGTCCGCCCTGATGTGGCGTGGCTTGATGCTCAACCGAGCAGTGCAGCACTTTTTGGAAGATGTGACTTGGGGAGACTTGGACTATCTACTCATTGATATGCCCCCTGGCACTGGCGACGTGCAGATGGGCCTAGCTAAGTTGCTGCCACGCTCAGAGATGATCGTGGTGACTACTCCATCGCTGACTGCACAGATGGTGGCAATCAGAGTTGTAGATATGGGGCGCAAGAACTACCTGCGCATTGCGGGTGTCATCGAGAACATGTCGGTATACGTAGACGATGAGGGCAAGGAACACCACTTGTTTGGCACCGGCGGCGGCGAGCGCCTGGCCGCTGAGGCTGGCGTTCCGCTGTTAGGGCGGGTGCCGATTGAACCAGCTGTGGCAGCTGGTGGCGACGAGGGTCACCCCATTGCTCTTGGAGTTGGGCCCGCAGCGGAGGAGTTCCGCCGAATCGCCAAGTCCTTGATTGACGAGATCATCCCGCCAGCCGATCTTGCGAGCTGTTCTGCTCGCATGATGGGGGCAATGGCCGACGCTCTTGCTGCAGCAGAGCAGAGCAGTTAGCGGAGTTGCTGGTACTTGGCCCACAGGCGATCAACTGCCGAGGTTGCAGTGATCTCGCCCTGTTCTACGGCAGTCTCGAGGCGGTCTAACTCCACAAGCAGATCTGGATGCGAGCGCAGATCATCCCGCAGGCGATCATCAAGCATCGCGTTGAGCCAACGAACTTGCTGAGCACTTCGTCGCGCCGCAAGCTCACCAGTCGAACCCATCTTGTCTCTATGGGTGACGATCTGCTGCCAAAGTTGATTCAAACCTTGGTTTTTCATTCCGGAACACGACAGCACCGGTGGACTCCAAGTTGGTGATGCCGGCGTTAAGAGGTGCAGAGCCGCTCGATAATCTGATGCAGCAAGTTCGGCACGCTGCTGATTATCGCCGTCGGCTTTATTCACAGCAATCATATCGGCCATCTCTAAGATGCCTTTCTTGATTCCCTGCAGGTCATCTCCCGCACCGGCGATCATGAGCACCAAGAAGAAATCCACCATCTCGGCAACCATCGTCTCTGACTGACCCACCCCGACTGTCTCGACTAAGACGATGTCAAAACCAGCAGCCTCGCAAACTAAAATCGTTTCGCGAGTAGCACGAGTAACCCCCCCAAGCGTGACGCCGGCCGGAGAAGGCCGGATGAACGCTTCTGGATCAACTGCGAGGCGCTCCATGCGGGTCTTATCACCAAGAATTGATCCGCCAGTTCGAGAACTGCTCGGGTCAACTGCGAGTACGGCAACACGGTGGCCAAGCTCAGTCAGATTGATGCCGAACTGATCAATAAAGGTTGATTTGCCAACACCTGGAACCCCCGTGATACCCACTCGGACTGAACCGCCGCTGTGCGGTAGAAGCCCTTCAATGACTTGCTGTGCAAGCTGTCGGTGCTGCAAGTTCCGACTCTCTAACAGCGTGATGGTTTGAGCCAGCAGTGCCGTATCTCTACGAAGCACTCCATCTACATACTCAGCAGCAGAATGAGAACTGGCCATGTGATTTCAGGTTACTCCCCATCGACGCAGCAAAAGAGATTGGGTTGAGGCACGAGGCAAGGACAGGGCTGCTCGAGAAATCTCAAGACAGAGTTACGGCCGAAGTCGAGGAAACACCCGGGTAACCAAGCTGCTCTGCAAGCTGATCGAGTAGGTCACTGGCCGCTTCATGAATAACTGTTCCCGGTGGAAAGACTGCCACTGCTCCAGCAGCAAGAAGCTCGTCATAGTCCTGCGGTGGAATAACTCCGCCGACCACGATCATGATGTCTGGTCGGCCGAGAGCGGCAAGTTCTTGCTTGAGTTCGGGCACCAGTGTCAGATGGCCCGCAGCAAGCGAGGAGGCTCCCACTACATGCACATCGGCTTCGACAGCCTGTCGGGCAGCCTCGGCTGGAGTTTGAAACAGCGGGCCAATATCTACGTCCCATCCCAAGTCCGCAAACGCAGAAGCAATGACCTTCTGCCCGCGATCGTGGCCATCTTGGCCCATCTTGGCCAACAGGATTCTGGGGCGGCGTCCATTAGCTGCCTCGAATGCATCCACCTTGTTCCGAACGTGATCCACAATGCCTCCTCGGTCACCCAGTTCACCACGGTAAACACCTGAAATAGAACGGATTTCGGCACGATGACGGCCATAGACCTTTTCAAGTGCGTCGCTCATCTCGCCCACACTCGCCATGGCCCGCGCGGCGGCAACTCCAAGCTCCAACAAGTTGCCCTCTCCCGAGGCTGCTGCATGAGTTAAGGCATCGAGAGCGGCTTGGGTGACAACCTCATTGCGTTCCTCTCGCAGGCGTTTCAGTTTTTCGATCTGACCCGCACGCACGGCCGAGTTGTCGATCTTGAGCACATCAATTTGCTCATTGAGATCAAGGCGATATTTGTTGACTCCGATCACGGGCTGCTGCCCTGAATCGATGCGAGCTTGGGTGCGAGCCGCTGCCTCTTCGATGCGAAGCTTTGGAATCCCCGCCTCAATGGCCTGAGCCATTCCACCAGCTTGCTCAACCTCTCGAATATGGCTCAGCGCGCGCTTGGCAATCTCGTTGGTCAGTCGCTCAATGAAGTAGCTCCCACCCCAGGGGTCAATCACCTTTGTTGTATTTGACTCCTGTTGTAAGAACAGCTGTGTGTTGCGCGCAATTCGTGCAGAAAAATCGGTGGGCAGGGCAAGCGCCTCGTCGAGCGCGTTGGTATGCAGGCTTTGGGTGTGGCCCTGGGTTGAAGCCATCGCCTCGATACAGGTGCGCACCACGTTGTTGTAGACATCTTGGGCGGTGAGTGACCAGCCCGAGGTTTGCGAATGCGTGCGCAATGACAGCGACTTCGTGTTCTTGGGTGCGAACTTCTCTTGAATCAACTTTGCCCACAACAACCTTGCGGCGCGCATCTTGGCGATCTCCATATAAAAATTCATGCCAGTAGCCCAAAAAAAACTGAGCCTCGGAGCGAATGCATCAACCTCTAGTCCCGTTTCGCAGCCCGCCCGAACGTACTCAATTCCGTCTGCAATGGTGTACGCAAGCTCGAGGTCGAGCGAGGCACCAGCTTCTTGCATGTGGTACCCAGAGATAGAAATTGAATTGAACCGAGGCATCTCGGTCGAGGTATAGGCAAAAATATCGGAGATAATCCGCATGGACGGCGTCGGTGGGTAGATGTAGGTATTGCGAACCATGAACTCTTTGAGGATGTCATTTTGAATAGTGCCCGCGAGTTGGTCATGGGCCACCCCCTGCTCTTCACCGGCCACGATATACAGCGCCAGAACGGGAAGCACCGCACCGTTCATCGTCATTGACACCGACATCTCGTCGAGTGGAATGCCATCAAAGAGGACGCGCATGTCGTAGATGGAATCAATGGCCACTCCGGCCATACCCACATCGCCAGAGACTCTGGGATTGTCGGAGTCGTAGCCACGGTGTGTCGCTAGGTCGAAAGCCA
This sequence comes from Actinomycetes bacterium, assembly GCA_037141255.1. Classification (GTDB taxonomy): domain Bacteria; phylum Actinomycetota; class Acidimicrobiia; order Acidimicrobiales; family Microtrichaceae; genus IMCC26207. Next base: position 4,438 of record JBAXCX010000112.1, on the reverse strand, counting down.
CCGACAGACCTTTTTGTCCCGCAGCCAAATTGCGTCGATAAAACGCATTTGAATCCTCAGCAGTAGAGAAACCGGCGTACTGACGGACCGTCCACGGCTGATTAACGTACATCGTGGGATATGGCCCACGCAGATAGGGCACTATTCCTGGATACGTCTGCAAGAAGTCGAGCCCCTCAAGGTCGGCTGCGCTATAAAAACTCTTGACGTCAATTCCCTCGGGTGTCACCCAAGGTGGTTCATTCTGATGAGCGTTACGCCCTGAGGAATCCCCCACTGAGCTGCTGAGGCCGGCCAAATCCACGGTCGAGAAGTCTGGAATCTTGAAGCTCATCGTTCAACCTCTTCAACGGTTGCACCTGCTGCGCGCAACGCTCCCGACAGCAGGTCCAAGGCATTGACTCCAATGTGTACAAAGGCAGACACGCCCGCAGCAAGTTCTTGCTCACGCCTCTCACCGGGATTGCCCGCTAGGTACACCGCTGCGACACCGCCTGCGGACAACGCCTTGGCAAAGCCTTGCGCTTGATCTGCGTAGATCTTGTCGGATGAACACAAACAGGCCAGTTGTGCCCCAGACTCGTGAACCGCTTCCACGGCTTGATCGGGGTCAGTAAAGCCCAGTGTTGCGCCAAGTTCGCTCGTGACTGTCTCAATCCCACCGGCTTCAAAGAAGTTCTTCGCAAAACTTGCGCGTGCTGTGTGCACAGCCACCGGACCAAGATTCACCAAGAAGAGTTTGGGTCGTGCCCCCATCGCCAGCAAGTAAGCATCCGAGGCATCGCGCAGCGCTTCAAATTCTTGGGCCCAACGAACCCTCGGTAGGGGGGCGCACCTTGTTGCCTGAGCTGTGTGTGCTTGATGGGCCGCAGTTGCTTGGGAGCTCAGGCCTTGAAGGTTGGGCTGGGTTCGCTGGAGTTCAACTTCTGCAAGATTCGGAAACTCACTCACGCCCGTGAGGGACTGAACCCGGGTTGCAACCTGGTCGAGTCGAGCGTTCCGCACTGCGGAAATCTCTGCAGACAAACTGCCATCCAAGAGAACCGCTAGCAGGCCACCCGCTCGCTCAATATCTTGGAATGCCGCCCAGGCAGCTTCGGCAATCTGATTTGTCAGCGACTCGACGTACCAAGAGCCACCAAGTGGATCGGTAACCCGTCCAAGGTTCGATTCTTCTTGCAGCAGCACCTGAGTGTTACGCGCCATGCGCCGACCAAGTTCCTCGGGTTCACCCAAGGCTGCATCAAAGGGGAGCGAGGTCACCGAAGCTGCTCCACCAAGGCCTGCGGCGAAGGATGCGGAGGTCACGCGCAACAAGTTGACCCACGGGTCTCTTCTCGTCATCATTCGCTCAGTCGACCGAGCATGCAGTTGCAGCGCTTGTCCAGATGATGAGGCGCCACATGCAGCGGCGAGCGAGGCCCAAACTCGACGGGCAGCTCGCAACTTGGCGATGCCAGTAAACACGTCAGTATCTACACAGAGCGTGACTTCAATCTGATTGCAGGCCTCATCAATTTCTAGGCCGGCCTCGGCAAACGCTCGCAGATACGCAGTGGCGGTAGACAACATCACGGCAAGTTCTTGGACTTCACTGGCCCCAGATTCCACGTATGCCGAGGTATCGACGCTGCAACTTCGCACTTGGGAATGCGTCTTCGTCAATCTTGATCCAAGCGAGCCCAATTCACCGAGTGCGGCCTCGACTCCCTGTGCAAGGATCCCTTCAGCAGCCAGAACACCAAGAGGATCTGCTCCGATTCCACCAGTTGCAGCGCTTGCGGGGACTCCCTTGCGGTCCCAAACCTCAATCATCAAATCGGCGGCGCGGCTGAACTCGCTTCCCGCTTGCAGGAATACCGGTGCAAGCTCTAGGTACACCCCATCAAAGAGCGATTCCAAGTCTTCGGGAGTAGCGATCATCACGCCAGATCTGAAAGCTGCGTCAAATTGCACGAGCAGTTCAGTTGACCCTCGCTCTAGTTCTCTCAGGGCCGTCCGGTTGGCTTCTTTTGGATCTGCAGTGGTGAGGAGCGTACGAATTCCCCATGCGCCATTCACTCGAGCGGCGCTCAAGCTCCCACGGGTAAACGGTGCCTCGCCGGGAAATCCGGATTGATCATGTGCCCCAGCGGAGGTTGCTGCGGTGTAGAGCGGATCCACCGTGATGCCACCCGGTGTGACGGACTGCAGCTTTGATAGCGGTGCTCCTTTGAGCACCTTGTCTACTAGGGCTAGCCATTGCTCTTCAGTGGCAGGCGGAAACTCGCCTGCAAGAGTCGGTTCGGCCTCGGTGGCCACAGATACCTCCACAACAATGTCGCATCGAACGCTTGCAATCATCAGGTTACCGGACAGCAACTCAGGGTTCGAAGTGACTCGTGACTGGAACCACGACTGAGCGCTTCGGCCGCACATAGAGAATGCGGATCAGGGTGAGAATGGTGAGAAGACCAATGAGGAGGATCGAGGTGATTCGAAAGATCGGGTTCCCCGCATCAGTCCCCGCCTGAGCAGCGTGCAGCGCAGCCATGAAGGCAACGGGATATGAGGCGTAGTGAATCGTCCGCCAAGTTTTTCGCTTCATTTTGCGCTGCGCCAGTGACGTACCTTCTACAAGGACAAGCCCCCAGAACGCGCCGATTCCCCAAGCAACAGCACCTGCTCGATAGGTACTTACGAACGGAACAAAGAGTTCGGCCCAAGAGAATTTCAGGTAGTTATCTGCAACGAGTCCGCCAAGATGAACGGCGATAAAGATGACCGTAAGACCGCCCAAGTAGCGGTGCAGGTCAGTCAACCAAGCCGGTAGACCCTTCTTGTCAATGATCTTTGAGGTCAGCAGGAGCCCCCAGATGAGGGTGAGAACAAGAAGAACTCCAGCAACAATTCCGCTGGCCCGAGACAAATACCACCAAAACTGCGGGTTCATAGTGAAAACGATTCTGCAAATGCTCCGCGAGTCAACTGATCGCCCGAACTGAGCGTGACGAGCGCACCAGCCTGATCAAATAAGTCTGCCAGATTCTCCTCGAAACCTGTTTCTCCCCAGCCCACCAAAATCGAAGTGGCGAGCACCTCTGCCCACCAAGCTTCTGCAGCGATGACCGAGCACGAAACTGCTGGTCCGGTGCTTGGCAGGGACGTCCTCGGGTCGATCACATGATGAGCCTCACCCACATCGGTTGACCACCTTCGGCGCAAGGTTGAAGACGTAGCGAGGGCTCCCCCATGCAAGTTGACTCTTGCTTCCCGAGGCTGGAAATGATCGAGTGCGACTTCCCAACCTTCTTCTGGTGGATCTCCAGCAACGCGCAGGTCTCCGCCGAGCGACACAAGCGCTCCGGTTGCCCCGGCCTCCACTGCTTCGACTGCGAGCAAATCGGCTGCAAGGCCCTTGCCAATTCCGCCTGGGTCAATACCTACGCCCACTGGCATCTGCACCAGATTGATACTGGGATTGATCTCGATCTCTGCGCAGCCCGGGACTTCGGCAGGTGTACTTCGAGCGAAATGCTCATTGCCAAGCTGCTCGAATGACTTGGTGTAGCCAGCAGAAATCACCGCCGTCAGGACAGTCGGGTCGAACAGACCACCCGTTACTTGCCAAGCCCAGATGGCCCGTTCAATGAGCATCATGGTTTCGTCTGAAACAACTGTTGGCGCACCGGAGCCTGCGTTGAGACGACTCAACTCCGACTCAGGCAAGAATCGAGACCAGCTCTGCTCAAGTTCTTCGAGCCGCTTAACCAGTAGGTCAGCCAGGTCCTTATCTGCTTCGATCAGGATCAGGTGAGCATCAGTTCCCATGACTCGGAACTGACGATCAACTCGCACTTGAGCGGGTAACTGGTGCGTAATAACGAGGCGCAGCAGTCACAGGTGGGTATGTCACGGGTGGGTACGTAACGGGGGGAGAAGTCACCCGAGGCGAGGTGGGAGTTGGCGAGGCACTTGAAGAGCTACTGCTACTTCCTGAATTCCCCGTATAACGCGGGACATAGGTGCGACGAATGACCACGACTGGCTTGGGGGCCGTGGTGGGGACCGTCGAGGAAGCAGGCGCGGGGACCGCAAGCTCGGCAACGGCTGGGGTTGCCGAGGAAGAAGCCGTGGCCTTGCCGCCGATCACAGCGACGAGAACAAATGCTGCTGTGGTGGAGATGACCGCTGCGGCGCGCCGCGAGGCCTTCGCAGGATGACGACGTTTGCGAGGAGCAGCTTTACCAACTGCACGAGGAGGACGAACGACTCTGGGTTCAGTCATCATCATCACGACCATTCGGATTTGCACCGTCGTACTCATCACCAGGGGGCGATACTGAGGACCCTGTGGGAGCTGAGGAACGTTGTGATGCCGAGGACCGAGATGGCGCCGACTGCGATGGCGCCGACTGCGATGGCGGTGGAGTTGGGACATCGTAGGGAACCGTGACGT
>JBAXCX010000111.1:0-9536 GCA_037141255.1 Actinomycetes bacterium | reverse complement strand
GGTTGGGCTCTTTGGTCCAGTTCCAATAATCAACGAGCCTCCAGGGCGACAGGATGTAAATCTCGCCTGAGGGATTACGGAACCAACTGTAAGAGATCGAGGGATGCGACCACACCATTGTGCGGAGTTCGGCCTGAGTGCGCTGTGTGTACTCTTCGCAGATCTCGCTCTTGCATTCGATGGAGCGGTAATCCCCACTGATGAGAGCATCGAGCGCTCCCATGACATAGCGAATCTGACACTCGGAATGAAAGATCAGGCTGCCTCCATGGGCAAGGTTGGTACCTGGCCCATACAGACAAAACATGTTCGGAAAGTTCGGGACTGTGATGCCGAGATAGGCAGTGGGTTCATCACCCCATTGCTCTGACAGAACCGCCCCATCACGCCCAGTGATCTCCATAGGCCAGAGGTACTTGTTGGCATGAAATCCGGTGGCATAGATGATGAGGTCAAACTCCGCCAGAGACTCCCCCTCAGACTCGCCACCCGAACCTTGGGGAGCCCCCGTGAGGACACCCGTCGGTTCAATCCGCAGAATTGGATCAGTGACCAGATCCACATTTGGTCGCATCAGGGCAGCCAGCCAACTTCCGTTGTCCTGCAGCGTGCGCTTGCCGAGGCACACATAGTCCGGCACGACTTTCTCTGCGAGCGCTGGGTCATCTGCAACTTGTTCGACCATCCATTGGGTAAAGAACTCTCGAGCTGCGTCATTAATTTCGCTGATAGCGCGATCTTGATGCGGGTAATCAGGATCAATTCGCATTGCGGGCAGGCCACCATCGCAGGCAGGCCAAAACAGCAAGAATCGGTACCAACGGCCATAGAAGGGCAGATGCCTCATCGCCCACCGCACTCCGTCACCTACCTGCTCGTGATAGCTCGGATTAGGAAACATCCAAGGAGCGGAGCGCTGAAAAACGCTGAGGTGCTCAACTTGATCTGCGATCGTCGGCACAATCTGGAAAGCACTAGCGCCCGTACCAATCACCGCAACGCGCTTGTTGCGAAGGTGGGTCTTTGGTACCCACTGCGCTGAGTGCATCGCTGCACCTGCGAAGGTTTCACGACCTGGAATCTGGGGCAGCGAGGGACGGTTGAGTTGGCCCACGGCGCTGATCATTGCGTTGGCAGTCAGAGTTGTCGTGCCCTGACCCTGTCTCATCTCGACCTGCCAACGCGCCTGCTCCTCGTCCCAATGGGCTGCAGAGACCTCGGACCCGAATCTGATGTGATCCACAACATCAAACTCTCGAGCGCAGTCCTCAAAATATTTCTGCAGCTCAGGCTGTTGTGCGAAGAACTCTGACCACTCGTTATTGGGTGCGAAGGAATAGCAATAGAAATGGTTTCCGACATCAACTCGACATCCCGGATAGCGATTCTCGAACCAGGTACCTCCGGCTCCTGAGTTCTTCTCAAGAATGGTGTAGGGAATCCCTGCCCGACCAAGACGAATGCCGGCCAGAATTCCAGACATCCCAGCGCCAATCACTACGACATGGAACTCGGAACCGTCGCTCTTCAAGTCTGAATAGACGGTGCCGGCTGCACGTGCGTCGACTCCGTCAAGTTCGAGTTCCTCGATCAGCATGGGGACGTATTCCTCGGGAACCGTGTCCGCTACTATGACGTTCATCATCTGATGGATGACCTCGGCGGGCGGATCTGCAGGTAGTACGCAGCCAGAATCGCGATACTCGCAGATAACTTGTGCCGCGACCGCTCGCACCTCAGTCTGAGATTCAGGGCTCATGAAGCCCTGCACCTCGTTCAGGTAATTGCCAGCAGGCACATTGGGCCCACTCAGAAACGACAAGTCACCAGTCATGTGCACCAGCGACATCAACAAGGTTGGAATACTCAGATCTTCAAGGGCTGCAGAGATCTCATCGTCTGTGGCCGTAATCATCTCTCCTGCGTACCTGCTGCGTGCAGGGATCGACTCGTTCTGAGGTTCTGTCACGTCTTCCGCACTCTCTAGCTAGTCAGGGATTCGCCTTTGCGAACGCTACAGCGAAGGCATCTGCAACTCAGAAACAGCGTGGCCTCTTCTATGGCAAAATTTGCAGCACTACTCATACGCACACCCACGCATGTAGACCCAGAAAGATCAGGCCCATGTCACACCCCGGAGTTGAAATTATTGCTGCGCTGATGGCCGATTCCGGCATCATGACCGGTTCTCTCGAAGAGAGACGGGCCGCTATGTCTTCTGGGGCACTGGCAATGCCTGCCCCCGAGGGAGTCAATCAGCAGCCGAGTTCCCTTGGCGGCCGCCCGGCTGAGTGGCTAATTCCCGAAGGTGTACCCGAGGATGCCGCAGTGTTGTACTTCCATGGTGGCGGCTATTGCCTTGGATCGATTGACAGCCACCGAGATGTAGTTGGTCGAATCGCGATGAGCGCAGGGGTACGCGCCGTTTCTCTGGATTACAGGCTCGCCCCCGAGGACCCTTTCCCCGCAGCCGTGGATGATGCTCTTGCTGCCTACGTCGAGTTGCTGGAATTGGAATTTGAGCCTTCACGCTTGTGTCTTGCCGGTGACTCGGCAGGAGGTGGGTTAACCGTTGCAACGCTGTTAGCCATTCGGGACTCTGGGTTGCCGATGCCAGCGGCGGCTGTCTGCCTTTCCCCTTGGGTAGACCTGACGCAGAGTTCACCCTCATGTCGTGACGACAGCCTGAGCGATCCCATCTTGAGTACCGAAGACCTGAACCTCCTTGCCGCCCTGTACCTCGGGGACACAGAGCCGACTACTCCGCTCGCATCTCCACTGTGGGCAGATGACCTTTCAGGTATGCCACCGATGCTGATCGAGGTAGGCGAGGATGAGCCACTTCTTGACGATGCTGCCTCATTGGCTGGACGAGTCGGAGCAGCAGGATGCGATGTCACGCTGAACATCTACAGCGAGATGGTGCACGTATTTCAGATCTTCCCCAAGGAAATACTCCCCGAGTCAGAACAAAGCTTGCAGGTGATTGGAGCATTCATCCACAAACACCTTCTGTAGGTATTTGCATCCAGATCGGGGTTCCTGATCGAATATTGAACATGTTTCGCAAAATGATCATTCCAGCCTTAGTCGCAGTAGGTGCGGTACTCATGGGTTGCGCCCCGATGCCCGCTCCAGTGACCACCACTGTTGAGTCAGTTGACCTCGTTCGCTACTTGGGTACCTGGTACGAACTCGGCAGCGTCAAACAGTTCTTCTCCGTAGGACTCGTCAATACAACTGCTGAGTATTCTCTGCTGCCAAGCGGAAACGTCAAAGTGGTCAACACAGGACGTTATTTCAGTGCTGCCGGTCCGCAGTCTCAGGTTGTTGGGTCAGCAGTACCCGTGGATTCCTCCAATGCTCGCCTCAATGTTTCGTTCTCGGGATCGAATTCTGCGACACCTCCGGGCAACTATTGGATCGTCGATCTGGACCCTGATTATCAGTGGGCGATTGTGAGCGATGCCACTGGTAAGAGCGGGTTCATCCTGTCTCGTGACGCTTACGTTGATCCGGCTTTCTATGCCGAGCTCGTTCAGAAGGCAGCCGATAAGGGAGTCGACACCTCGAACTTGACGGTTACGCCTCAACTCCTTGGAGCTTTTTAGCGCCGAGTTAAAAAAGCGAAACCATGACGGCCTGAGAATTTGGTTCATTGACTGACCTATCCTCGCTAGGTGCAACCCACACACCCAGAATCATCAACACATGATCCCGCTCATCCATCCGAGGTCAGCGGTACACCCGAGGCCGGGATAGAGGTCATCACTGATGGCGCAGTCGAATGGCATCTGGACACTTCGTTTCTGCAGTCCAACTGGAACTGTATTTGGGGTAGGGGATGCCAAGGGATACTCGACCACCCGGCCGAGGAACTTGGCCAAGGCTGCTGCTCAGTCGGTGCCGAGCTCGTGGATGATGAGCCAGCAACGACAGCAATGCTCGCCGGTTATCTAGACCCTGAGTTCTTCCAATTTCATGAAGAGGCCAATAGGGGTGGAATCTTTAGTGACTCCACGCAAGCAAATACTCGAGTGATAGACGGAGCATGCATCTTCTTGAACCGGCCGGGCTTCGCTGGCGGCGCAGGCTGCGCACTCCACCTGGCTGCTCAGAAAGCAGACGAGTCAGCCCTCGACTGGAAGCCATCGGTGTGTTGGCAGTTGCCCGTCAGGGTTCAGTGGGAAATGCAGGAATCAGGCGTTGAGATTGCTCATGTGCGCGCGTGGAAGCGCAGCGACTGGGGCGATGACGGAGACTCCATGGCATGGTGCTGTACCGAAGAACCCGAAGCGTATGTAGGAGATTCTCCAGTCATCGAATCACTAGCTGAGGAATTGCAAGAGATTCTTGGAACCGCAGTCTTCGTCGAGATTCAGCGTCGCCTTTCCCCACCAGATGTTCACCTTTAGGCGTTCCTAAAGTTGGGCCGACCTCCGGTATGGTTTCGTTTTCTTCCAGTTGTGATCCAGTTGTGATCAAGGCAAGCAGTGAGCCCAGGGGGCCGACGAGTGACAGAGAATTCAGGGGAAACTGAGGCCACTCCATCGGAGTCGGTCGATGATGGCTTCGAGATAGCCCCAAGATCTGGAATTCTCGGGGTGGTGCAGCGGCATAAGTTCTTTAGCGGGGCTGCGCTACTGCTCATTTTTGTGGGAGTCGCTGCGGCTTGGACACAGCTACGACCACTTCTTGCCCCAGAATTCCGCAACATCAGCTACGAAGTACCAGACGCCCCACAGCTAGCAGCGACTCCAGAGGAAACCCTCTATCGGATCGATCCCTCTCAGTCCGAGGCTACCTATGAGGTAGATGAGACCTTTGCCGGTTCAAAACCTACGCGGACACGGGGTACGACCAACGGAATCGCTGGAGACTTCGCGATCAATTCCACAAGCCCCGAAAACTCTCGAGTTGGCGAGATTGTCGTAGACCTTGAACAACTGCATTCCGACGACACCCTCCGAGATACACGGCTTCGTTCCGCTTACCTCGAGTCCTACTCCTTTCCGTTGGCTACCTTTAGCAACGCAAAGCTTGTTGGCCTGCCACAGAAACTGAACCAAGGGCAGCAGTACGAGTTTGAGATGCAAGGTGACCTGCGGGTCAAATCAACCACCCTGCCAGCAACCTGGAAGGTGACCGCTCGCCAGTCAGATAACAAACTGACTGCCACGGCTACCACAACCGTCGCCATGAGTGACTATGAGATCGGTCCAATTTCTCTAGCTGGAATGCTCCGCACAGGTGATGAGGTGACCCTCACCATGAATTTGGTTGCGATTGATCCCAGTACGGCTTCGATCACAACTCAGATCACTGCTCCCCCATCACCCGAAAAGGTTGAGAACGCACCTTCTTTCAAGACTGAAGTTATGCCTGTGCTGGCAGCGAATTGCGCGTCATGTCACAACAGCGATGCCATGGGTTCTCCTCACTGGAAGCTCGATACGGCTCAGGATGCAGCGACCTATGCGCATGCGCTTGGAGTGGTGACCACGGCTAGGTATATGCCTCCATGGCCCGCTTCAGACAAAGGCGTGCCGCTTGCACACTCCAAGTCACTCGATGCGCAAACAATTGCGATGCTGGCCGAATGGGCTGATGCTGGCGGACCACTCGATGTTGCTCCTGAAACCCCAATTCGGCCATCTGCACAGGCGAAGGTGACGAAGATTCGTGCTGACAAGTCGTTGAAGATGCCAAAGCCGTATACCGGTTCGCTCGCAAACCAAAACGACTACCGCTGTTTCGAAGTCGACCCGGGCATAACCGAGCCCACGTTCATGACTGGTTTTGAATTCCTTCCCGATCAGATCAAACAGATTCACCACGCTCAGGTGTTTCAGATCGCAGCCTCTGCACGAGAGGGACTTCAGCAGCAAGAGGGTACAAATCTGGCCAAGGTGCCGGACGGTCAGCCGGGGTGGTCCTGTTATACCGGTACTGGGGCTGGCGCTGCAGTTTCTCCTTCTGGAGAGAAGTCAGCTGGGTCCAAACTCATCGGTGGTTGGGCTCCAGGGCAAGAGGCAGCAAGTTTTAAGGGCGCCGGCATTTTGTTCCAGCCAGGCGACACGTTAGTTCTGCAGATGCATTACCACTATTCAGATTCAGTAACGCCGGATCAGTCGAGTTTTGTCATGCAAACCGAACCAGGAACCAGCCCGTTGCGTGAGATTACGGTTATGAACCCGCTCGCCCCGGTCGAGATTCCTTGCCCAGCAGGAGCTACTGAGCCGCTATGCGATCGAGCGGCGGCGCTTGAGGAGAACGTCAAACTCTATGGGCCCTCGGGTAAATTTATTGAGCAGGGACTCCTTCGAGCCTGCACGAAGACTGCCGAGGAACTAGCCATCGGACTGAACGGCACCTATTCCTCGTCATGTGACTCTGCAGTTCCCTTTGATGGTCAGATCATCGAGGTGCTCGGGCATATGCACACCCTTGGGCGGTCATTCAGGATGACCCTGTGGCCTGATACTCCCCAGCAAAAGGTGTTGCTTGATATTCCCGACTGGAATTTTGACTGGCAGATGCTCTACGAACTGCAATCCCCAGTCGATGTGGCCAAGGGGGACAAAATCAGAATCGAGTGTTCTTGGAACCGAGATGCTGACCCACTTCGAGCAAAGCGATACATAGTTTTTGCCGAAGGGACTGAAGATGAAATGTGCTTCAACACATACTCAATTATCCCCTCAGCTCTAACAGTCGCACCTGCTACGGAAGCCGCTACGCCCTAGTTCGGCTTGAGCGCCAACAGGTTCAGGAGTGTCGCGAAAGTCTTAGGATTCGGATTTGAGCTGCCTGCGTGCCAACGTGATAGCAGAGCAAGTTGCTATTTAGGTTCGGAGTTCGCAGATGAGTGAGACGACAGTCAACGAGAATTTAGGGTTTGCTGACTTGGGCCTGCGCCCCGACTTGCTAGATGCGCTGACCGAGCTTGGCTACGAGGAACCAACACCCATTCAACGAGAGTCGATTCCACCGTTGCTGGAAGGCAGAGACTTGTTGGGTCAGGCAGCGACGGGAACAGGAAAAACGGCAGCGTTTGCGTTGCCGATTCTTGAGCGGGTCATGGACAGCGACCGGACTGCTCCGACGGCCCTCGTGCTCGTTCCCACTCGCGAACTCGCCATGCAAGTGTCTGAAGCAGTCCATCGCTACGGTCGCGCCGCAGGAGCCCGCGTGCTGCCTATCTACGGCGGTCAACCTATTGGACGTCAACTCGACGCACTTCGTCGCGGGGTAGACGTTGTCATCGCCACCCCTGGGCGAGCGCTCGATCACCTCAAGCGGCGCACACTCCCCTTGCAAGCTATTCAGATTGTCGTGCTTGATGAAGCCGACGAGATGCTCGACATGGGCTTTGCCGAAGACATCGAGTCGATCTTGCAGGCCACCCCCGAGGATCGTCAAACCGTGCTGTTCTCTGCCACGATGCCCGGTCGAATTAACGGCATCGCGAAACGCCACCTCACGAATCCAGTACGCATTGAGATTGGCAAGGCGGCGGCGGAGTCGGGTGCCGCACCGCTAGTTCGTCAGACGGCGTACATCGTATCTCGGGCCCATAAGGCAGCTGCTCTGGGAAGAATCCTTGACGTCGAGAGTCCCGCCGCAGCCATTGTGTTTTGTCGAACCCGTCACGAGGTTGATTCGCTAGCAGAGACGCTCAATGGTCGTGGCTACCGTGCCGAAGGCCTGCACGGCGGGATGAGCCAAGAGCAACGCGACCGTGTTATGGGTCGCCTGCGTGGACAAACGGCCGAACTGCTCGTAGCAACAGACGTTGCCGCCCGTGGCCTCGATGTTGATCACCTGACGCACGTGGTCAACTACGACGTGCCGTCGGCTCCGGAAGCCTACGTACACCGAATTGGTCGAGTTGGACGCGCTGGCCGAGAAGGAATTGCCATAACTCTGGCCGAGCCACGAGAGCAACGCCTGTTAAAGAACATTGAGCGTGTTACGGGTTCTCCAATCAGCATCGAGAAGGTGCCAACTGTTGAAGACCTCCGCAATCGACGGATGGAACTCACGATGGCAACGCTGCGGGAGACACTTCAATCAGAGGACCTAGACCGCTTCAGAACCGTGGTGGAGTCACTCTCTGAGGATTCAGACCTCTTTCAAATTGCACTTGCAGCGGTCAAACTTGCACATGAAGCAACCGTAGGTTCCGAGGACATCGAAGAGATTCCAGAGGTTGCTAGCCGCCCCTCAAGAAATGCAAAGGACTCAACCAAGCGTGGTCCGCATGCAAAGAAGGGCTCGCCATCTCAAAAGGGCAGCCGCCGCAGCGAAGGCTCCGCCGGCATGACGCGGCTGTACTTTGGCGCAGGGCGATCCACGGGGATCCGTCCAAAGGATCTTGTTGGTGCAATTGCTAATGAAACAAAGCTCAGCGGAAAAGACATCGGCGGCATTGAGATCCAAGACCGGTTCTCTCTAGTCGAGGTGCCCGAGTCTGCTGTTGACGAGGTGCTGTGGGCCATGAAGCGCACCACCCTAAAAGGTAAGAAGACCAAGGTGCGCCGAGAGCGATTTGATTCTCCGTCGAACTAGACGCAACGAACGACCTGCAGACGTTCGTGATTCCCCGAGGGGTGCCATGAACACACACGGCCGGTAACGGACACGAAGGCAACTAACCTTCGATCCCGCATGCAACGACTCGCAGTCCCCCAAGGCGAATTTATTCTCGCAAATCCCAGTTCATCTCAACCCGAGACGCTTCGGCCATGGGATGCCGCTGACGAATACCTTCTGCAACACCTTTTTGAACTGGGTGAACCCACGGGCAATTTGCTAGTAGTGAATGACCGCTGCGGCGCACTCGCAGTCGCACTCGCTCAGTACGAACCAACAGCACTGAGCGACTCATACACGTCGCAATTGGCTACCACCTCAAACCTTGAGCGCAATGCGATTCCCGCCCCCAGGGTCAAACTCCTCGGCAGCCTCGATCCGATGCCGAGTCGCATTGATTACCTGCTCGTCAAGGTGCCAAAGACACTGGCGCTTCTCGAGGACCAATTGCTGAGACTCGCCCCCTCGGTTCACCCGGACACCGTTGTCATCGCAGCGGGCATGACCAAGCACGTTCATAACTCCACCCTTGGGCTCTTCGAGCAAATACTTGGCACCACGACTACCTCTCTTGCCAAAAAGAAAGCTCGTCTGATCTTCGTTGCGCCGAGAGAACGGCTTGCACCCCTGCCGCTGTCCAAACCAACGAGCTACATCTTGGAACCCGGCCACCTCAGAGTGCGGTCTCATCCGGGTGTCTTTTCTGCCGAGCGCCTCGATATTGGTACCAGTTTCTTCCTCGACAATCTTCCTGACCAAGCCGGTCAGATTCGCATCATTGATCTGGGATGTGGAAACGGCGTGGTCGGGTTGGTTCTTGCGCTCGACAACCCCGATGCTGAGGTGACTTTTATTGACGAGAGCTACCTTGCAATGGCCTCGGCTGAATTAACCACTCAAGGCAACCTCGACACCACAGAGCAATGTGAATTCATTGTGGG
>JBAXCX010000110.1:0-9700 GCA_037141255.1 Actinomycetes bacterium | reverse complement strand
ATCAGCAAAAAAGGAGCGCACTAGTGGAGCCGTACGGCGCAGATGATGGAGTACATGTTGGGTCACTGTTGTTCACGTTGGTGGACCCAACTCCAGGCAACGAAGTTGCGTACAACCGGTGGTACGAACGGGACCACTTGTACTCAGGTTGCATGGTCGGGCCTTGGCTGTTCGCTAACCGGCGCTGGGTGGCGACTCGCGAACTTAAGGACCTGCGATTCCCTACCGGGGTAGATGCCGAACACGCCGTAGCTGACCCCATCGATGCGGGCTCCTACTTGGCCACCTATTTCATTCACAAGGGGCACGAGGCCGAGCACTTTGCTTGGGCAAATAAGCAAGTCTTTGAGCTGTACGCCAACAACCGTGGGTTTGATGAGCGGGTGCATGCGCACACCTCGCTGTATTTCATCGTGGGCGAGAACCATCGAACCGAGGACGGCGTGCCTTCCCACATGGCGCTTGACCACCCGTATCAGGGCCTTGTCAGCGTGCATATTGATCGCGCCGACGGGGTCAGCCACCCAGATTTTGCTGAGTGGTTCAACACCACTGCTGCCCCTGTGTTATTTGCTGACCGCGCCGATGGCACAGCAGGCGCAGTAGATCAGGTTCTGCATTGGCGACCAATCATCCCAAAGGGCGAAGAGGGCAACGCTCCAATGAAGCTCGGCACCGGGCCAGGCACGCGCCAGCGCAGCATGAGCTTGCTCTTTCTGACCGATGACCCCCGCAATCAGATGCCTCTGCTCGAGCAGTACGCAGCGCTCGTGAACGATTCCGGCCTTGCCACCGTGCGCCTCGTGGCACCGTTCATTCCAACAATCCCAGGAACAGACGTCTATACCGACCAACTTTGGTAGCCGTCACCCCACCCGGTTTCGTTATGCGCCTGACCCTCTATAGGGGGTCAGGCGCAAGACAAAGCAACGACGCTGGTGGTGGTTACGAGCTTGCGTGCTGGGCAAGAAACTCAATGGTTCGCTGCCAGGCAAGGTCTGCTGCGGCCTCATCGAAGTGGCCATCCACTCCACTCTCGGCAAACCAGTGACTCGTTCCCTCATAGCGGTACAGGTCTACGGATTTCTCTGACAGCAGCAAGCGCGAATGCATCTCAACAAGATCGTCCTCGCTCACCAGCGGATCGCTCTGTGCAAAATGCCCGAGCACCGGTGCGGCCAAGTCATCAAAGTCAATGTTTTGCGACCCGTAATAGGCCACCACAGCATCAACATCGGCCGGCAGCCGAGTAGCCAACCACAGCGCCCAAGATGCACCCATGGAATACCCGACAACAGAAACTGCTTGTTGTGGGTCTGCCGTGTTCGCCCGTAACGCAATCAAGCTCGACATAATCAGCGCTGCGGTTGCATTCGGATCGGACTCAGTCAACAACACTTGCGCCTCTTGGGCATCACGCGGAACCACACCACCAAGAAGGTCCGGAGCGAGCACGGTGTAACCCTGATCCGCTAGCCGTTCAACGACCTGTTTCACTCCCGGGGTGAGGCCCCACCAAGAGTGCAACACCAATACTCCGTGGCTCGCACCTGCATCCGGTTGAACCAAGTACGCATCCCCTGCTCTCGATCCGGCAACCGGGCCACGTCGCGAAGTGGCCGCGTTGATTTGGGGGTCGGCGGGGCTATCAGAAGAATTCATGCTGACAGGATTGCAGCCGGGAGCAACAAAGTCAGCCCAGTCCAGGTCGCCACTCTTTCAGCTTCGGGTATCAACGTGGCACGATATGGGCCTTGGGAACCGTGTCAGCCATCTTGAATCAGAAGGGTGGCGTGGGAAAGACCACGATCACCTTGGGCCTTGCTGCAGCGGCACAGCGCGCGGGTGACCCCTGCTTGGTCATTGACCTTGACCCGCAGGGAAGCGCTGGATGGGCGCTAGGGGTTGAGGCCAGTAACGAGTACCTGTCCGTTGGCGATGTGCTCCGAACTGGGGACCCTGCCGTTGCTGCAGCCGCAACGGTCACCTCTGGGTGGGGCGCTGGAATCGATGTTCTGCCCTCGAGTCGGAACCTGATCGATCGCGAAGGAGACGCAACCGACTCAGAGTCTGCGCTGCGACTTCGCCGGGCACTTGCGCCACTTGCGAGCAACTATCGATTTGTGCTGATTGACTGTGCGCCATCGCTTGGCCCGATCACCCGATCCGGACTAGCTGCTGCTGATCTGGTGTTTTTGGTCGTTGAACTCTCGGCACTATCGATTCGCGGTGCTGAGGCAGTACTTGAAGTAGTCGACGAGGTCTGGGCGGAACTGAATCCCGACCTAGATATTGGCGGGGTCATTGTGAACCGATCCCCCGCTGCCTCGGTCGAGGCCAATCGTCAAGAGGAGTCGCTCAACCGTCTGATGGGAAAGCAGTCGGTGTGGCATCCGTTCGTTCCCCAGCGCACCGTGTTGAATGAGGCCGTGGGCTATCGCAAACCGGTACACGATTTGGGCTATCGAGCAAAGGATCTGCTCGGGATCTTCGACGCTCTGTACAAGAACTTGATTCAGGTTTCTGAATTCCCGCCTGCGACCTAGTTCACCACTCCAGGCACGGCCACGGGACGAGACAGTCTGGGCGATAAAGCCAGAACTGCCGCACCCATCAGGGCCGACATGGCAAACACCGCTGCGAGTGCAACCCAAGGGTCAAGGCTCATTCGGTCGCCCATGCTGACCAGGACTCCACCTAGGCCCGTTCCGAGTGCAACACCAAGAATCTCGGACATCTGCAATGCAGAGGAGGCCGCTCCTTCGGAGCCCACTTCGGCCTCGTCTAGCGCAACCACCGAGAGAACCGTATAGGCCATGCCCATGCCGAGCCCCATAAGTGCTGACCCGAGAATCCAGAACCACACGGGAATGACCGACCAAAGAGCAACTGCAAGGACCAGCGCACCTACGGCCTGGACCAGACCGCCGATTCCCACGAGGCGACCCGTTCCTAGACTCTTAGCGTAGTGAACCTGCAGCCAAGATCCCGCTGTCCACGTAGCAGTGGAGGCAATCAGCACCACCCCCGCATAGATAGTTGACTCTCCTCGGACTGAGGTCAGCGAAAGTGAAATATACGTGTCGGCAGCAAAAAACCCGAAGGCAAGGACGCCACGAATGAGCACGGCCGCTGGAAGTCGAGGTCGCGCAGCGAGCGTCCCGGGGGGCGTCAGCCGAATAAAGGCCTGTCGAGCAATCACGACCCCGACCGCTGCAACAATCAGCCCAATCCAGATCATATGCATGGCGAGTCCGGCAAACAGAAGCGCCGAACCAATGGCAAGAATCAGTACTTGGCTCGTCGGGGTTTGGGACTGATTCCTCTCATTGGGTGGAGACGGTCCAATCCTCCCCACGGCAAACCCTCCGACCACCGCCACCACCAGGGTGATGGGAATAAGACCGAGGAATACCCAACGCCACCCAAAGCTGTGGGCAATGAGCGAAGCCAGCAGGGGGGAGATCAGCGAGGGAACTACCCAAGCTGTCGACATCACGGCGAACACAGCGGGGTGTATTTCGGCTGGAAACCCGCGACCAACGCACACATATGACACTGCCGAGACGATGCCCGCACCAACCCCCTGTAGCAGGCGCCCAAAAACCAAGACTGGCATCGCTGGGGCTAAACCTCCGATGAGCAACCCAACCACAAAGAGTGCGATACCAAACATCATCGGGACTACTGGTCGCGTTCGATCGGCCCAGTGGCCGCCCGCTACCACACCGACGAGCGTGCCAAGGTAGAACGCCGAGAACACCCACCCGTACAGCCAAATATCACCAAGGTCATCCTCGACGATTGGCATGACGGTGCTAATCGCCATGGCCTCGAAGGCCACCACGGTCACAAGGCAAAACACACCGGCCACCAAAAAGCGGTGTTTCCCATCCCAGATTGATGGAGGCGACTCGCTAACAGCCGACATCTGCACCTACAGAATCAAGAACTGCTCGGTTCAAACGAAACCTGAGCGGGAGCAGTTGGTGCACCCAGGCTTCGGAATTTCTGAACGTGTGAACAATGCGAATGCCTGACGCCCGAGCGGTCGCTCAACCCCTGGGGGTTCAGCGACTGCTCAAGGTCTAGGCAATCAACTCAATTACGCAGCCATGTTGGCAGCAACAAAATCCCAGTTGATCAAGCTGTCTACGAACGTACCGATGTAGTTCGGTCGGGCGTTGCGGAAATCGATGTAGTAGGCGTGTTCCCACACATCAATGGTCAGCAGTGCCTTGGCGTTGTGCTTCATCGGAAGATCTGCATTGGCAGTCTTCATGATTTCAAGTCCAGAGCCTGCGTCAACGAGCCAAGCCCAGCCAGAGCCGAACTGAGTCGTTGCCGCCTCTTTGAACTTCTCGACAAAAGTGTCATAGGAACCGAATGCTGAGTTGATTGCCTCGGCAACCTCTCCGGTGGGAGCGCCGCCGCCATCGGGGGCCATGGAGCTCCAGTAGAACGTGTGGTTCCAGATTTGCGCCGAGTTGTTAAA
Organism: Actinomycetes bacterium; assembly: GCA_037141255.1. Classification (GTDB taxonomy): domain Bacteria; phylum Actinomycetota; class Acidimicrobiia; order Acidimicrobiales; family Microtrichaceae; genus IMCC26207. The sequence continues at coordinate 5,205 of JBAXCX010000110.1, read as the reverse complement.
CACGGCTGCCTCTGAGCCCATGATGACCTCTTCAAGCGAGGAGTTTTCGAAATCAGTTCCCTCAACCATTTTGTTCAGGTTGGTTACATAGGTCTGATGGTGCTTTCCATAGTGATACTCCAGAGTCTCTTCTGAAATATGTGGTGCCAAGGCATCCTTGGCATAGGGAAGTGGCGGTAGTTCAAAGGCCATCTTCAATCCTCTCGGGTGATGTTGTGTATCGGATACGACAACAAAACTTACCGCAGGTCAGGCACCAGTGTTCGCGGGCAAGGGCGCCTCGCCTGTGTCACCTGCCACGGGAACAAATTGCATGACGATCCCGGCCACGATCACAACAACAAAGAGCACCTGCCAGACGGGCTGCGGCGGGTACTCCAGGTCAAAGAACGCTTGCGTGGGGGGAAGAGTCAGGGCCAGAACAACGCCCGCTCCCATCGCCGCAATCAGCGCCCACCGCCAAGTGGGAAGACTCCCAGTGAGCCGAACCAGAATGGCTAAGCCGACTCCAAGCAGCGTCACCGTGGCCGCGGTGCGAGACTCCGTCAGGTTTGACCCCGCTGTGTGCAGCGCCGTGAAGTACACGATGAGGGCGGCAGTGCCGGCTATGAGGCCGGCAGGTACGGCAAAGCGGACGACCCGATGCAAAAATCCTGGCCGAGATCGACGATGATCCGGAGCTAAGGCCAAGAACACACCGGGGATTCCCACGCTCAGGGCTCGCACCAAGGTCAGGTGCCTCGGTAGGAACGGGAAATTCACACCAGCCACACACACCGTCAGCGAGATCAGAACGGCATACACAGTTCCGTAGATAAACAGGTTCGAGGCTCGCTCCACACTGTTCATGACTCGTCGGCCCTCGGCTAGCACGCTCGGCAGAGAGGAGAACTTGTCATCCATCAGCACCAGTTGAGCTACGGAGCGGCTCGCCCCAGAGCCCGAGCCCATCGCGATTCCCATATCGGCATCTTTGAGTGCCAGCACATCGTTGACCCCATCGCCCGTCATGGCCACCACATGTTGCTGCGACTGCAACGCCTTGACCATTACCCGTTTTTGCCTCGGGGTGACGCGACCAAACACCGTGTGCTGAGATACAAACTCAGCAAGTGCTTGTTCGTCCTCGGGTAGGTCTCGGGCGTCGATACCACTACCAGCATCTGGTACTCCCGCTCGCCGCGCTACTGCGGCCACAGTTCCTGGGTGGTCCCCAGAGATAACCTTGAGCGTGACGCCCTGCTCAACAAAATACTGCAGGGTCTCATGAGCATCGCTGCGGACTTCGTCCTCGAGTAACACGAGAGCTCGTGGGGTCAAGTCAGAGGGAAGGTCCTCGGCCGTGAGCTGCGCCGCAGTAGAAAGCAGAATCACCCGACGGCCCAATTCGGCCTGCTCGGCAACTTGCGCCGAGATTGCTGGCTCCGTATCACCCAACAAAAACTCAGGTGCTCCCATGTAGACAGCCAGGGTTTCGGCTCCCGTATGGCCTGCGGTGCTCATGGAGAACTGCGCCGCCGACCACTTGCGAGCCGAGGAGAACGGGACGGTGCCCGTGAGCTCCCAGCTTGGAGCTTCGGGATAAGCCTTTGCGATGGCTTGCTGGGTTGCATTGGGGTCGGGATCGCTCGCTCCAACGGCCGCCAACAGACGCTCAGGGCTTGCCTGTGCTTGCGGGTCATTTTTGGAGCCAGATTCCTGACCCAGGTACAGCAGCTCTGCAACCACAATGTTGCCGGTGGTAATCGTTCCGGTCTTGTCTAGGCACAAGGTGTCGACTCGAGCGAGAAGTTCAACCGAGGCCAACTCGCGCAGGAGCGCGTTTTTCTTCGACAGCGAAATCACACCCGCCATGAACGCAATGCTAGTGAGCAGCACCAAACCGTCTGGAACCATTGCAACAGAGGCGGCCACCACGCCCGAAAGCGCCACGCGCCAGTCATCACCATTGGTCTGCATGAGTCGCCAGAACAACAGAATCGCAATCGGAGGAATCGCGAGCATTAAGACCTTGAGAATCTTGTTCACTCCGGAGCGAAGTTCGGAGTTAACAAGAGAAAACTTGCGAGCCTCCTGAGCCAAACTGGCCGCATACGAATCGGCACCGATCTTGAGCGCCCGATACTTGCCAGAGCCAGAAGACACGAAACTACCGGAAAGAACTTGGTCTCCAACAGCTTTGTGTTCCGGGTCTGACTCGCCGGTGAGCAGTGACTCGTTGAGTTCCATCCCTGTGGACTCAACTACTTCGCCATCAACTACAACCTGAGCGCCCGGGGCAAGAATCAGCAAGTCATCAAGCACCACCTCTTCTACACCTGACTCGAACTGCTCACCGTTTCGCATCAGGACTGCCTGAGGGGCAGTCAAAACGGCAAGACGATTGAGCGCCGAGCGGGCCCGCAATTCTTGGATGATGCCAATGACTGAGTTGGTAATAATCACCCCACCGAACAACATGTCGGGGCCAATGCCGTCGGCAATGACAATCAACACCAACATGAATCCGACGATCCCGTTGACTGGGTTGATCACATTTGCGCGCACAATCTGCCCGACGGTGCGATCCGGGGCATGGGGCAACTTGTTGATTTGCCCCGCGTCTACACGTTGGTCAACCTCGGCAGGGGTGAGCCCAGACTCAGCCCATGAGGCATTGAGCAACTCTGTTGAAACTGGATCCGACACAGCGGGAAGATGAGTATCTGACACGGCCACAAACTAGTGCTTGGCGCAGATCTGCTGGCCTATTCGCTAGCGCCAGATGCTGATTCCGCTGGGCTGACTGACTGCTTGACCACTACAAGTTCGCCCGGAGCAAGACGCGGCTTGCTCGGATGGGCTGGGTCTCGCCGCTCCTCAATCCAATCATCAATCCGCTCCCACCATTCGTACAGCCACAAGATGCGTTCAGGAGTATCAACTGGAATCTCCTCATGGCGAACAGTCCACCAGGTCAGTCGCACCTCTCGATCCATGGGAAGACCCGACCACAAGTCTCCCAAGGTGGAGAGCTGCTCCAAGCCTGTATGCGCCACGAATAAAACGTCGGCGTCGGGCGAAGCGTCGATCGCAGCAAAGGTACCCGCGGGTCGCGGTGGCAACACGTGTGTCAGCCCAGCGGCTGTTTGCGCTGCCTGAGCAAAGCCCTGCTGATGTAGACGTTCAATAGCTCGACTCCGGCGGCGTTCGCTGAAGTTTCCACCCTCGGGAAACAGCAGTAACGCACTATCAGGTTCAAGACCAGCAGCCAAGCTCTGAATCGACTCAATCACGCCAGACCCAGGGGAAGGGTTGGGGCTAATAAAGCTATTCGGTAGACGGTTCAGAACAATGTCGATGCATGGATCGAGCTGCAGTAGATCCTTCAGCACAATCCGCGGTCGCCGGCCATAGGTATTAATCAATAAGTGCGCCAAGATGAACGAGTCGCCGGCACCAGCATGTCGACTAAAGACCAGCACAGGTCGGACGGGAGTTACCCCGTCACGATGCTGCAAGGCCGCAGCACGGGTAGGTCCAAGAGCGAGGTCATCGGGAACAGATTCGGTGACGAGCGAGAGACGCAACACCTTCGCGGCCGACCCGACGAGGCCACGCAAATACCAGCCAGTCAGACGGATATGGGCGCGAGAGAACCGTTCGGAACGTAGCTTCCAGCCAAAGCCGCTCATCACCCACAGCGAGAGAAGGCCAAAAATTCCAAGGCTCTCTCGCAGTAGATAGACGAGCAGAAACCAAAACATGCGCAATGCTCGCCAACGGCCAGGCAAAAAGCGCACCAGAAATGCAAGTACCAGCAACACAAGCGGGGTAACCGCCAACAAGAACGCTGTTAGCGCAATCATTGCCGGAGCCAGAACCACTCGCCGCACAACTCGAGGTGGCAATCCTGCAGTCACCGAGGAGCCCCGCCGCTGAGTTCGTGAAGCTTGAGATACTGCAGACTCGCGCTCTTGGCACTGACCATTCGGTCATCAACATCCGAAAAGTCGCGATACCGAAACTGCCGTAAATCGCTTGGACGGGGCCCCGTGCCGCCTGTAGGCAGCACATGCACCTCAACGCCTTCGGGAAGCTTTGCCATGGCAACGGAAAAGCTTCGTCTTCTTGCGATCTCGAAAGCCACTACGGCAACCTCATGTGGTCGTTTGGGAACAGTAAGTGGCTGCTCGATACGACCTACTTGCAGCACAAAGATTCGGCTCGCGCCAAGTTCGACAGCTCGCTGAACCGGAATCGAGTCAACAATTCCTCCATCGAGATAATGTCGATCCCCGACCTGAACCGGGGGCAGAAGTCCAGGGACAGCACTCGAGGCAAGAACTGCATCAACAACGGGGCCCGAAGTAAACCAATGCTCCCCCGCTGTCTCAATGCAAGCAGCCAGGCATTCAAACCGGACGGGCAGTTGCTCGATCCGCTGCTCATGCAGTGTTTGTTCGAGAAGGGTTCGTAGCGCTCTGTTCGAGTGCAGGCTGGTGCGTGCACTGGCCATATGACGCAGGCGTTCAACTACCGTGCCGCCAAACACGCCGCTGGCCTCCATGGAAGTCCATAAGGTGCGCAGTCTTGCCACTCCCTCGATCGTTGGATCGGAGGCCACCGCAGCGCCGTTGATTGCCCCGATCGAGGTGCCAAGTACAAGGTCGGGAATGATTCGCTGCTCGGCTAGCGCCTCGAGCATTCCCACCTCGGCAGTGCCCAACTTGCCGCCACCGCCAAGCACAAATGCAGTGATCACCTCAGGCTCTTGGCCACTGCGCGCATCAGCATTGGACTCCACGCGAGAATCGTTTCACATTGGGGCACTAAGTTTGGGTTCATGCCCCCTCATCACGGACCTGCGCGCCGACATCAAGAGTTGCATAAGAGCAGTCGCACAAGTTGGTTGCGGGCGTCGGTGCTTGGTGCCAATGACGGGATTCTGTCTACCGGCGCGCTGTTACTTGGTGTGGCGAGTGCGGGTGCAGACGAAACTCAAATCCTCTTCGCTGGTATTGCTGGCCTGACGGCAGGGGCAGCATCGATGGCGCTCGGAGAGTACGTATCGGTCAGTTCCCAGCGTGACGTTGAACAGGTTGAACGCTCGATGGAAGCGATCGAGATTGAAGAAGACCCAGAGGGCGAACTTGCCGAGCTCACCGGGATCTATGAGGCACGAGGTCTGACTCCCGAGCTTGCGTCATCGGTGGCTCAGCAGCT
>JBAXCX010000109.1:0-9730 GCA_037141255.1 Actinomycetes bacterium | reverse complement strand
ACTTGCCGCTGGCTGATAGGCGGGTGGGAGGATCGAGGGATCACCTGCCGAGGAGTCTGCTTCCCCCTCGCCCTCAGCAGCAGGTTCAGCCGCCTCGGCCTCTGGAGATTGTCCAATGAGCACCGTCAGGCGATCGCGAAGCCGGCCCAGGGTCAGGTTGACCAGCATCGGATCAAAAGCTGAGAGCTCAACGACTCCGCGATCATCGAGTGATTCTTTGGAGACAAGTAGCTTTGGGTAATCAGGACGGATGACCACATCGGATGGGTCTTGAAGCACTGCGTGCGCATCACCAATCTGTGGGCGGCTTTGCTCGGGTGGCATGGTCGAAGCATCAACTAAAGCAATTCCCACTCGCAGGTATTCCTCCCATAACACCTTGGTATTTGCGGGCATGTACCGAGTGGTTGGGTTGGCAAGCTGGATCGCCGCCTCGAGTGCCTTCTGCAACGCGGCAGTATCTGAGGTCGGACGCTGGTGTGGCTTGCCGATGCTGACCTCAAACGCAGAGGAGGATCCGAACAGTAAACCAGTAGCCATATTTGACGCTGCCGTACTTGCTGCTGCTACAGCAGCATCAAGCATGACGCGTGGGGCCTCTTTCACGCCCTTGAGCATGTAACTGAAGAACATTTTGAGAGCTGCGAACAGCTTGATCTTCTGCATCGGACGGTACGCGACCGGCGGAATCGTAACGAGGTCAATAAATTCGCTATGGCGATCACAGAGCTGATCTGCGGCATCTCGAGAGAATGGTTCGGGAGGGATTGCCGAGATGAGCTGCGGAGTTGAACTGGGCACTGGCCACCCCGGTAGGCCAGTTCCCACAACCGGTTTCAGGGCGTTCTCGGTGACCTGAACCGTGGGGTCTGCAAGGTCGAGCGATCTCACAAAGCTGCGTACAAGCTGCACTCCTTGGGGGCCGCTATCGGCTGACCAGCTATCCATGGGACCTTCACCGACAAATGCCCAAGCTGCCCCAAGAGTGCACAGGTTCTGCGAGGCAAGGTCAGCAAAAGCCTGATTCGTGTCGCCATTGGCCGTGTATGCCGGGACGGGGGCACTAGAACCCCCTGGTAGCGATTGATCCGTTGGGCTAATCACCAAGTTTGCCGACCAAGTAGGCAGCACTGACAGAGGGCTTGCCAGGGCAGTATCAGGGTCAATCAGAAAGCAGGCGAGGGTAACAAGGTGTTGTTTGGGGCCGATATAGCGAACGAGTTCTTCTCTGAGTTGCTCCGCAGAATGCACCCCTTCGGCCTCATCGCCTTCTGGGGTACTCGTATGGAGCGTGACCAACCGGATCACGTCGCAATAATTACTTGAAAGCCAGTCGAGTAGACGCGTTGGTTGTTGCAACTCGCCGGCAATCAGCATGAAGTGCTCGACCTCCTTCGGCCGCACTCCGTCCACCAGCGTTCCAAGGTTTAAGAAGCTGAGGGGATGCAACAGCCCAGCCTGTGACCACTGGGTCATCTTGGCCACCGTGTTTTCTTGCAGGTCTTTCCCCTGCAACAAAAACACCGTATGGCGACGGATCTCAGTCCCCGTCATCATCCGCCTCGGAGGTGGAAATGTTTGCCGTTTCTGAGTGGAGCGCGGCGAAGGCAGAATCCAAAATATCTCGCAAGTCCAGCCATCGCGGCTGGGTCAACATCGAGGCCCTAGTGACGGGGTTCTCGTCTAGTCGGTCAACGTAGTTGCGCTTTCGGCCATCAAGGTAAGCCAGCACTGCGCGCTGTCGGTCTGCCGGTGTTGCATCTTGCTCTGTTGGAATCGACTTGTCTGCATTTTGCCAAGCGCGGGGTAGCGGGGGTTTCCCGTGGGCTGTATTGCCGAACTGAACCCAGTTACGCAAATGCTGCGGGGCATCCTCGCCAAGGGAGCGCAACAATGAGTAGGCACGAAGCGGCTCAATGTTGCCTCGTATCTGGCTCTCCAACATTGACAGGCCCATTGACTCGAGCACTGCTGGCAGCAAGTCCATCTCACCGGTGGGGCTTGGGCCTAGATAGGGAAAGGGGAAAGCTTCGTCCCGTTGGTACTCGGGGTTATAAATCTGCACAGCTTCAGCACCAATAGCCTGCTTATCCCAGGTCAGGTCACCCAAGAGTCGGCCAAGGAACCAGCCGCGGGTCATCGATGCAATCACCTCGGGTGAAGCTGGGATGAACTCAGGCAATGCGCGAGCCCGCCGCCAGCGCCAGAACTGCTCGCGTGTGGCGTTGTTGTCTCGGCTCGAGGTCCACTGCTCGGCAATTGGCTTGATTACCGACTGCAACACAATGGGCTGCACGGGTGCGCTCAGCGTGGTGATGATCTCAATTCTTTGCTCCTCGCCCGTGCCCATTGCCTTGGAGAGTTGCGCCAACACGTCATCGGGCTGACCGGCATTTTGAGTCATCGCAACAAGCTCGGGCTCAATATCTGTCTGAGCGAACGGGATAGAAGTGAAGTGATACTGAGCACTTGGAGCAACCCCGTGCACTGCGCCAACGATGGCGTTATTAATCTGCACTAGGGGAGGCGAGACTGCGAGCACCTCTTGGAATGCATTGAGTACTCGTGTGCGCCGATGCGCACGCTCTTCCATATCGTCCACCTCTACGTAACTGCGCAGCGACTCGTGAACGAACTCACCAAGTGCCGTATCTCTGCGATGAGTCCAGTCTTCGGCCCGCTCCAACAGGTCTGCCCCGCCCAGTCGGAACTGATAACGCGCTGCAGTTGCGGGACGCTGCGTGTTCAGCATCTGTGGCCACCAGGTGTCGTCATGAAGAAGAACGTCATCAACTGATAGGTCGCGCCCTCGTCCGGTCAGAATCTCGCCTACGGCTAGTCGCTCTGACTCTCGCGGCGAGAGAATTCGGTCTGGATCGAGCGCATCGCGCACTGTATTTGCTAGTTGGTCCTCAAACGACTTTGGAAAAGTCTCGACATCTTCAACCAAGCGCTCGTTCAGTGCGGGAAAGAGTGCCCGTGGAATAATTCCGGCGGTAGGCCAGTCTTCAATGCCAAGACTTGGCGCTCCGGCTGGTGGATGCTCATCAACCCTCAGCCCACCGAGAGCATTACTTGAGGCATCAAGTAGCGGCCTGAGTTCGTTGCGCGCGAAGTCATCAAGCAGAATGCACGCGGTCTGGCGTAGCCGGGCCTCGAGTCCAAAAGCGAGCGTCTTTACTGCTCGCCCGATTCCTTTCGGGATCAGTTCGTTATCGGCAACCATTGCTGCAGTACCAAACTCGTTGAGCGCCCCTGAAACCCCCTCGGCCATCCGATCTGCCATGCCCTGATATTTTGAGATCTCATTCGTTAGGTCATTAATCACGTTTCGAACATGGGTTTCTAAACGGCGCAAGATCTCGACGGTGGCTTCAAGGCCAGAACGACTCAACGACTCAAGCGTCGCCGCCTCAAGTCGACTTACGATCAGCCCAACCCAGATAGATGCCTGCTGCCGAAGTGCCTGATCAGTGGCAGAGACATAGGTCGGCCGTTGATGCTCGGCATGTTGAATAATCATGTTGGCGTATTCGTTTGGCTGGGCTTGTGTGAACTGCCCGACCTGTTGTCGGATAGCCGCTCGTGCCGCCTCGTCAGCATCGGTGTTGGTTGGCCGAAGAGCGTCCAGCACTTGGTTGTGCTCCTCGCCCAACTCGTCCAGGCCGCACTGATTGATAAACCATTCCAACTGTGAGACTGCAACTTCGTCTCGGGCAGCCTCGAAGGTGATCTCCTCGGGAACCTTGCGGCCAACCGTGTGCGCACGCAGGGCGTGTTCAACCCCGGAGCGGGCTAAGCGCTGCGCGGTGTATCGAGCAAACCGGTCGCGGCCAAGGCTCATAGAGCCCATTCCCATGGCAGATGCCACTGTTCCCTTGACCGAATCCTTAAACGGAGTCGCGTCCTGCATCGCTACCGATGAGTTCACCCAGTTGCCAGCTAGATATGCATAGACCGAGTTCTGCGCCGCTGGCGAGGTCATGAATGCGGCAAGCGTCTTGGCCGAGGCCTCATACACAGTTGTTTGGTCGGGGAAGGTGACGGAGTTATTCGATCGCCCCACAAACAGCGGATAACGCAGCCCACGCCGTTCGAAGGCGGCAGCGGGGATTCCCGCACGCTCAAGTGCACGGTACTCGTCGCCCGGTTGGGTGTTATTCCAGTACCCGTTCATCATTTCGCAGAGTGCAGCGAGTGAGTTAGGCATCACACCCTGCCGCGCAAGCTCGGGAATCTCCGAGAACACATCGGCGGTATACAAAATGCCGATTGAGCTGTCTCCCCATCCAGCGGGGTTGGCAGCGCGGATGATGTCTGCCACATCCAAGAACATGCCTGCACCCGAGCCGCCAGCCATAGAAGAAATCACAACGGCCTGAGGGTCGGGGCTAATTCCCGCTGCCTCGGCCCCAAGGTGGATGCTGAGTCGCTGTAGCTGTGGATGAATTCCAGGGTCCGACAGCTTGGTACGAGCACTCGAGAGCGCATCGCGAATCAGGTTGGCCTGCGAGAGCGATACCACGCGCCCAATCGTTCGGAATTGTCCAGCCCCAGCACCGATTGCCACGTTGACATCCTCTGCTCGAGGTCGCCAAGTGGCGACTTTGGCAAGCTCGGGTGACCGGGCATCGTTGATCCAGTCGTTATCGATCGCCTTATAGGTAACTCCTTCGGGCGCGAGTCCGATGTAGCGGCCTCCCACCAAACTGCTGTTGACCAAGGATGCCTCGTTCCCCATTGTGGTGTCTGGCGCTGCAGGCACATCAATATGAATGAACTGCCATCCGGCAGGCACCCCTTCGGTCCAGCCTGCGTCGCGCAGCCTCCATCGCAGTTCACGGTGAAGCAACTGAAGGGTCTTTCCTCCAGATCCTCCAACACCGACAAGCATCATTGGTCGAAGCATTATTTTCTCATTTCTTGATGTGAGTTAGTCATCCCAGATGGATTTCTTTGGTGGTTGAGGTGCAGCTGCCGGCGGGGTGTCAGATGTTGGGGCAGTTGGTGGTGCAGGGGTTGGTGGTGCTGCAGTTGGGGCTGTCGGGGTTGGCGCTTTCCAGGTTTGAGAAGGTGGGGTCTGCGCACTTTGTTTGCCAGGTAGCGGTTGGTTCCAAATGTCGACCTTGCTGTCCGGGGTTTCCGAGATTGGCTTGCCGCCTGGTCCAACCGATTCTTTTACCTTGGTCACCCTGGGGGTGACTAGCCGGACCTTCTTGGCCTGCTCGTACCTGCTCGGCAGACGATCGCGCAGCGTGTCTTGCAGCGCAGCAATTGCGGCGAACATTCCGAGGGCGGGAACAAACGCAATGAGCCGACCAGTAACCGCAGTGTCGGCCGGCTTTGCGCCGTCAAGATCGCCAAATTCATCTGCACTACTCGCAGCATTCTGTGAGCTGACTGGGTCTGGAATAAAGAGCCATTCCTTTGAGATCCACAGTGGGATTCGCGCAGCAGTTCCAGCAGTTCCGCCACTTGAGCGGTCACTTCCAATTGCTGCCTGGCCTGCTACCGAGGCCTTGCCAAATGGGGGACTGAATGGGTTTTTTGAGACTGCAGCACGGAAATGCACACCTGAATAGTCAAACGACTTACTGGGCTTTGAATCCCCACCAAGTGCAGTGAAGTCCTCGGGTAGAAGGAGTGCTCCTCCGACTGCTGGCTCCAAACGTTCCACCACGGTTTCGGTCAGCTTGACCTTGACAGAGCCACCCATCATCAATGACCTTGGAGCAAACTTTCCGACAATGAAGTTGGTGACATAGAACGCCAGAATCGGGAGGCCGACTCCGATCAGCATCAAGATGGCGAAGAGTGCTCCGGCCACACCAGCGTTTGCGGGTTTGACTAGTTGAACGTTCAGGCTGACTGTTGCGGGACGGTTCTTGTTGGCCTCTAGGGACCGGGTGCCCAACTGCAACTGTCCAGTTGCTAAACCACGAAGCGACTCCGAGGACGTGAACCGAAGTTCGAGTTCTTCTGCCCCACCTTTCTTAATCTTTAGGCAGTTCTTCTCGCTTGCACCGCCGTTGACTGCGGCTACAGAGAGCTTTCCCGCAGCGAGCGACCCCGGGTCAAGCTTGAGCTGATCAAGCCATACGCAGGTTGCCGTGTTGGGTGAACCCTCGACCTTAATCTTGGCAACGCCAGCCGATTGCGCCTTGGTGCCAGAGATCGGACCCACGCTCAAGGTTCGAGTGATGATGATGGGGAACCCAATCGGGGGCAACACAACAACCGGCGAGGTTGCAGAACTCGGCGGAAGCGCTACACCAGAAGCTGTCGTGACGTTTGCCGTAAGAGAGATATTTACCGAGGCAGCCGAAACCTCATTCTCTGCGCGATACACGCCCTGCCAGGTTCCGTCGGGCTGTTTCGTGAGCGGGCCAAGGTCGACAGTCTTTTTCGAGGATGGGTCGGTGACTGTGGCAGTCATCGTGGTCGTGCCCGTCAGTCCAGCAACCGGAATAGGCGTGCCTTCTGAGCGAGTGAGAACGGCTACAAACTTGTTCTCTTCGCCTGCTCGGAACTTGGTGCCCTCTTTGAGTTGAGGAACTACGTCGCCGAACAAGTAGATCTGTGCCCGCACTGGAGCTCCGGGGTTTTTTCCGGTGGTGTCAATAAAGGTGACCGTCCACGTTCCTGCCCAGTTATTGCCGCTCGGAGAGGACTCAGCGTCGATCGTGAGCGCATTCGCCGAGAGCCAAGCCCAAGTGATGGCGGTCTCACCGGCTTGAAGCGCCCCCGAGGTACCCGCATTTCCGGACACCGGAATGTCGACCGGCGCAGCACCCGGCGCAGTGAGGCGAACTGCGACCCCGGGAGTGTCGACCTGAGCAAGCACATGGAACCGGCGCAGCGCTCCGTCCACATCAAAGGTTTTTGTGCCCTGTGCGCATTGCTCGGTAGTACTCGGACAAGTAGTCAGGTCAACGGTTTCGGATGAGGACGGGTTGCCAAGGCCAGTAACGACCTGATCAAAGAAGCTCACGAGTTGCCCCAAATCGCCTGCAAGCAGGTCGCCGTTTTGGGTGCCGTCCTGATCGCCGCAACCGCCGCCTGCCACTACTGATCGCAGGAACTCCTGATCGGCCGGGTCGATTTGCGTGGTGAGTGCTACCCCAAAGAGTGAGGTTTGACTTGAGCGGTATTGGTCGGCCACGCCTCCGCCGACACACAAGGTCTGCTTGCCCCGCTCAACTAGGGCCTGCCCGCCACCGTTGAGGTACAGGTCAACATCGGGTGCATAGTCCTTGAACTGGCTATTGCCGTTGGCGTCTCTGCCAACCTCTTTAGATTTCGGCGTGAGGCGGTCCTCAACATCAAACTTTCCATCGGTAAACCACAGGACGGCAGTACACGGTGGCTCTTCGTTCTCTGGGGTCATCTGCTTTGCTTGGTTCTGCAGGCTGAGTTGTGCCCCCTGCAATGCGTTCACATAGTCAGTATCGATTCCACGATTGCGATCAGCGAATGAGGCAACCCGCTCTTGGGTGGCAGCCAAGCTGCCTGCGTTGAGGGTGCCCCAGGGAGCGTCTCGTTCGAAATCCACGCCGAAACCGGCCACTTGCAAGTCAATGCGCACCTGATCGTTGCTGCGCCGAACCAGGTCGGCCAGTCCGTTGACTGCTGCTTGGGCTGCAATAACGCGACCGTTGCCAGGATCGGTCTTGCGGAGGCTTCCAGATTCGTCAACCAGCATGACAACGGCTAACTGCTTCTGGCCAGATACACAAGCGGCAAGGCGCTGCAGGGCCGGAGTGAGCGGACTCGGGGAGGCCTGCTCCGCCGCGCGTGTTGAGGCTCCGGAAGCACCGGCAGTACTAGCAGTACCAGTAGCCCCGGCAGCACCAGCAAGGGTGATGAGCAGGGGGACCAGCGTGAGGGACAGAAGCAGAATCACCAGAACGACCTTCGTGACCGTTGCTCTGGTCATGCGAGGGTTTTTATTGCGGGCTTTTTTGGCCGTTGCTTTTTTGGCTGTTGGTTTTTTGACTGGGACCTTGTTGGACCCTGTGGGATTTTGTTTGGGAGCGGTCTTTGAGGAGGTCATCTGGCCGCCAAGCTCCAGGCCAGAGTCCAAGCGTGGGCGCCGCATAGCAGCACAGCGATGATCGCCATTGCGAACCGTATGCGTCCGGTTACCGGTTGAGGGGAGTAGTTGGAACGCTGCCGGCGCTTCAGGTCCTCAGCCGTGAATGCTGCAAGCGCACCGATCGAAATCACCGATGCAAAGATCCAGCCTGCTACGTGGGCTAGGTCGTTGAACGTGCCGCCCGCAAGAAGGAGGGCCGAAACCAGAAGCGCAATACCTGCCCCGACCAAATACGGAATAGGCGGAGCCAGTGGCTGCATGCTACTCATCGAACCAGAAACACCTGATCCTGCCCCGTCCGGAAACGGGGTAGCACCGGAAAAACCGCTGCTTGCCATAAACATCCTCCCTCAACCGATTTCTATTGAAACAGGTTGAGTCCCCCAAGAAAAATGATTTACAAAAGAATCCGAGTCAAAGCCCGCCTCAATAATCCGCTTTGCTTTGCGAGGGACCCTCTAGAGAGGGTCCCTCGCATGACAGAGTCGCAGGGGGCTGCGGTCGCTTGGAACTTTTTAGGTTTGGGTTCCTCCGTGCCGACAAAAGCAGATGCTTCAAGGTCAACTAGCGCGTCGTGCACCACAGTCGGCGCGGTTCCATGCACGGCTGTTTCGCTTTGCTACCTGGCGCAGCCCGCTACTCCTCCTCACAACGGTCACACTGTTGCTGTCCATGTCATGTGCAAGTAGCCCGGCTGGGAGCGCCCCGCCGTGGAACCCAGCGGATCATCTTGCCAACGATTGGGGGCGAGGCAATCTGACAGCTGCTTTCACTCAGATTGCCTATAACCCAGATACTTCTGACCCAGTAGTGCGTGCTGATATCTATCTGCCTCGAGCAGGTGGAAATCGTGGGGTCCTGATCTATGTGCACGGCGGTGGGTTCCTTGGTGGCAACCGGGCGCAGATGCTTGATGAGGCCGGACCGCTGCTGCATCAGATTGATCGCGGGTTTGCGATTCTTAACATTGACTACCGGCTCGGCGCCTTCCCAACTGGCGTACCTGACGCCAATGCGGCAGTGCAGTTCCTGCGCACTCGGGCAAACGAATTCGGCCTGAACTCGAACACAATCATCATCGGAGGGTTCTCTGCCGGTGGCGCAATATCTGCCGAAGCAGCCCTGTCGGCAAACGGGCAGAACGAAGCCCTTTTTGGATTACCTCAGGCTGTGGACGGGTGGATCTCGATCGCCGCTCCGCTTGACTTCTACTCTCGGCCAACCCCGTTCTGGTCGGCGCCTACTGCATGGTCGACGCTCGATCAGCGGGCCTCGGCCCTCAATCATCTTGACCCACTCGATCCCCCTGGATTGGTCATCCAAGGTGACAGCGATGGGATCGTTCCTCCACTGAACGCAATTACTTTTCAAGCCGCTGCTCGCCGAGTCGGTTATCTCGGCTTGAATTTGGATTATGTGAACACTGGTCCCGCGAGTTGCCGAACCCACCAAAGTGCATGCGGCGCATCCGTAGCCAAGCTCGACCGATTCTTCGATCAAGTCGTAGCTCGCACGCATTAATTGCCAGCACCCCCAAATATCTCCCCAAAAAGCTCGTTTCGTTATGCGCCTGACCCCCTATGGAGGGGGCGGTTTCTAAGGATCGTTGCAACAGTGTGGTCGACTTGTGTGATT
>JBAXCX010000108.1:0-10020 GCA_037141255.1 Actinomycetes bacterium | reverse complement strand
CGCTTGGATTGCAGCCGGTGCGGGAGTGGCGATTCTGGGCTCTGCCCTTGCCCTCTATGGAGTGGTAGCGGCAGCGGCGGCAGCGGCGGCCGCAGCGAACGAGGGAGCCTGGGGTGACGTGCTCGCAGGGGTTGGCTTGGCAGCGTTGTGCTTGCTTGGGATTCCCGTCTCTTGCGCGCTTGGCTTCGGGATTCTTTCGTTGCGTGCCCGAAGAATCTCTGGTGTTGAGGATTCGCTCGAAGGGATTCTTGACCAAGTAGCCACCGGTGATCTACCCGTATCAAAATTCACCAAAGCCGCTCAACGATTTCTGCGAACCCTGACTCGGGGTAGCACCCCTCGCTCAGGGCCACGTGCCTAAGCGCGAGATCTGTTGAGAGTTCGTGGGCGAGTAAACCCAGCGCTTCGTCGGGGGTAGTCTGCCGTGGTGATCACCGCCAAGTTCTACCCGCAACACCTCGCCCAAGCCTGGGCCGAGGCACTCAATCAACTCTCGGTTGATCGAGTTGTGGAGCGGGTTTGGCAGGGGGATCACACCGTGTTCCAACCCGACCCTGATGAGGTGGCAAACCGGTTGGGCTGGTTGCACGTCGTCGAAGACAGTCTGCGGCAATGGCCGAGTTGGGTTCTGGTTGCAGATGAGATTGCAGAGGGCCCCGGCCATGCCAACCCTGGTCAGTTTGATCATGTTTTGATTCTGGGCATGGGCGGATCAAGTCTGTTCCCCGAGGTTCTGGCTCGCACCTTTGCAGCAGGCGATGGGTTCCCAGAGTTGCATGTGCTGGACTCCACCGACCCCGCTGCGATACTGCGCACCTCAGCCCTCTGCGACCCAGAGCGAACCGTCGTGGTCGCGGCCTCAAAATCGGGCAGCACTATTGAGACCCGTTCGCATCTGGCATATTTCTGGAGCCGTCTTCCCCTTGGTTCGCAGTTTGTTGCAATTACCGATCCCGGGTCTGGCCTTGAGGCTTTGGCCGCCGCAAGAGATTTTCGCTTTATCGCCCATGGTGTGCCGCAAATCGGGGGGCGCTTCTCGGCGCTGTCTGCGTTCGGGATGTTGCCCGGAGCGCTGATGGGCCTTGATGCCAATGACCTTCTGGCAACCGCGCAAGAAGCCGCCGAACTGCTGGGACTCGAGGTGCCCGCTCAAGAGCACTTGGGTTGTCAGCTCGGAGCTTTGATCGCTACTGCTGCCCAACACGGTCGAGACAAGCTGACGTTTTTAATTGAAGAACCACTCTCTGCTTTCGGCTCTTGGGTTGAGCAGTTGATTGCGGAGTCCACTGGCAAACTCGGGGTAGGGCTCTTACCCGTAATCGGTGAGCCGGCAGACGCACCTGATGCCGAGCACCGCATGTATGTGGTTATCGGCGATGTTGACCTGAGCAGCTTCGGAGCGGATGGGCTACCGGGCCCCTCGGTACATCTCAGCGTTGAAGAGCCTCAAGATATGGGTGCTCAGGTGTTTCTCTGGGAGTTTGCGACTGCCATTGCCGGAGTTGTGTTGGGGATCAACCCCTTCGATCAGCCAGATGTTGAGTCGGCCAAGCTTGCCGCTCGCGGGATCCTCAGTAACCGAACTGACCCGCCGGCAGAGACTTCGCTTCCCGACGCGCTGGGTCAGCTGCGATCGGGTGATGCGCTTGTCATTGGAGCGTTTGTGGATCCGCTTCTCGAGCCCCAACTCCAAGCGGCGCGCTTGGCGCTGGGACGCTCTGAAGGAGTTGCGACCACCTTGGGAATCGGTCCCCGGTTTTTGCACTCAACGGGCCAACTCCACAAGGGAGGTCCCGACCGGATCGTGTTTGTCCAAGTGGTGAGCGAGGATGAGGTTGACCTAGCGATTCCCGGGGAGTCCTTTAGCTTCGGTGAACTCAAACAGGCCCAAGCCGATGGCGACCTTGCTGCTCTGCGTGCGGCAGGCAAGCGAGCCTTTCGGGTTCCGCTCGCAGAACTTCTTCAGGCCGGACAGTAACGCAAACACCCTGCCCCTTAGGTTGAGGTCACCACGATCCGTGCGCGGATAAATCCCGGGCTTTCACCGACGAGTTCCACTGACCGCAGCACTTGGCCGAACTTTCCTTGTGAGCTGCTCAGCGTGGATCCCTCTTCAGGGTTGACCTTCCACAGAGGCGAGCTGTGGATCACCACTCGCTTGTTGGCCACGGGCGCAGGAAGACCTGAGTCGGCCAAGAATGTGGCCGCAGAGGAACTCGGAATCACGAAGGTCACGTCGAGTTGACGGCTGGTGTTGCCCCGAGCAGTTAAAAAACCGGTCATATCGATGGGGAAGTTCAGCCCCGTGAGCTTGCTAATCGCACCAACCGAAAGATCATCGAGCGGCAACGTATTGGTGCTCATGGTGGTGGAACTGCTGCCCGCACCTGTTTGGCCAGAATCGGATTGTGCGGAGGCGGCATCTTGAGTGCCTGTGGTTGCGGGCTTTTTCTCGATCACGATGAGGCCGATGCCCAGTGCCAAGGCCGCACAGAAAAAGATGGCGATCAGACCGTTTGCTCTACTCCATTTTGGATTGAGTGTGCTCACGCCGCAGGCGCAGGAGGATCTTTTTCCCATTTATCGAGCACTGCAGTGAACTGCGTGACCTTATCGGGAGGCAGGAGCGCAGAGAGCGCCTCTTCAAACCCGTCACGCCATTTGGCGATGTCGAACTTTTCATCGTTGAGCTGGGACCGCTCGTGCAGGACTGCGTCCATGATTTGTTCTGCCGTCAGGGATTCCAACCATGCGGGCATGCCGCCGCCGATTGGCCGCACTACATCGGCATCGCCGTAAGTCTGAAAGCCGGCGGCCTTGTAGCCAGCGGACCCGAGAGCTATCCAGGTCACCTGATTTGCAGGAACGGTATAGACCTTTGTTGCTCCGGTCGGGCCAATGAGCGCTGGGTTATTGCCGTTTCCTGCGCCAGCAGTGCCATGACAGCCCGAGCAGCCTTTGTTGCCGTAGACCTCGGCTCCGGCTTCGTAAGGTCCAAGCTCCGTCGGTGTGGGCTTATCGAGGGTCAGCATGTAGACCGCTGCCCAAATCGGCAGCAAGGCAAGAACGGGGATGGCCCAGAAGGGAATCTTCTGACGGGTCTGAGCGGCGGCTACCCAAGGCGCAACCGGGTCAGGAACCGCCGGAGTGTTGTCGACAAGTGCAGGGGAGGCTGACGACGCGCCCGCTACTGAGGCGCTCGAAGCTGCGGGTACAACGGCAGCGGAACTTGAGCCAGCATCGCTGCTCTCGCTGGGTGAAGAATCGCCGCTTCCGCCGCCCATCGCGGCCCGGCGTGCACGGCTTCTAGCTAGGAGATGTTCTGGTACTTCGGTCAACCCTGCCTCCGCGGCGCTCGGCTGTTGATGTTCCTGAGTTCAGGTGTCAACGATCACCTTACGCACGAAGCGCTGGTGACGACCAAGCGGGAACCGAGAAACCTGCTTGGCCCTGATGAATGTATCGCGAACTTTCGCAGATGTTTGACCACCGGGAATTCTGAGTTTCTGGTGGATTGCGGTGGCTCAATGTGTCACCGAGTATCTTCCCGTGGTAGACCAAGGTCTGAGCACGACCGGAGTGTTTCTCTCGGCTGGACTCTGCGATCTAGACTTGTGATGTCTTTCACAAAGCGCCCGTCCTGACACCTCAGCGACTTGCGTCAGTGACAGACTCAGCAGTACGAATACAAAGCTGACCTCATGAACCATTTACACCTCGAGAACCCTCCGCAATCTTGTGCCACACCCGCCACTGGGTTCGGCCGCACACAGAGTTCTTCGACTCAGACAGGAGCTCGTTCGTGGTTGCATTTCTGATGGCGTTGCTGATTGCCGCAGCGATGATTGCTCCCATCTTCCCGTACGCCAAAAAGCGCCCCGTGGGAACCCCGCTGACCTGGGGCGAAGCAATGCTGGCGGGTACCTACATTTTCTTCATTATCTTTTGGATTTATGGAGTCGTACCACATCAGTGGTTGACCTTGGCCGATGCAGAACTTGGCTGGCGCCCGGACCGCATCTGGTTTGGTCCTGGCGGATCGGCCACACTCCCGGTGACCGGATGGTCGATCGATACCCCGTGGTTCCCCATCAAGATCAGTGCCCGTGCCGTGCGAGACATCGTCGCAGTGCTGATCTACGTAGCCTTCCTTGGCGGTCAGATGTGGATCTGGGCCTGGTGGCAAAACCGTGGCAAGCGTGCAGATGCAACCAAAGCAATCGAGCCAGTGTCGACCTACGGTCGTCCATTGGTGAAACAGGCCTAAGGCGGAGGAGACCACGATGGCGACTACTGATGCGAATCCTCCACTACCCGAGTTCCGCGACGACTATGTCTTGCAAGAGGTTGATGCCGATTACTTGGCGCGCGCAGTTAAGCCCAAGCAGTTCATCCACATTGATCAGTCCGAATGCATCCAATGCGAAGGCTGTGTGGATATCTGCCCGTGGAAATGCATTCACATGGTCAGCCCTTCGAGCATTGAAGAGGCAATTGGCGTTGATCTGCCCGGCACCGACCCGACAGACAATGTGCTTTTTCTGATCGATGATGATGTCTGCACCCGATGTGCCCTCTGTGTTGATCGGTGCCCTACTGGAGTCATCATTTTGGGCAAGATTGGCGATCCATCCGCTGCAGGAGATCCGCACCAACGAACGAACACTCATGGCTATGGCTACGGGATGCGCTTGGCTTAGGCCGGCCACGAGACAGCACGAACACGCAGGAGAACGAACACCCATGACGACTGAAGGCACGAAGGAGCAGTAGTGGCAAAGACAATGCAGGGCTCCCGAGGCGAACGAGCCCAAGAAAAAATGAGCGAAGTTTGGGAAAAGACCCAAGAGTCACAGGCCTGGGGATCGATTTTTCGGCCGGGTTCAATCTTTCGCAAGGGCTATTCCGATAGCCCGAGGAATCGCTCCTACGTGATTATGAACAGCGTGCTGTATCACCTGCACCCGGTAAAGGTGAAGCGTCACGCAGTCAAGGTCAGTTACACGCTTTGCCTTGGCGGACTCAGTTTTTTCTTGTTCATCATTCTGACCGTGACGGGCATCTTCTTGATGTTCTTCTACCGCCCAACAGCCGCTCAGGCCTGGGACGATATTTACGCACTCCAAACCTCGGTGACCTTTGGCTTGCTCGTGCGAAACATGCATAGATGGGGCGCTCACCTCATGGTGATTGCCGTGTTCTTGCACATGGCTCGAGTCTTCTATCACGGGGCCTACAAAGCTCCTCGTGAGTTCAACTGGGTGATTGGGGTGATCCTGCTGACCCTCACCTTGCTGCTCTCGTTCACCGGCTACCTGCTGCCTTGGGACCAACTTGCACTCTGGGCGGTGACGGTGGGTACCAACATGATTGGCTATACGCCAGTCTTTGGTGATCAGGTGCGATTCGTGCTTCTCGGTGGAGCCGAGATTGGTACCAACACGCTGCTGCGATGGTACGTGCTGCATGTTCTGTTCTTCCCGTTTATCACCGTCATCTTTATGGCAATCCACTTCTGGAGAGTTCGTAAAGACGGCGGTATCTCCGGGCCGCTCTAGGGTGAATCGCAGCCAATGACTGAGTTCTTCCACAGTGTCCACGTCCGATCGACCGTCTCCGGGATCCACGGAGTAGTAGTAAGTGAGCAAGCATGACTGAGGTACCAGAACACCTTCTGAAACGGGCGCAAGCCGCAAAGGAAAAAGCTGCTGCAAAGGCTGCTGAGTCAGCCCCCGCTGATCAAGCCGCGCCTGCTGAGTCAGCTGCTGCCGATGCCCCAGCAGAGGCAGCGAGCGATAGCCGGATTCCGGCGCACCTCTTGGCCCGCTCTCAAGCAGCTAAATCAAAAAAGGCCGGCACCGCAGATGCAGATGCTGGGACATCAACTGCGGGCACCGCAACCGCACTAGCCACAGCACCCGTTGGCGGAGCAGTCGTTGCTGCTGGCGGAGGACCACCTCTTGCTGCTGGTCCTGGCGGCCACACCCAGCGTCTGCTGACCGTGGTCAAGTCAGGCTCTATTCAAGACATAAAGGCAAAGCCTCAAGACAAGGTGCATGTCTGGCCGCATTTGCTCGTGGTTGAGTTTGTGGCAGCGCTGGTGTGCACAGCCTTCTTGTTCATTTTCTCTTGGTTGGTCAACGCACCTCTGTTGCAGTTGGCCAACTTCAACCAGACGCCGAACCCCTCCAAGGCGCCCTGGTATTTCCTAGGCCTTCAGGAACTGCTCACCATGTTCCACCCCATGGTTGCTGGAGTGACCATCCCGGGAATGGGTATCTTCTTGCTCATCTTGGCGCCCTATATGGACAAGAACCCCTCAAAGCGCCCCGAGGACCGAAAGTTCGCCATTGCCCTCATGACCGTTCACCTGATGTTCTGGGGTGTGCTGGTTACGATCGGGTCATTCTTCCGTGGTCCTGGATTCCTCTTTACGCTGCCGTGGACCGGCGGCGTCTTCTTCGAATTGTGAGGTCAACTACGTCATGAACGCCTTCATTATTATCGCCATCATTCTGGTTGTGGTCTTTGCAGTTGTGGCACTCGTGGGTGCCTCAAAGCGACGCGATACAGGTGCTGCGGTGGGCAATCTCTCGGGAGAGACGGTCAAGAAAGACCGTGCTGCGCGCAAATCCGCCCCAGACGAGATTGTGGAACCGACTGCCACTGGCAAAGAAGTTGAGCGAGCCGCAGTTCTGGCTCGCAGCAGCACCGAGATTGCCCCCGTGTCAACCAAAGCACCTGTGGCATGGATTCCTCCAGACCCCGATGCCTACGGGGTAACCCGTCGGCAATTCCTTAACCGCTCGATCTTTGCGCTGTTTGGTTTGAGCATCGCCGTGTTTGGCGTGGCAATCATTGGCTTCCTTTGGCCCTCTGGGTCGAGCGGGTTCGGCTCAAAGATTCGAGTCGGCAAGGTCACCGACCTGATCTCTGAAATTGAACGTAACGATGGTTTCTTGTACAAGCCCGAAGGGCGTATGTGGATTACCCAGTACCCCGAAGCGGCGTTGTCAAAGGCCAAGACAGTGTATTCGGCTCCAGAACTCACCGGCATGGAAGCGGGATTAGTGGCGCTCTACCAGAAGTGCCCGCACCTTGGCTGTCGAGTACCAGACTGCAAGAGTTCGCAGTGGTTTGAGTGCCCCTGTCACGGATCTCAGTACAACCAAGTTGGCGAGAAGAAGGGCGGCCCGGCTCCACGTGGAATGGACCGTTTCGCCATGGAAGTGACCGGCGGTGTGTTCATTGTGAATACGGGCCAAGTCATCCAAGGACCACCAATCGGAACGAACACCACTGGCCAAGAGGCCGAAGGGCCCCACTGTGTGGGTGGAGCAAAAGCGCACTAAGCAGATTTCAGCTGCGGGCATAACCGCAAAATTATTCAGTCCGTGCTGGGCCTAGCTCACGCACCTGAGGAAACAAACGAGTACGTAGATGATCGTCGCAGCAACAACACAACGAGTAGTCGGGTTTGTCATCCTTGCCGTGATCCTGGTGGGAGTGATTGCTTGGCTCTTCGCAAATATGCGTGCCTCGCGAGCCGAGCTGGGTTCTGAGATTGAGCTTGCAGCAAACCGCAAGCCCTATTACGACGATGAAGAGCTTGAAGGCAAGAAGCTGAATGCGGCGTTGTTTTCAGCAGCAGCGCTGCTGGCGCTCATAGGTGTTGCGTTGCCGCTCTACTGGCTAGCGGAGCCGGGCCGTCAGGCCGGAGCTGTAGTGGCATTCCAAGAGACCTTTGTGGAGCGAGGCCAAGAACTGTACGAACTTGGTGCTCAGTGTGTGGCGTGTCACGGCGGCGAGGGCACCGGCGGGCAGGCCACCTTCATCATTAACGACCAGAACGGACAGTTCGTTGATCAGGTCTCGTGGGCGGCGCCCGCGCTGAACAACGTGTTGTATCGATACTCCGAGGATGGCGTTCGCTACGTTTTGAACTATGGCCGACCTGGCTCGCCGATGGCCGCTTGGGGCGGCCCCGGTGGCGGTCCCCTCACCACGCAGCAGATCGATAACCTGATTGACTACCTCTGGTCAGTGCAAAAGACTCCTCGTGCGGTGCATGCAACGGTGGATGACTTCGTCAAGGGTCTCGACCCAGCGCTGTACGGCCGCATGATGGAAGTTCGCAAATCTAACAAGGGCGACGGCGAACCCGTAGACGCCAACCGACTCTCACGTGCGGATGAGCTTGCATTGGGAGAGATCATTTTCAATAACCAAGAACTTGCGGCGGGGTCGTACTCCTGTGCTCGTTGCCACGTTGCTGGTGCCAGCTATGGCCAAGCATGGCAGCCGTTTGCCCGACTGCAGAAGGGGTCGTTGGGGCCAAACCTTGAAGGAATCCAGGACATTTCTACCGAGCAACAACATTTTGATCTCATCTGGAACGGCATGAAGCCCGGTGTCGGCTACTTCTCTCGTAAGCAGGGCAACCCGCAGATGCCAGCGTTCGGTGCCAACCCCAATACTGGCCAAGCAGATAAGGGCATTCCCGATAAGGGCGCTGCTGGGCTGCTGCAATCAGAGCAAGTCTGGGCTGTCATCACCTATGAACGAAACCTGTCCAACGATTCCGCCGTGAAATCACCGGTAGCAGGAACCGAGAACTCCCCGACCTTCGCCGGTCAGCAGTAAAGGCTCTGGAGCAGAACATGTCATTATTTTCGGGGTATTTCCTCGCAGCAATTGCGTTCGACCCAACCATCCGCGGCGTGCTTGTGGTGATGGCTGCTGTTGGTGCGCTCATGGGATCTGTTTACCTACTCAACGCCACCAACATGGGAATCCGAACCGGCTTTCTCGTTACCGTCGCAGCGCTCACCGGATGGTGTTTCTCTCTTGGCATGTTCTGGACGATTTACGGAATCGGCATGATAGGTAAGACGCCTTCTTGGACGGCAAAAGAGATTAATTTTGATCGCAGTTCCGCAACGGTGACAGAACATGTCGACAAGCTGCCCAACACTGACCCTTCCGCCGGCCAAGTAAAATCAGCCCAAGAACTTCTAGCTGCCTATGAGACGAAGAACCCCGAGGTGCAGGCACAGATTCAGGCAACCGAGGGCGAGGGCTTTGTGCCCAAGTCGCTCACGCAGGTAGCCACCTTGGTTCCCGATCTGAAGACCCAGCTTGATACCCAGCTCGGCGGCTGGCGCATCCTCCCCGAGTCTGACTCTCGCCGAGGCGAGGCAATGGCAGCCTCGGATGCCGCCATTGCTGCGGCCCAAGTGTTTGGCACCGAGACCACGGCTGCCAATTACACTGTCAAAGACGTGTTCTTTTTTGGTGGCAAGACTGCAGCTGAACCAGAGACCATCAAGGGCGAACGATCAGTCCTGCAGAAGGCGATTCACCGTATTGAGACAACCCTGCAGGTAAAAAATCCGACGCTGTATGCGGCGATTACGATCCAGAAAAATGCCGAGGTTGTGGTCGCTCCTGGTGAGGCACCGCCGCCGGCAGAGATCGATACCACGGCCTCAACCATTACCGTGATCCTTGAGCGCAATCTTGGGAACAAGCGAGTGATTCCTGCGCTCTTTGCGCTGTTCAGCGGAACACTGTTCTTCGTGTTCTGTTGGATGCTGCACACCCGTGACAAGAAGGCTGCCGCAATGCGCGCTGCCTGGGACGGAAAGGCCAGCTGACATGGCTCAGTACCTTCCACTCATTGCGCTGTTACTCCTGACCGCTGGCTTTGGTGCGATCAGCTTGCTGACCTCAAAGATTCTGATGCCGGCACGGCCAACAGCGGCCAAGGTCATGGCCTATGAGTGCGGAATAGTTGATGTGGAAGAACCTCCAGAACGGTTCCCGGTCCGCTTCTATCTGATCGCCATGATCTTCATTGTGTTTGATATTGAGATCATCTTCTTTTACCCGTTCACGATGGTCTATCGCGAACTTGGCGGGTACGGCCTTGCCGCGATTCTGATTTTTTCTGCTGCGGTTTTCGAGTCTTTTTTGTATCTGATCAGCAACGGGGCACTCGATTGGGGGCCGGTGAAACAC
>JBAXCX010000107.1:0-10021 GCA_037141255.1 Actinomycetes bacterium | reverse complement strand
TCTCAGAGGAGAACCCTGAGGACTGGACCCAGTTTGATCCCGAGGATGTAGCGGGAGCGGCTTTGAGTGTTCCTGCCCAGCTTGCGAGCAAAGGTCCGAACGAGTCCGATCCTGCTGCTTCGCCCGAGTCCGACATTCCTTCCGGTGATTCCTGAGCCTGCGTCCGGCTGCAGATTTCTGGGTCTGATTTTTTGGCGAGTACTTCACATTGACGCGCAAATGGGGGTAAGCTGCTAACTCCAGTTAGCAGTGGCTAATAAATCCGAGTTCGTTGCTCATACATTCCACTGCAAGTTCCTGAGTGCTGCATCCAACGAGGGATGAGGGTGCTCCCACGAGGAGTCAGATGTTCGACGGTAAGTGGCGGTCCCAGGTTGATGCCGCAGTCAGGCCAATTGGTAACAGTCTTAAAAAAGCTGGCATCTCTGCGGATGTAATTACTGCAACAGGCATTGTGATGGCTGTGTTTGCCTGTGTGGCCATTGGTTCCGGGCACCTTCACCTCGGACTGCTGTTGTTAATCCTGACGGGTATTCCAGACCTGCTCGATGGTGCGGTCGCAAAAGCCTCGGGTAAGTCGTCGCTTCGTGGCGCATTTTTTGATTCTGTTTCTGATCGGGTTACCGATGGACTCCTGTTCGGTGGCATCACCTACTACTTGGTAGAGACTGATGGTCGAGCTTGGGTCGTGATGTTGCCTGTTGCTGGCTATATCACGGCGTCTCTTGTCTCGTACATCCGTGCCAAGGCTGACGCACTTGGCTTTGATGCCCACACAGGAATTGTGGAGCGAGCTGAGCGGTTTGCTCTGCTGGCCATCGGGCTGCTGTTTTACCAGAACCTTCTGATCCCCATCCTTGCGCTGATTGTCGTGCTCAACCTGATTACTGCTGCGCAGCGATTCGTGAAGGTCTGGCGTCAAGCAACTCAACAAACCCCTGCTTTGAGCGACCGTCGCCGTCGCCGGCCGCGTAGCGCGGACCGCACGGTGACTCAGCGTTGGCAGGCTCGCGGCGCCACTCGTGGTCGTCAAGGCGGCTCGCGACGTCCACCCACCTGATACGTAGCTGAACTCGATGGAGCTGTCGGTTCGCAAACTTCGCGTCGCTACGGCGCTCGCAGAGCATCTGCCATCATCGGTTGCGCGAGCAGCAGTTCACGCGGCGAGTAAAGCGTTTGCTCACCGTTCCCCCGCTGAACGAGTGGTGATTGAGCGGTATCTGCGACGGATCTACGGATTACCTCTTGATGGACTGCTCCCCGACCCTGCGGTTCGCACTGCTCAGTTTCCGAAGGACGCTCCGATTACCGAGGCGCAGCTCGACGAGAAAGTCGAAGCGGTTTTCCAGAGCTTTGGCAGGTACTGGCTCGACGCCTTGCGTCTTCCTTCTCTCTCGATGGACGAACTCGATCGAACCTTTACCTATGAAGGCCTTGAGCACTTGATTTTGCCCGCTCAGAATGGGCAGGGAGTGATTGCCGCAATCCCACACTTTGGCAGCTGGGAGTCTGCGAGTCGCTGGCTTGTTCTGACCCATAACATTGATGTTGCTGCGGCCGTTGAACAGCTAGAACCGCCTGAACTCTACGAATGGTTCCTTACCTACCGGCGCGACCTCTTGGGACTGAACGTCATTCCAGTTAGCCCCACGGCTGCAGTTGAACTTGCAGGTGCCTTGAGTGCCGGGTCAGTGCTGTGCTTATTGAGCGATCGAGACCTCACGGGGGACGGCATTGCCGTTGAGTTCTTCGGTGAACGAACCACCTTGCCCGGCGGACCGGCGTTGCTAGCTTTGCGCAGCGGTGCCCCACTCGTGCCGGTTGCCGTGTTTGTTGATGGCAATAATCACCACGCTGTGGTGTTGCCTCCTCTTGACACCGAACGTCGCGGTCGCCTCCGTGCGGATGTGCAGCGGGTGACTCAAGATGTGGCTCACGCGCTCGAGACTCTGATCTGCCGAGATCCCACCCAATGGCATGTGCTGCAGCCGAATTGGCCGAGCGATTTCGCAGCCCTCGGCCTTTCGATGCCGGCCTGGGTGCAGACTGAGAATGAAAAGGGCGGCGCCGACGCGTAGTCTGCGCAGGTGCGCATTGGCCTGGTCTGTCCCTACAGCTTAAGTATCCCGGGGGGAGTTCAGGGGCAAGTGCTAGCACTGGCTCGCTCATTGCGACGCCGCGGCCATGAGGCCCTTGTCCTTGCGCCCTGCGATGGACCACCCCCCGAGGTGTTTGTTATTCCACTTGGGAGCAGCATCCCGACCGCAACAAATGGATCAGTCGCTCCGATCGCTCCAGACATCCCAGCGCAGCTGCGAACTATGCGAGCACTCTGGGACGAAGACTTCGACGTTGTTCATCTGCACGAGCCCCTAGCTCCTGGTCCAACCGTGACCGCAGCTCTTCTCAAGACAGCTCCGCTCGTCGGCACCTTTCATGCTGCTGGTGAACAGCCGGCCTATCAAAAGCTCTCGGCCCTCGCGACTTGGTTTGGCAATCGCCTTGATGCTCGCGTGGCTGTTTCTGAGGACGCACGGCTGATGGTGGCAGGCGTTATGCCCGATGACGTTCGTGTTCTGTTTAACGGTATCGAGGGGGAGCGGTTTCGAAGTGCAGAACCATGGCCCGCCCAGGCACCGACGATTTTCTTCTTGGGCCGGCACGAACCAAGAAAGGGCCTCGAAGTTCTTTTGCAAGCCGTGAGTGACCTACCCGAGGATACCCAAATTTGGGTGGCTGGAACTGGCCCGCAGACTGCAGAATTGCAGCAACGCTACCCAGACTCTCGCGTGCAGTGGCTTGGGCGCATTAGCGATGAAGAGCGTGAGCAGCGTATGCGTGCGGCCACGATTTTTTGTGCGCCTTCCCTCGGAGGCGAGTCCTTCGGGATTATCCTGCTCGAAGCAATGGCAGCGGAAACCGCGGTGGTGGCCTCAGCAATCTCGGCTTATTCGCAGGTTGCGACTGCCCCCTACGGTCTTGCTGCAGAGCTGGTGGAGCCGGGAAACGCTCCAGCATTGGCGCTAGCTCTCAATAAGGTGCTCGATGACTCGTTCCTAGCTAGCTCCTTGCAAGTGGCAGGCAGTTTGAGAGCTCAGGAATTTGACCTTGAGTTGTTGTGCGACGCCTACCTCGAGATCTATTCCGATCTGATTGTCGCCGCAGAAAAAGCACCCCCCAAAGCCACTTCCCTCCGGGTGAGAGTTCGCTAAGGGGCATACTCAACCTAGCGCAGGGCCTCCTGTACTCTGTAGGGCAATGGCGTCTCGGTCCTCACTGCACCACTCAGCGAACATGCTGGAACACAACGTCACCTTTGTCGGGGTGCTCGCGGCGTTTGTCCTCGGCGGACTACTGATGCTGGTACAGCCGATTTTTGGTGCTGTGGTTGCAGTGATTTTGTCTGTCGCTTGGATTGTGGTCGTCAAAGTCAAACTTTCCTCCAGTAAAAAAGAGATGCTGCTGGGACTTGATCTCGACCCACTTGTAGCCGGCACTCAACCGCAGCTCGAGAATCTGCTTGAGGGCCTCTGTGCTTCGAGCGGAGTCACCGACCCCGAGGTGTACCTGTTGGACTCACCGTCGATGAACGGGTTCGTTGCAGCTAACCGATCCGGCTGTTGCGTTATTTTGACGACTGGATTGGCGATGGGTCTGGGCCGCCTCGAGCTTGAGGGGGTTCTGGCGAACCTGCTTGGTCGCCAGCGCGATGGGTCAGCGCGCTATGCAACCTCGGTGATTTCCATGTTTGGCAGTTCGGGCTATGGTGCGCGCAAGTTGGCTGCCGGGCTTGGGCAGCAGCGCTCAGTGATCTCCGATATGGCGGCCATCGACCTGACGAAATACCCCCCGGGGCTGATCGCAGCCTTCTCGCAAATGCAGCTTGTAGGAACAACCATTCCGAACGCTCCCGACAACACAGCCCCGCTTTGGTTAGCCGCGGTCGCTGAACCAACGGATCAGGAACCTTCGCCCCTTGCAGAGACATCTATGCAACCACTGACCTACCGAATTGCAGTGCTACAAGAGCTGTGACTCCCTGAACATGAAAGCAGCAGAGCATGTCTGATGAAACCCCCGAAAACAGCAGCCCCGATGCAGCAGAGGCACGTTCTGTGAGTCGAGAAGGTGCCCGCGCATCCAAAAAGCGAAGCTCGAATCGCAAGCTGAGACTAGGAGTTTCCCTCCTCGCAGTTGTGCTGATTGGAACCGGTGCAGCTGGGCTGGGTCTGAGTGGGTGCGGCAAGAAGGACGACTCGGCTGCCCCCGCAAAGACCACGGCTGTGGCTGTCACCACGACAACGACGACAACCACAATCCCTGTTGGACCAACAGCGGCTCTCACGGGAGTGCAGTTGAACCTCGATGACACCGCAGGAGCGGCTCTGCTTGCCCGGCCGGTTCTTGTCGCCAAAATGGATAACTCTCCCGAGGCCATGCCACAGATCGGGATTGAGCAGGCAGATATGGTGATCGAACTCAAGGTCGAGGGCATTAGCCGTTACATGACCGTGTTTCAGTCAAAAGATGTGCAACAGGTTGGCCCCATCCGCTCGGCTCGCACCAGTGACCCCGACTTGCTCGCAATGTTCGGCCGTCCACTAGTCGCATGGTCGGGCGGAAATGAAAATGTGGTGCAGGTCATGGCTGACACGCCATGGATCCAAAGCGAGAGTCATAGCCAAGCCCCCGATGCCTACTCCCGTTCGAGTGCCAAGAAGGCGCCCCATAACCTGATTCTGGATGTTCCAAAGCTCTACACCTATGCCGATCAGCCCCCCGTGCTGCCGAACAAACTCTTTGACTATGTCGCTGCGGGGCAAGACCCCGGAGGCACCCCTGTTCTGGGATTCGACATGAAGGTGGGAATGTCTCCCTTGGGCTTCGTCTGGGATCCGGCAAGAAGTGGCTGGTTGCGTTGGTCGAATAACCGGCGTCATCTTGCGGCTGATGGGACCCAGATTGCACCTACGAACGTGGTTGTTCTCGAGACTCCCTATGCCGCCTCTGCAGCAGACTCGCGGTCCCCAGAAGCGCAGACCTTAGGTTTTGGCAACGCTTGGGTGTTCACGCAGGGCCGCATGACCGTGGGAACTTGGGTGCGCAGCGCTCGCGACCAGCCTTGGAAGTTGACCTCGGCCGATGGAAAGCCCATGTTGTTGACCCCAGGTTCTACCTTCGTGGAGCTTCCAGAAACGGGTACCAGCCCACGGGTGCTTGACCAAGCCACGGTGGATCAATTGCCAGCCGGCTAGTCCCTCCCACGGCCTTGATTTAGCAGTGGCAGAGTTCACCGGGCCCCGGTTCCAATTTGGGTGCCTTGCGTAAGTACACTATGAACATGTCTTCAACGCCCTCTGAATCCACCATGCACTCAACTGGCTCCCAACTCGTCAAGCGTGGACTCGCCGAGATGTTCTGTGGTGGGGTCATCATGGATGTAGTCAATCCTGAGCAAGCGCGGATTGCAGAGGATGCTGGTGCGTGTGCCGTCATGGCCCTTGAGCGGGTTCCTGCAGATATTCGCGTTGACGGTGGAGTCGCCCGCATGAGTGACCCCGAGATGATCCAAGGAATCCAAGCTGCGGTGACGATTCCCGTCATGGCGAAGGCTCGCATTGGTCACTTTGTTGAAGCACAGATTCTTGAAGCACTCGGGGTTGATTACATCGACGAATCAGAGGTGCTTACTCCGGCAGATGAGGCTCATCACATCGACAAATGGAAGTTCACGGTTCCCTTTGTGTGCGGTGCAACAAATCTGGGCGAAGCCCTTCGCCGAATCTCTGAGGGTGCTTGCTTGATTCGATCCAAAGGTGAAGCTGGCACGGGCAACATCGTCGAAGCTGTTCGACACCTCCGCTCCATCAACGGGGACATTCGTGCGTTGACGCTCGCTGATTCGGCTGAACTCTTTGACTGGGCCAAGCAACTTCGTGCACCACTCGCGCTTGTTCAGGAGATTGCAGAGACTGGCAAGCTTCCCGTGCCGCTGTTTTGTGCTGGGGGAATTGCAACGCCTGCCGATGCAGCGCTCGCAATGCAACTTGGTGCTCAGGCTGTGTTTGTTGGTTCGGGGATCTTCAAGTCAGATGATCCTGCGCCACGAGCAAAGGCAATTGTCGAGGCAACCACGAACTACATGGATGCACATATCCTAGCCAAGGTCAGTCGTAATCTCGGCGCTCCGATGACCGGAATCGGCATGGATGATCTTGATGTCAAACTTGCCGACCGCGGCTGGTGACCACAGGCGTCTTAGCTCTACAGGGAGCGTTTGCTCTTCATCAAAGCCGACTCGAGTCGCTTGGCGAACGAGTGGTCCAAGTTCGAATCCCGGCTGATCTTGAGGGCCTTGATCGCCTAGTGGTGCCCGGTGGGGAGTCAACTACGGTTTCGATGCTTGCTGAGCGGTTTGAACTGATCGAACCTCTCTCGGAGTTTGCTCGCTCAGGAAAGGCTGTACTCGGCACTTGCGCAGGAGCAATCCTGCTCTCTTCTGAAATCCAAGACGGCCGTTCAGATCAACGTTGCTTAGGGGCCATTGACATCTCAACTCGCCGTAATGGGTTTGGCCGACAAGTGGACTCGTTTGAACTAGAGGTGCAGATTCCGATTCTGGGAGAACTACCTTTCCACGCTGTCTGCATTCGCGCACCCGTTATAGAAAGGGTGGGAGAGTCAGTCACGGTTTTGGCCACAATTGACTCTCGACCCGCGCTCGTGCGTTCTGGTGCAATCATGGTGTCCATCTTTCATCCAGAACTCGTTGACGACTTGCGCATCCATCAACTGTTTTTGACGATGTAGCTACCAAATTTCTGCACCGAGCGAATCAAGACACCGAGCAATCCACTAAAGCGAACCAGTTACGACAGCGAACAGCGACACCCACAGCAGCACCTCAACTAGTAGCGAACACCAAAGGGGAACTACATGTCCGGCCACTCCAAATGGGCAACGATCAAACACAAAAAAGGGGCAGCCGACGTCAAGCGAGGCAAGCTCTTTGCAAAGTTGATTCGCCAGGTCGAGGTGGCTGCAAAAAACGGCGGTGGAGACCCAGACATGAATCCGAACTTGCGGACCATGTTCCAAAAAGCCAGAGATGCCTCTGTTCCGATCGACACCATTGAGCGGGCGATCAAGCGGGGCACGGGTGAACTCGAAGGGGTTATCTACGAGGAAGTCAATTACGAAGGCTACGCCGGCCACGGTGTTGCTGTGTTTGTTGAGACCCTCACGGACAATCGCAATCGTACGGGCCCAGAGATGCGCTCCACCTTCTCTAAACTCGGTGGATCCATTGCAGAACCTGGTGCCGTTGCTTGGCAGTTCGAGCGCAAGGGAATCATCCATGTGGATGGAACCATGGACGAGGATGAGATCATGATGGCAGCGCTTGATGCCGGAGCGGACGATGTGGCCCGTGACGGTGAGTTCTGGGCGGTTACTTGCGAGGCAACTCTTACGTCGATCCTTCGCATAGCCCTCGAAAAAGACGGGGTGACCGTCGACTCCTCTGACCTGACAATGATTCCGTCCTCACTGGTGGAACTTGATGACATCGCTGCAGTGAAGTCCGTACTCAAACTCATAGACGCATTAGAAGAGAACGATGACGTTCAAGACGTTTACGCCAACCTTGATATCCCCGATGCGCTACTCGAACTGCTTGCGCAGTAGCGGTTCAGGATACCGCTACGTTCGGGGTCACACGGCAAGAACTCCGCTGATACTAAGATCGAACCTGTGTTCGTTCTTGGAGTTGACCCCGGCTTGACTCGTTGCGGCTATTGCGTTTTGCGGGTATCTCGCCACAAGACCGAAGCCGTGGCGCTCGGCGTGCTTCGTACTGACCCCGCTTCACCGGTTCCCGTCCGCCTAGCTGAACTCTGGGGTGACATTCGCCAGCTACTGAATGAGTTTTCTCCTCAGGCTGTGGCCATAGAGCGCGTGTTGTTTCAAACCAACGTGCGAACAGCAATGTCGGTTGCTCAGGCCTCGGGAATCGTGATGGCCGAAGCGGCGAGCAGGGGAATAGCCGTGGTGGAGTACTCGCCAAATCAGGTCAAAGACGCTGTAGCTGGCTACGGCGGTGCAGATAAAGAACAGGTGCAACAGATGGTGCAGGTCCTACTCAAACTCCATGAGCCGCCTCGACCTGCCGATGCCGCTGATGCTGCTGCAATTGCGCTCACACATGTGGCCTTTACGGCTGGATTGCAGTTCGCTGCAGTCCCGGGTGCGTCCACATGATTGGCTCCCTGCGAGGAGAGCTGTTGGATCGTACCGATGCCGAACTGCTAATCGAAGTTGCAGGCGTGGGTTATCGGGTCCAAGTCACCCCAGCTGTGGTCGATCAGGTCGGGTCAATAGGGTCCGAGGTGTTCCTCTTCATTCATCACCATCAGCGTGAGGACGCGGGGACCCTCTTTGGCTTTGGTTCTCTTGACGAGCGACTCGTCTTTGAAACGCTCATTTCGACTCATGGGGTTGGCCCCTCGATGGGCCTTGCAATCCTGTCCGTTCATTCTCCGCTTGGCCTCCGGCAGGTGCTCGCAACAGATGACATTGATGGGCTGTGTATGGTGCCCGGGGTAGGAAAGAAGACTGCAGCACGGTTGCTGATTGAGCTGAAGACGCGCCTGAAAATGCCAGAGGGCGTTGCGTCTACATCTGTTGGAAGTGGCGCTGGCACTGCGGGCAACTCTGCACGCGGAGATGTGCGAGATGCTCTGCTCGGTCTGGGGTATGTTCCCGAGGAAGTTGCCAGAGTTCTCGCAGAGTTACCCGAGGCCACCGATACCTCTGACCTCTTGCGGCAAGCGCTGCAGAGACTAGCGGCGGGCTAACAACATGACTAGGACAAAGGCAGCCTGATGGCCCGAGATGAACTACTCGACCCTGTGCCCGATGAGGAAGATCGTGAACTCGAAGGTAGCCCTGTGGCCTCGGCAGGAAGCCAGACACGAGGAGCCACAGAAGCGGACTCGGATACTCGCGCCGATATTTTCGATGATGCTTCTGATCCCGTGCTATCGCTGCGACCGCGTTCGCTCGAGGAGTTCGTAGGGCAGACCGAACTCAAGCGTCGACTCTCGGTCATTCTTGAAGCAGCGCGACGTCGCGGGCAAGCGCCCGACCACTTTCTCTTCGCTGGTCCTCCAGGTCTGGGTAAAACCTCGCTCTCTGTCATCGTTGCAGCCGAGATGGACGTCACGCTGCATGTCACCTCTGGGCCAGCACTCGAACGCCCTGGAGACCTTGCTGCGATTCTGACGAAACTCGGAGAGGGAGACGTGCTCTTTATCGACGAGATCCATCGTCTCTCGCGCTCTATCGAGGAGGTCCTCTATCCCGCAATGGAGGATTTCCAACTCGACATCGTTCTTGGCAAAGGCCCCGCTGCCCGGTCCATTCGACTTGATCTACCTAACTTCTGCCTAGTTGGTGCTACCACCCGAACGGGGCTCATTACTGGTCCGCTCCGAGATCGCTTTGGACTTGTAGCCAGATTGGATTACTACGAGCCGAGTGACTTGCAAGCAATTGTTCAGCGAGCAGCCGCAATTCTTGACGTAGAGATCGATGCTGAGGGAGCAGTCGAGATCGCTCGACGTTCTCGCGGAACTCCTCGCATTGCGAATCGCCTGCTGCGTCGTGTCAGAGACGTGGCCGAGGTCGAGGGAGACGGCCGTATTAATGCAGTTGCAGCGCAACAAGGCCTAGAGATTTTCGGTATTGATTCCCTCGGCCTAGACAAGTTGGATCGTTCGATCCTCTCCGCTCTGTGTCAACGCTTCGGGGGCGGACCGATTGGGCTGTCTACATTGGCGATTGCAGTATCGGAGCCTACCGAGACGGTAGAAGATGTTTATGAGCCCTTCTTAATTCAACAGGGTTTGATGTTGCGAACACCCCGCGGACGCATGGCCACAACGGCCGCATGGAAACATCTGGGCTTGGTGCCTCCCGCTGAAGCACAAGAGGGAACCGATCTTTCTCTCTTTGAATGAGT
>JBAXCX010000106.1:0-10056 GCA_037141255.1 Actinomycetes bacterium | reverse complement strand
ATTCACATCAAGCAGCATGAGGTCGACGCCCGAGACACCAAGCTCGGCCCAGAAGAGATCACTCGCGATATTCCGAACCTCTCCGAGGAAATCCTCGCCGACCTTGACGAGCGCGGAATTATTCGTGTCGGTGCCGAGGTCAACCCAGGAGACGTACTCGTGGGCAAGGTCACGCCAAAGGGAGAGACCGAACTCACCCCAGAAGAGCGTCTGCTGCGAGCGATCTTCGGCGAGAAGGCTCGTGAAGTACGAGACACCTCGCTCAAGGTTCCTCACGGCGAGGTCGGCAAGGTCATTGACGTAAAGGTATTCAGCCGAGACGACAGCCATGAACTTCCGCCGGGAGTGAATCAACTCGTCCGTATCTTCGTTGCACAGAAGCGCAAGATCTCGGTTGGCGACAAGCTCGCTGGGCGTCACGGTAACAAGGGCGTTATCTCGGCCATCTTGCCTTCAGAAGACATGCCCTTTATGGAGGACGGCTCACCAGTAGACGTCATCTTGAACCCGCTCGGCGTGCCTTCACGAATGAACGTAGGACAGGTACTTGAGACTCACTTGGGTTGGGCTGCACGTTGGGGCTGGACTGACGGAAAGACCGAGGTTGGAGAAGACCCCATCCGCGGAACCGAAACCAAGACCCGGCCTACAACCCGCCCGGCCACACTCGTGGCCA
The DNA here is from genome assembly GCA_037141255.1 of Actinomycetes bacterium. Classification (GTDB taxonomy): domain Bacteria; phylum Actinomycetota; class Acidimicrobiia; order Acidimicrobiales; family Microtrichaceae; genus IMCC26207. The sequence continues at coordinate 9,380 of JBAXCX010000106.1, read as the reverse complement.
CGCCAGTATTTGATGGCGCCAAATGGGACGAAGTCGAGCTAGCAGGCAAGCACCCAACCATTAAGAAGATCTTCGAGAACATCCATCCAGAAGCAGCGGATGGTACTCGCCTGATTGGTTCAGATGGCAAGGTCACCCTGTATAACGGCCGCACCGGAGAGCGTTACGACAACCCAATTACGGTTGGCTACAAGTACATCTTGAAGCTTGCCCACTTGGTGGACGACAAGATCCACGCTCGGTCCACTGGCCCGTACTCAATGATTACTCAGCAGCCACTTGGTGGTAAGGCCCAGTTCGGCGGACAGCGATTCGGCGAGATGGAAGTGTGGGCACTCGAGGCCTACGGTGCCGCTTACTGCCTGCAGGAACTGCTGACCATCAAGTCCGATGACACACTCGGCCGCGTCAAGGTGTACGAGGCAATCGTCAAGGGGGAGAACATCCCCGAGCCCGGCATTCCAGAGAGCTTCAAAGTGCTCATCAAGGAAATGCAGGCACTGTGTCTCAACGTTGAAGTGCTTTCGCAGAATGGTGAAGAGATCAAGATGCGTGAACTCGACGAAGACTTCTTTAGAGCCGCTGAAGAGCTTGGCATTGACTTGTCTCGCCCAGAACGCGGTACCGACGAGGATGACGCCCGCCGCCAGGCCGGGCGCTGAGAGAGGCTGAAATCATGATTGACGTCAATCTCTTCGACCAGCTCCGTATTGGTTTGGCTACGGCCGACGCAATCCGCACCTGGTCCAATGGTGAAGTAAAAAAGCCAGAGACCATCAATTACCGCACGCTCAAGCCAGAGAAGGACGGACTCTTCTGCGAGAAGATCTTCGGCCCTCAAAAGGACTGGGAATGCTACTGCGGTAAGTACAAGCGTGTTCGTTTTCGCGGCATCATCTGCGAGCGTTGTGGCGTCGAAGTCACCCGCTCCAAGGTTCGTCGTGAGCGGATGGGTCACGTAGAACTTGCAGCCCCTGCAGTACACATTTGGTACCTGCGCGGTACTCGTTCTTGGCTTGCCTACTTGCTGTCCGGCACCGAAGCTCGTGAAGAGCTCAAGGCAAAGCAACTCGAGAAGGTCATCTACTTTGCGGCCGACTTGGTCACATGGGTGGACGTGGACAAGCGCCACGAGGACCTGGAAAAACTTGAAGATGACCTGAATGGTGAGCGTGAGGCCATCGATAAGGACCTTGAGTTGAAGCTTGCCAAGCGGTTCGAAGAGCTTGAGTTGGAGCTCGAAAAGCTCGAGGCAGATGGTGCAAAAGAGTCTGATCTGACTGCTCGCCGAAAGGCCGCAGACAAAGACCTTGCAGCAATCCGCGAAGACTTTGATAACGAACTCCAACTCGTCAATCGCGTGTGGGATGAGTTCAAAGACCTGTACCCACGCAAGATCCTTGAAGACGAAATGCTCTGGCGTGAACTTGAAGATCGCTACGGCGAGTACTTCGAGGGCGGCATGGGCGCTGCAGCGATCAAGCAACTGATCGACCGCATCGATCTTGATGAAGAAGAGTGCAAGCTCCGGCACGCCATCGAGCCAGGCGAGGGTGTCAAGGCTCTGTCGGCTCAGCGCAAGCAGAAGGCAATCAAGCGACTCAAGATTGTTGCTGCCTTCAATCGGCGCGAGGAGCACGATCACGAGGCCTGCGAGAGGGCTTGCCCACAGGATGGCGCGAACCAGTGTGCGCGCAGAAAGTGTGCGGCCTCGCGTGTCAATGATCCTCGGGCCATGATCCTTGATGTCGTTCCAGTGATTCCGCCGGACTTGCGCCCCATGGTGCAACTCGACGGTGGACGCTTTGCCACCTCGGACTTGAACGACCTGTATCGCCGGGTGATCAACCGTAACAACCGCCTCAAGCGCTTGCTCGACCTTGGTGCACCCGAGATCATCGTCAACAACGAAAAGCGCATGCTGCAAGAGGCAGTAGATGCTCTGTTTGACAATGGACGTCGTGGACGCCCCGTAACTGGACCAGGTAATCGTCCGCTGAAGTCGCTCTCTGACATGCTCAAGGGCAAGCAAGGTCGATTCCGCCAGAACCTTCTGGGCAAGCGAGTGGATTACTCCGGGCGATCTGTCATCGTGGTTGGGCCCAAACTGCTCCTGCATCAGTGTGGTCTGCCCAAGCTCATGGCACTTGAATTGTTCAAGCCCTTCGTCATGAAGGCGCTTGTCGATAAAGAACTGGCCCAGAACATCAAGTCAGCCAAGCGAATGGTGGAGCGTCGCAAGCCACAGGTCTGGGACGTGCTCGAGGATGTCATTAAAGAACATCCTGTGCTGCTGAACCGTGCTCCTACTCTGCACCGTCTTGGTATTCAGGCCTTCGAGCCCGTGCTCGTAGAGGGTAAGGCAATTCAGATTCACCCGCTTGTTTGTACTGCCTTCAACGCCGACTTCGACGGCGATCAGATGGCCGTTCACTTGCCGCTCTCTGCCGAGGCTCAGGCCGAAGCTCGCGTGCTGATGCTGAGTGCAAATAACATGCTCAGCCCGGCGAATGGCAAGCCACTCGTTACACCTACACAAGACATGATCATTGGTGCCTTCTATCTGACCGAGAATGCCTCCGGTGAGCAGGGTGAGGGGCGGGTATTCCGACGTATGGATCAGATTGAGCGGGCCCTCGAGGCCGGCGAAATCGGTCTGCACGCCATGATTGAGTATCGCGGTGGCAAGCGTGACGGTCAGCAGTACGAGGAACTTATTGAGACTCCTGCAAATGGAAAAGCTGCGGTCTATAAAAAGACCACAGCAGGTCGACTTCTCTTTAACCGGGCACTTCCGTTGGGATATGAGTATTTCGATTCGCCCGTGCGCAAGAAGGAGATGGGGGCGATCGTTGATCGTCTTGCCATCGAATTCCCCAAGGCAGTGGCAGCAACGTCACTCGATCAAATCAAGTCCTTGTGCTTCAACTACGGCATGCGTTCTGGCCTGACCATCTCGATCAACGACGTGTCTACTCCGGTGAACAAGTATCAGATTCTTGATGGCTACGAGATCGAGGCCGATAAGGTCGAGAAGCAGTTCCGCAGGGGCATCATCACCGATGGCGAGCGTAAGCAGAAAGAAATCGAGATCTGGACCACGGCTACCACCGAGGTGACAGCGGCCATGCAGAAGGAACTCACTGCTACCAAGTTCAACCCCATCGACATGATGGTTGGCTCGGGCGCACGAGGAAACATGATGCAGGTTCGCCAGATTGCCGGCATGCGAGGCCTTGTGGCCAACCCACGTGGCGACATGATCCCTCGGCCCATCAAATCAAACTTCCGTGAGGGCCTGTCGGTCCTTGAGTACTTCATTGCTACTCCAGGTGCACGAAAAGGCCTTGTAGATACCGCCCTTCGTACTGCTGACTCAGGGTATCTGACCCGACGACTCGTGGACGTCTCGCAGGAACTGATCATCAACGATCGTAATCCTCTTGATGATTCCGGACCTGTGCGAAGCACCATTATCGATGACGTTCGCCCCGATGAGGACGGCAAGCGCTTCTACCTTGAAACGCGTTTGTATAGCCGCACCTTGGCCGAGGACGTCAAGCTTACCAAGCCAGACGATGTGCTCGGTACCGTCATTCCCAAGGGAACCGAAATCGGTGACTACGCCATGGAGGTCATGCGAGATGACCCCGGGTTCACCGAGGTGCGAGTGCTGTCCCCGCTCACCGATGACAGCGAGCGTGGTATCTCTGCGGCGAGCTACGGAACCTCGTTGGCTACCGGCAAAACCATCGAACCCGGTGAGGCCGTGGGCGTCATTGCTGCACAGTCCATTGGCGAACCTGGAACACAGCTCACCATGCGTACCTTCCATACCGGTGGTGTGGCTGGGGCAAGTGGCGATATCACTGGTGGTCTTCCACGAGTGGTCGAACTGTTCGAAGCTCGTAGTCCCAAGAACAAGGCCGTTCTTGCACGCACCTCTGGAACGGTCCGCATCGAAGAAGTAGACGGCAAGGTTCACACTGTGACCGTTATCGGCGACGATGGTGATGAGGATGTCTATTCCATTGAGCGTGAACGTCGTCTTGAGGTCAAAGATGGTGACGAACTCAACGCAGGTGATCCCATTGTTGAAGGTCCTCGAGACCCGAAGGAATTGCTAGAGATCAAGGGCGTTCGCTCGGTGCAGCAGTACCTCGTTGCAGAAGTGCAGCGTGTGTATCGAGACCAAGGTGTGTCGATTCACGATAAACACATTGAGCTCATCGTCCGTCAGATGACTCGACGTGTAGCAGTACAAGAGCCAGGCGAGTCAGATTTCTTGCCGGGTGAGCGCGTGGATCAGCGAGTGTTTGCTGATGTGAATAAGCGCCTTGTGCAAGAGAACAAGAAGCCAGCAGAGGGACGGCCCGAATTGATGGGTATTACCAAAGCTTCGCTGGCAACAGATTCTTGGCTCTCTGCAGCGAGTTTCCAAGAGACCACTCGTGTTCTCACCGAAGCTGCCATCGAGAGCAAGTCCGACGGCCTCATCGGCCTGAAGGAAAACATCATCATCGGCAAGTTGATTCCAGCCGGAACGGGCATGCCTCGCTATCAAGAGATTGAGCCGTTTGCGCCCGACTATCAGCCACTCGAGTTCTACTCCTCAGATGAGGCGGGTTTGGGTGCCGAGATGGACGGTGCAGATTTCCTTGCGACCTTGCCGGGCACAACCATCGAAGCTCCCGAAGCAGTAGTAGCTGTGGTCGAAGAGATTGAGACTGATGCCAAGATCATCGAATTCCCTGGTTCTGAAGAGGCATCGGGCAACTAGCGAATCAGAGTTACGTGAGCGGGTTTCGGCCTGATTTCACTCAAGTTTCTGCTGCGGGCGGGCCTACGGGTTTGCCCGTTTGCAGTTTTTGTAGGCATCTGTGTTTGCAGGGGTGAGGACTCGGGTCGTAGAGTGTCGGTTCGGCCGTTGGCTGCGTTCATTCGCGCCGTACGAACACGGGTCAGACGGATTTCCGTGACTCGGCCTGCCCTCATCCGTCGTTGAAAGAAGTACAGAGGTTTTACCGTGCCCACGATTGAGCAGTTGGTCCGCAAGGGCCGCCAGAGCAAGCGACGCAAGGAGTCGACGCCAGCCCTGAAGGGCGCGCCACAGCGCCGTGGTACATGCACCCGCGTGTTCACCACGACCCCAAAGAAGCCCAACTCGGCGCTTCGTAAGGTTGCCCGTGTGCGCCTCTCGAGCGGTATCGAGGTCACCGCCTATATCCCTGGCGAAGATCACAACCTGCAAGAGCACAGCATCGTCTTGGTTCGCGGCGGGCGTGTGAAAGACCTTCCAGGTGTTCGTTACAAAATCATTCGCGGCACGCTCGACACCTCGGGTGTGCGTGGTCGTAAGCAGGCTCGGTCCCGCTACGGCGCCAAGAAGGAGTCCTGATATGCCCCGTAAGGGTCCAGCCCCACGTCGTGAACTGTTGCCCGACCCGGTGTACCGGTCAGTGCTTGTTACACAGGTTGTCAATAAAATCATGCAGCGCGGAAAGCGTTCCACAGCCGAGAAGATCGTCTATGACGCACTGACATTGGTTGAAGAAAAGACCGGCTCCGAGCCAGTGGCCACGCTCAAGCGCGCTGTTGATAATTGCAAGCCGCAACTCGAGGTGCGCAGCCGCCGCGTTGGTGGCGCCACCTATCAGGTGCCGGTCGAGGTTCGTCCTCGTCGCTCGAGTACTCTGGCAATCCGCTGGCTGGTGGGGTATTCCCGTCAGCGTCGTGAGCGGACGATGGCTGAGCGTCTAGCCAATGAGTTGATGGATGCGAGCAACGGTGTTGGCGCATCCATGAAGCGCAAAGAAGATCTGCACAAGATGGCCGAGTCCAACAAGGCTTTCGCTCATTACCGCTGGTAATGCACTCCCGCTCAGGGTCGATCTGAAACCTGAGCAATCGAAGAGCACCTAGTTACCCCCGTCCGATTTCCTGTCCGACCTACCAACCCCCGCGAGATGAAGAATGGCTCAGTTTCCACTCGACCGAACACGCAATATCGGCATCATGGCTCACATAGATGCTGGAAAAACCACGACCACTGAGCGAATCCTGTTTTATACGGGTAAGACGTACAAGATCGGTGAAGTCCATGAAGGCGCTGCCACCATGGACTGGATGGAGCAAGAGCAGGAGCGAGGCATCACGATTACCTCTGCTGCTACCACTGCTTTTTGGACCGACACCCTCAACAAGATTGAGCACCGGATTCAGATTATTGATACTCCTGGCCACGTTGACTTCACCGTAGAGGTGGAGCGATCGCTCCGCGTGCTTGATGGTGCCGTTGCAGTATTCGACGGCGTAGCCGGGGTAGAGCCGCAGACCGAGACCGTCTGGCGTCAGGCAGATAACTACAAAGTTCCGCGGATGTGTTTCATCAACAAGATGGACCGAACCGGTGCCGATTTCTATGCCTCCTTGGCCTCCATTAAGGATCGTCTGCAGGCCAACGTGGCAGTGATCCAATTGCCGATAGGTGCCGAAGGTGACTACCGCGGAATCGTGGACCTCATCACCATGAATGCCTGGGTGTGGGACGGAGAAGAACTTGGCGCAACCTGGGAAGTTGTGGACATCCCAGAAGACTTGCAGGAACTTGCCGAGGAGTATCGCGATGCTCTCATGGACGTGCTCGGCGAGACCTCAGACACCATCATGGAGAAGTACCTCAACGAGCAAGAGATTTCTCCTGAAGAGATTCGTGCAGCCTTGCGCGATGCAACCATCCATCACGGCGTTGTGCCGGTGCTCAATGGCTCTGCTTTCAAGAACAAGGGCGTGCAGCCCCTGCTCGATGCAGTTTGCTGGTACATGCCCTCACCTGCAGAATTGCCTCCTGTCAAGGGAGTCAACAAAAAGGGTGAAGAGATAGAGCGCAAGCCCTCCTCTGATGAGCCGTTCTCGGCGCTGGCCTTTAAGATTATGACTGCTCCCCATGTGGGCAAGCTCACCTACTTCCGTGTGTACTCCGGCAAGCTCGATAAGGGCGGAACCGTCTACAACAGCCGCTCCGGCAACAAAGAGCGGATTGGGCGGGTGCTCGAAATGCACGCCAATGAGCAGATCGAACAAGATGCGGTATACGCCGGAGACATCGTCGCTGGAATTGGCCTGAAAGACACCCGCACCGGAGACACCCTGAGTGACCCGACCGACGTGGTGGTACTTGAGTCGCTTGAGTTCCCTGACCCCGTTATTCAGGTTGCCGTAGAACCCAAGACCAAGGCAGATCAGGACAAAATGTCGAAGGCCTTGTACTCGCTCTCTGAAGAAGACCCAACGTTTCGGGTTCAGACCGACGAAGAGACCGGTCAGACCCTGATCTCGGGCATGGGTGAATTGCACCTCGAGGTGCTTGTGGATCGCATGATGCGGGAGTTTAGAGTTGAGGCCACGGTCGGTAAGCCACAGGTGGCCTACCGTGAGACCATTACCAAGGTGATTGATAGTCACACTTACCTGCATAAGAAGCAGACAGGTGGAACCGGACAGTATGCCAAGATCATCCTCGCCATCGAGCCCTCAGGGCCTGGCGGCGGTTACGAGTTTGCAGACGAGATTTCTGGCGGCCGTATTCCAAAGGAGTACATCCCCTCAGTTGGGCACGGCGTTGCTGACGCCATGACCACCGGAACGCTTGCCGGCTTCCCGATGGTAGATATCAAGGTCCGCCTGCTTGACGGCGACTACCACGATGTTGACTCCTCTGAAATGGCATTCAAGATTGCGGGAACAATGGGCTTCAAAGAGGCCGTTCGCAAAGCAACACCGGTGCTGCTCGAGCCCATCATGGCCGTAGAGGTTGTGACTCCAGAGGAGTACATGGGAGACGTGATCGGCGACCTCAACTCGCGTCGCGGCAAAGTCGGCAAGATGGAGCAGCGCGGCAACTTGCAGGTCGTTTCGGCCGAGGTTCCGCTCGCCGAGATGTTCGGGTACTCAACTGACCTGCGGTCCAAGACCCAAGGTCGGGCGAACTACACCATGCAGTTCCATAGCTACCAGCAAACACCTCGAAACGTTCAAGAAGAGATCGTGGCGCGGGTAACCGGTCAATGATCTAGTAACCTCCGGCGGGCACTACCTTGTGGTGTCGGGTCGGATCAATAAACCGCAGTGGCCCAAAAGTCGCTCGGTGACGCGACCAAGCCAGAGATGGCAGCGACTCGTTGAGTTGCAAGGTCACCTAATTACCCACCAACTCATGTAGAAGAAGTCACGAAAGGCAAGCCACACATGGCCAAGGAGAAGTTCGAGCGCACGAAGCCACACGTCAACGTGGGAACGATGGGACACATCGACCACGGTAAGACAACGCTGACGGCCGCAATCACCAAGACACTGGCCGACCGCGTTCCCGGCAACTCGGCCACTGACTTCCAAGATATCGATAAGGCGCCGGAAGAGCGCGAGCGCGGTATCACCATCAATGTGTCACACGTTGAGTACGAGACCGATCTGCGCCACTACGCCCACGTCGACATGCCCGGTCACGCTGACTACATCAAGAACATGATCACGGGTGCCGCGCAGGTTGACGGAGCAATCCTTGTGGTCTCGGCCGCAGACGGCCCCATGCCACAGACCCGTGAGCACGTTGTGCTCGCTCGCCAGGTTGGCGTGCCCGCAATCGTGGTTGCACTCAACAAGGTCGACATGGTCGACGACGAAGAACTCATCGAGCTCGTTGAGATGGAAGTTCGTGAGCTGCTCGACGTGTACGAGTACCCAGGCGACGACACACCCGTCATTCGCGTGTCTGCACTGAAAGCCCTTGAGGGTGACGAGGCTGCAATGGACGCCGTCATGGAACTCATGGAGGCAGTCGATACGTTCATTCCTGAGCCAGAGCGTGAACTCGACAAGCCATTCTTGATGCCAATCGAGGACGTGTTCTCGATTACGGGACGCGGCACCGTGGTGACCGGCAAGGTTGAGCAGGGAATCGTGAACACTGGCGATGACCTCGAGATCGTTGGCCTGAAGGCCACCCAGAAGACCACCTGCACCGGTGTTGAGATGTTCCGCAAGCTGCTCGATCAGGGCCAAGCTGGAGACAACATCGGAGCGTTGCTTCGCGGCATCGACAAAGAAGAGGTGCAACGCGGTCAAGTGCTCGCCAAGCCGGGATCGATTACCCCACACACCGATTTCGAAGCTCAGGTCTATGTCCTGACCAAGGAAGAGGGCGGCCGTCATAAGCCGTTCCAGTCCAACTACCGGCCTCAATTCTACTTCCGGACCACTGACGTGACAGGAACCATCACCCTTCCCGCCGACACCCAAATCTGCATGCCTGGCGATAACACGCCAGTCACGGTTGAGCTCATTGCGCCTATCGCCATGGATGACGGCTTGAAGTTCGCCAT
>JBAXCX010000105.1:0-10066 GCA_037141255.1 Actinomycetes bacterium | reverse complement strand
ACTCGGAGCAACCCGCTTTGCCCGGAGCAACCCGGAGCGACCCGCGGCAACTCGGACGTTTGTGGTCGATAGTCGACCATTTCCATCCGGGTTGGACCTAAGGCGGTGCGCGGGGCCCGCTTCGCCCGGAGCAACCCGCGCCAACTCGGACGTTTGTGGTCGATAGTCGACCAATTTCATCCGGGTTGGACCTAAGGCAGTGCGCGGGGCCCGCTTCGCTCCGCTCACCGGCTCCGCTCACCCGCTCCGCTCCGCTGGCCTGCTTCGCTCACCTGCTTTGCTTGGGGCAACTCGGACGTTTGTGGTCGATAGTCGACCAATTTTATCCGGGTTGGACCTAAGGCAGTGCGCGGGGCCCGCTGGGCGCAGGCTGATGGGCGCGGGCTGATGGGGGTTGAGTCATGTGGCCCGCGTGGCCCGCAGCGTGACGAACGCTGCAGTTCCGCTAGGCCCAAGTATCCTGAACCCATGCCGCGTATTGCCGACATACTCACCAAGGCCTCTGGCCCGACTTTGAGCGTGGAGTTCTTTCCGCCCAAGACTCCCGTCGGTGATGCCAACCTGCAAGCAACCATCGAAGACCTCCGGGCTGTTCCGCTCAGTTTTGTGTCGGTCACCTATGGTGCCGGCGGCTCTACTCGTGATCGAACCCGTGACCTTGTGGTGGGCATCAACAAGCACGAGTCGTACCCGGCCATGGCTCACCTGACATGTATTGGCCATACCAAGCCCGAGCTCGAGGCCCTTCTTGATGACTATGACCGCGCCGGGGTTCACAACATTTTGGCACTCGCTGGTGATCCCCCTGCAGATGGCAGCCCCGCCGATGGCGACTTTACCTATGCACTCGAGCTTGTGGAATTGGTGCGCGCTCGGGGGGATCATTTCTCGGTCTCGGTTGCAGCGCACCCTGAGTTACACCCTCGCTCGCAGGACACCAAGGGCGATCGTCTGCATCTGGCCCGCAAACTGTCCGTGGCCGACTTTGGGATTACGCAGTTCTTCTTTTCGGCCTCGGACTACTTCCAGATGGTCGACGAGCTCAGCGCTCTGGGCTGCGACACGCCGATTCTGCCCGGCATCATGCCCTTGACCAATCCAGAAGGCGTGCGCCGGATGGCAAAGATGTCTGGCGCAACGGTTCCCGAGGATTTGGCCGTCAGGGTTGAGGGTGCGGGCTCGGTTGATGAGGCCCAAGCAATCGCAGTCGAAGCGGCCCTGGAACTGTCGCAAGAACTGCTCAATGGTGGGGCGCCAGGGCTGCACTTATATGGGCTGAACAAGTCTGAGATTGTTCTTCGTTTGGTAGATCAGCTCAATCTGCGCTGAATCCAGATCGTTTCTCAGCCCCGGCGGGCGTTCCAGCCCTGGTCGGCTCTGTTTGCAACCCTGAATCACATTCGGCCCGCAAGCACAGCACTGGGTAGGATGACTACACTGGAATCGTTGACATCAGTGGCCTATGTCACTCAGACTTGTTCAGGCTGAAACTGTTTCAGCTTTGTCGTGTCCGAGTGGAGTTCTGTCAACGATTTAGGCCGTAGTTGGTGCATCGGGGAGATTGTAAATAATGGCAGTGTTTCGGAAAGCAAAAACTGAAGGTGGTGGGGTTTTGCGACGTCGTCGATCAGTCGAATTCGATAGCACAGACATTGCTGTTCTGAATCAAGAGATCGACTTTTGGGTGGGTTCGAATCGTCCGAAACTTGGCGAGGTCATGCTCGAACTCGGCTCAATCGACCCCGGGGAATTGATTGATGCGCTCAAGCATCAGCAGCGCAACCCACAGGGCGAGGGAGCTGTACGAATCGGCCAGATCCTGCTTGAGCTTGGTTCTATTGATGAAACTGCGCTCGCCGCGGCGCTCGCTCAGCAGTTCGGGATTCCGCTTGCAGACCTTCGTGATGCCACTCCGAGCACCCGAGCACTCGAGCTGGTGGGGGAGGAACTCGCCAATAAGCACACGGTAATTCCCCTGCGTGAAGAAGAAGGCCGAGTGTTTCTGGCCATTGCCGACCCGCTCGATACCGTTGCCATTGAAGAACTCACCCATAAGTGCAAGCGCATCGGCCTGACGATGGGCACGCGTAGCGAGATTGAGCACCTGTTAGAGACCTCGTTCAATCTGCTGAGTCAGGCGCAGGTGCATATCCAAGCATTCGAGCTGAGTGACTCCGATGCCGTTCGGGTTGCCGAGGAAGACAGCTTTACCGCTGACGAAAACGCTCCGATTGTGCAAGTGGTCAACCGGATCATCACGCAGGGCGTTCGCAGCAGGGCATCAGATATTCACATTGAGCCTGGCGAGAGAAACGTTCGCGTGCGCTACCGAGTTGACGGTGCCATGTCCGAGGCGCTCAGTCTGCCCGCCCGTATGTCATCTGCGCTGGTGAGTCGCATCAAGGTGATGGCCGAGTTGAACATCGTTGAACGTCGTCGAGCCCAAGACGGGCAGTTCGCAGTCACGGTTGACGGTCGCCCGATCGACATCCGCACCTCAACGGTCTCTACCGTTCACGGCGAAAAGGTTGTGCTTCGCCTGCTTGATAAGACCAAGTCGCTGATCAGCCTCAAGGACTTGGGTATGCACCCTCTTGTCGAGGCGCCCTACATGAAGATTGTAAAAGCGCCCCTTGGCATGTTGTTGTGCACGGGGCCAACCGGTTCGGGCAAGACCACAACCTTGTATGCCACCCTGACCGAAATCAATGACCCCACCCGCAACGTGGTCACGATTGAAGACCCGGTTGAGTATCAGTTCGAGGGCATCAGCCAGATGTCAGTCAGCGCGACTGGCATGACCTTTGCCGATGGACTCCGAAGCATTCTGCGCCAGGACCCCGACATCATCCTGGTTGGCGAGATCCGAGACGAAGAGACTGCTCGCATTGCCATGCAGGCCTCACTCACGGGTCACTTTGTGCTCTCCTCCCTACACGCTGTTGATTCGGTTGCTGCTATTCACCGCTTTACCGATATGGGAATCGAGCCCTTCTTGGTGGCCTCGGCACTCAGCGGTGTGGTCGGTCAGCGTTTGCTCCGCAGAATCTGCAGCAATTGCCGTTCCGCCTATCAGCCCACCCCTGCAGAGGTTCGCATTCTTGCCGAGCAGGTTGACGCACAGCCCACCTCTTGGCTCAAGGGCACCGGCTGCAACATGTGCAACAACACTGGCTATCGAGGCCGAGTTGGCGTGTATGAGTTGCTGCAAGTCACCGACTTGATTCGAGAGATGATCGTTGCACGAGCAACGCATCATGAGTTGCGTGCCATTGCCGTCGAAGAAGGCATGCGCACCATGCAAGAACAAGCTTTCGGTTTGGTGGTCGACGGCATGACCACTGTTGAAGACGTGCTTCGCAGTGTGTATGCCCCGGGTGCCGCCTCTTCTGAGGAAGAGCAAAAAGAGTTGCCAGCGGGCAAGCGTGCACTTCCCAAGGGGCCGGGCGAAATCCAACCTGGCGCAACCGAACTCGATGGCACCGGCCGTAACGGCAATGGTGCCGCCTCGTTGTTCGAGGCCACCGCTCAGGGCACGGTGACTTCTGTGACTACACACGAGCCAATCAGCGCGGAGGCAACACCATGACTGCAACCCTTTCGAAGTATCGCTATCAGGCAGAAAACCTTGAGGGGCAATCTGTTAAGGGAGAGATCCAAGCAGCCTCGGTGATGGCGGCTCGAAACGAGCTTGCCGTCAAGGGCATGCGCGTCACAAAGATCTCTGAGCGCAAAGGCCTACAAATTGACATCACCAAAGAGAAGGTGCCGCTCGTCGACATCATGCACTTCTCTCGGCAGATGGCGACCTTCTTGCGAGCTGGTATTCCGGTAACGGAATCCATCGACAACCTACGCATCGATGCCAAGAACAAACGGTTTAAGGCAATCCTGAGCGATGTGCTTGAGCGGGTGACCGCAGGGCGGTCGATTACCGAAGCGCTCAGCATGCACTCCGATGTGTTCCCCCCGTATTTCATGGCCCTGTTGGGTTCGGCCGAACTGACTGGCCGCATGGATGACGCTTTTGACCAGCTGCATAAGTACATCCGCCGTGACATTGAACTCTCTCGAGCAGTGCGCAAGGCGCTGATCTACCCGATGATTCTGCTGGCAATCTCGATGGTGGTCTGCTTGATCATTGTGGTGTTCGCTATTCCGCGCTTTGCTGAGTTCTTCAAGGGGTTCGACGCCGAGCTTCCGCTGCCCACTCGCATGCTGATGGCCGTAGCCGACTTTGTGCATTCCCCCGCGGGCTTGATCACTGGCTTGGTGCTTGTGTTTGGCAGCGTTGGACTTACCTTTTATGTGCGTACTACCAATGGCCGTCGCAATATGCACGCCCTGCAGCTCAAGACTCCACTGATCTCTACTGTGGTTACCTACTCGGCCACTGAGCGCTTTACCCGGGTGCTGGCCGTGCTGCTCGACGCTGGCGTACCGCTGCCAGAGGCCCTACCAACCTCGATCGATTGCTCCAACAACTTGGTCTACAAAGAGCGCCTGTCGGTTGCCATGGAAGGTGTGCTCGAGGGACGCGGGTTTGCCGAGCCACTTGCACAGACCAACCTGTTCCCATCGACAGTTGTTCAGATGATTCGGGTGGGCGAGCGTTCTGGTGAGTTGTCAGAACAACTCGAAAATGCTGCAAGTTTCTATGAAGAAGAACTGGACTACGCCGTAGACAAGATGACGGCGGTGTTTGAGCCACTCATGATCGTGTTTATTGGTTGTGTTGTTGGCTTCGTTGCCCTTGCAATGGTGAGCGCCATGTATGGCATCTATAACCAGGTGGATGTGTAACAAGATGCAGCGGCCCGGGGATACGCCTCGCAGTTGCGCCATCGGCGCGCGGCCTCGACGCGGCCAATCCGGGCAGTCTTTGGTCGAAGTCATCATTGCCATGTTGTTAATCGGCAGTATTTTCTTGATTCTTGCCGGTGCCTTGTTCACGGTTATCAAGGTGACCACCTCCAATAAAAACCTGCAGGCAATCGACACCGGCCTGATTACCTACGGTGAGATTCTGCAAACCCAGGTGCCGTACGAAAACTGCAGCGCTAGTAACAGCATCAACAGCAACGGTGTTGAAACCGGTCAAGGAACCGGCTCGAACTATCAGTTAAATGCAGACGCGTTCATCACCGGCGGTGGTGCTGAACCCACCAAGTGGCGGCTCCCGTACACCGATGGTGCTCAGATGCTGGTTGAGCTAACTGGCTTGGAGTCTTGGAACACCACCACGGGAGCCTTCGAAGACCGGGGCCTTTCGTTCTACAAATGCATCAGCCCTGACTCCGGAGTTCAGCGTGTGAGCTACAAAATCACCTTCGGAGGCGGAGTCTCTCGCACAGGGCAAGTCGTCAAGCGGAAGTCCTGCCGAGTGGATCAGCCTGCGGGGTGTCCACCCGCATGAGCACTCCAAGATCTTTGCGGAGGCGGGGCCAATCGGGCCTCACCATCATCGAGATGCTCATTGCCATCTCGGTTGGAACCATTGTGCTGTTGCCCATGTTCGGCTTGGTGAGTCTCATCATTCTGCGGCAAGAACCAACGATAAAGTCGTCAAACTCAGCCAAGCAACTCAGGCTGTTTCGGTCCACGATGGAAAAAGACTGGGCTGCCGCCAAGGTCATCAAGATTGGTGTGGTGCAGGCCAACGCGGCAGTTGTTGAGTGCAATCAAGGCAACATGACCTCGGTTCCCTATGGCGGAAACCCAGTGACCGGGCCGCTGATTGCCATTCAAACTTCGGGTTCTAATTCCAAGCGAATTGTGTATAACACCCGACCAAACACCAGCACCTCGGGTGGCATCGATATTTTGCGACGGGAGTGCTACCACGTCACCGACATCATCGGCGGGCTCGACTACTGGAAGAATGGCACCAAAGTGACCGACCCCGGTGGTTCACAAGAGGTCATTGTCGAGGCTGTGCAGTCGATCACCATTCCCGCCACCTGCAATCTGCAGGCAACCTTCCCCAAGGCGCTTCCCCTGCCACCCTATGAGATGTGCGATATGAACATCACCGTTGTGGGCCGAGATGGGCAGACATCCACAGTGCGGCTGTACCAACACGCAGGAAGGGACTCATGAAGCGGTCACTGCGGTCCAGGTTTATTCAACACATGATGATTCGCCGTCGGCCGAGCGGCTCACAAGAGGGCTATGTGCTCATCACCACACTCGCCGGAATGCTGTTGTGCATCCTCATTATCTCCTCGTTGCTCGCTGTCACCTTGTCCACCATGTCGATCGAGGAATCCGGCCGAACCAGAGAAAAGCAGAACCGTGCTGCTGAGGGCGCAGTTGATGTTGCAATCAATCAGATTCGCAACTCGGCTTCGATTGCAGGAAGCGACTTGCCGCAATACAAAACCTCGGGCGATGTGGGGTACGACCCAACCAAGAAATCAAATGAGCAGTTGCCCAAGGCGGTTGGAGACGCAGGTTACGACAAGGCCAGAGACCCGGCGGTCAACCCCAAGCTGGCAAATTCTGCCTGTGACCCTGTGTATAACTTGGTCAATGTAGAGGGCACCCCAGTGCGGATCTATTGCTATAACGAGGGCCTGTCGCAGTACGACTCGTTGGGCAACCAAATTGCCGGCGTGCCACAAGACGATGGCGGCGTGGCGCTGCGCCTAGTAGGAGACGAGTACAAGGGCGATCCCAACCCGGCTTCTGACCCGATCGGTGCCACCGGAGATAAAGCAAGACTCTGGAAGACACAGTTTCCCTTTGCTGGGGCAATGCAGTCGTTCAGCCAAGCTGAGGTTGACGCAACGAAAGGCCAACTTGTTTACACCGGTGCAACACCACTCAAAATAACTGGCGGGGTGGAAGTAAAGAATCAGATTGCAGCAGTCACCGATGCAGGTCGGCCCGGCCCGGCTCTGTTAGTAGACGGCTTTTCCGCTCAGGGTGGACCGGGCATGTTTGATCCAGAGACGGGAACGAAGGGCTGTGGAATTGCTGAGCCGAGCGATTTATTCAATGCCTCTCGGGCCGACGTTCAAGCAAACTCCATCTATTCAGCTCCAGACAGTTCGCTTCTTTGCAGTAACTCGCAGTTGAGCGTGATGGGTGCGGGTGGCCTGCCGCCGGGCAACGGCGATTGGAACAACGGCCGAGTGCAGTCAACCAAGTACTTTGACTGGGACGGGTATAACGGACGGTTCAAATCTGACAACAGCGGCAACTATGACGTTCTAAATCCTGATTGCAACGCTTACAACCTCAACGGTGTCGGGGTGGTTTCGCTTCCAGCGGGAAGTTACAACGCCAAGACAACCAAGATTCTGAATCAGTGGTTTGGTGGTGGTTGCCCGAACACAACGTTCTACTTTGAAAGTGGCGATTACTGGTTCGACGTAGACGATCCGTCTTTGGCAGAAACAGACCCCAAGAAGCATTCCTTGGTGTTTTCTGATTACACCGACAACTGGGTATTTGGCAAGCGCAACTGGGCTGGCGCTCGACCCATGAACTCTGAGTTCCCGAACAAGGCTTGTGTGCGGACTGCACCCTCGCCCACAAGTCCCGATGGTAGCTC
This sequence comes from Actinomycetes bacterium, assembly GCA_037141255.1. GTDB lineage: Bacteria > Actinomycetota > Acidimicrobiia > Acidimicrobiales > Microtrichaceae > IMCC26207. The sequence goes on along the minus strand of JBAXCX010000105.1, from coordinate 2,508 downwards.
CGGGGTCAGCATCACTCTGTCGTCACGAACAGGGCTGAATCACACAGGGGGCAGGGTTGCCATCTGCGGGCCAATCGTGAAACAGCAGTTGGCAACCGACCCGGTGCCAACGCAGACCACGGCAATCTGGCAGCGTCCGGCAACCTCGCTTGGGGCAAGGCTGTTGCCAGATACCTGGTCCTCGGTAACCACGGCACCTGCCTTTGCTGGAGTTGCGGATGCTCCTCGCATAGCCGACCGAAGCAGCTTAAAGGTGACCCAGGATGTTTCTGCTGCCTGCTGGGACAGCGGCACCTGCCTGTTTGAAAAGACCTTCCGCTTGGCGGGCATGGGAATGCGCGCTGTCGATGGTGCCGACCCTGGGCCTGGTTTGTTGGGCTCTGCATGGGTTGATCTGACCGCCGATGCCGACTTTGCCAATAACCCTGCAAACAACTTGGCGTATACCAAGTTTGCGGTGTCCATGAGCGATGGCCATACCTGCACGATGCGCTTTGGCACGGCAGACAACGCACTGGCATCGCGCCTGACCGATAACTATGCAACCACAAGCTACGACCTTCTTTATGACCCAGTAGCTGGCACATCTGATGGCATTGATGGTGATTGCGACACGGTAATGACTACAGCCAATGGTGTAGGCCGTGAAGATCTTCGAAACGCAACCATTGATGTAACAGTGGGGCTCAACCCGCCGAAGCTGTCCAATACCATTGCGTCAAACTTTGTTCGTGGGATCGTGAACTTTGCGCTGTTCTGGCGCAACCTCTTTACCAACCCAGACATCACATTTGATCAGTTCTTTGCTCAACTCTGCCCACCGGCGGTTAGTTTCTTCCGGCTCTTTGGCCGGACCTATGCCTGTGATAATCGCCCTGCCGGGGTTTCGTACAGCGTGGATGCAGTAGCGGTTCGCCTTGGCTGGACCCCGAGCTTTGATACACCGACTACCAACATCAATGGCCTCACGGCTACCTTTGCGAACCCTTCATTTGGGTCCAAGGAGGCCGTCCCGAAGTACACCACGGTGGCTACCTCTACAGCCACTTCGGGGTTCACCACAGCCAAGCTGACGTACAACCTGAAAGATCCAAACCTGCTTGATGGGTTCTTGCCTGTTCGCAGCCTGACGCTGACTGCAAAGATGAGAAAGCCCGCAACAGCCAACGCGGGAGACAAGGTTGACTTCACCCTCATTACCCACTCTGGGCTGTGGTGCACGGTGAGCGTTCCCTTCAGTTCGTTCACCAGCGATGTGGAGTCCTCATTTACTCTTGACCCCACAACGGGAACCACCTGTCGAACTGGGCCAGCGGGGGCCTTTGTCAACGCTATGGAGATAGGCGAACTCGTCAGCCATCAAGACACCCCGTGTGATCCGTGTCTTGCTGCGAATAGCAATGTGGTCACCTCGCTGCAAGCTTTGGTTTCTTTGGCAAACACGGGCACGACCACGCGCACCTTCGAGTTGGACTACGCCACGCTTCAGGCCACGGCCGGAGATAAAGACTCACTTGGTAACACGGTCGGTTACCCGCGGCCCAAAGACCCCTTCACGGTCACTTGGAATCCGCTCACTGAGAACAAGACGTATTCAAACCCAGCCGTTGGCATTCCTTCGGCCCGCACCGGGGATGCCAGCTTCAACGTATTCGGCTCAGTGTCTGTTCCCAACCAAGATGTTCGCGTGATCTGGAACTGGAACAACGCAGTGGATCCGCCCGATGACCCAGGCAAGCCCATTGCTGCCGGACCAACCGGTTTTGCCATCTTCAATGGTGGCTCAGTGACCTCTGATAAGTGCAGTCCGACGGTGGCAGAATTCTGCCGGCCCGGACTTGTTGCTTCTGCTCTGGGTAGCTGGACTACAGGAACCTGGCCAACCAACCCGACGGTCACTCAGCAACCAGATGCGCTGGCATCCTCGGGAGCTACTCGATTCCCCTTCCGGTCTGCTCGAATCGTTGCCTGCGTCCTAGACGAGAAGGGCAATACCGACCCTGCGGACGACGAGCTCTTCCCCCGCTTGGATGCCAAGGTGCTGATTGCCGATAAGCAGGGTAACGCTGTGACCACGGGTTCCAAGGTGTCGGTGATTGACTGGAAGATTCTGAAGAGCGGAACCTGGAAGTACGGAGCCGGCGCAGCTAACGACCCCTGCAATATCTACGCCTGAGGGTGGCAGATGGGGGATTGGCCTGCACAAGGGTATTTCTACCCAATTGGCAGATTTTTGATTGAAACCCATTCACCCTTGGCTATAGTCTTCTCTTGGGGGTAGGTCTAGGTGCGTTCTTGACGGTGGGATACAGAGTCAAGACCTAGGCCCCCTGGCAGTTCAACTCACTCGCCACCCGGCGAGGTTCACAAATCCCTGGAGGGAAAAACTATGAATGCAATCGAATCCCGGCGTAGCCGGAGCAAGGGTCAAAGCGGTTTCACGCTTATCGAACTTTTGGTCGTTATCGCCATCCTTGGCGTACTGGCCGGAGTAGTCGTGTTTGCAGT
>JBAXCX010000104.1:0-10365 GCA_037141255.1 Actinomycetes bacterium | reverse complement strand
CCCTTATAACCGCCCAAATCCGGCAAATCCGACCTGAGCCGACATGATTCGGCCTTCTCTTAATCCGCAGGTTCTGGGTTCAAGTCCCAGGGGGCGCACAACAAAAACTTCTCAAACGTCTGGAGCGGAAAATCGACACATACTGTCGATTTTCCGCTCCAGACGCGATGCGCGTGTCAAAGTTGCACTTCATGCGAACGCTAAAACGCCAGACCCAACGAACTGCGCTCTTCCGAGTAGCGATCCTCCTCGCCTCGCTAGTGGCCCTGAGTAGCGCCTGCTCCAGCGGCCAGACCCAGCCCAGCCGGCCCTCAGCATCTTCCGAGAAGTCAACCGTAACCACGCTCCCTCACACCCAGGCGGCGCCGATAGCAGTACTCGAACGTGAAGGGGATGCATATCGAGTGCCTGATCCGCTCCCCTCCACTCAACCTGGCACGCTTCTTGCCGCCACTCCACCCAGGCGGAGCAAGACCTTTGAGGGAGCATCAAGAATCGAGTTGCTCTATGTGTCATCCACCCAGACTGGTCAACCCGTTGCAGTCAGCGGCACCTTACTCACCCCGCCTGGAACTGCGCCGGAGGGCGGCTGGCCGGTTGCATCTTGGGGGCACGGCACGACAGGCGTAGCTGACCTGTGCGCCCCATCAACTACCGAAAACTTGTTCTACAACGAGTACGCCCAGCAGGTGCGAGCACTGCTCAGTACCGGATATGCAGTGGCCGCATCTGACTACATCGGCCTCGCAACTCCTGGCCCTCACTCGTACAGCGTGGGGATTGACCTAGGCAATGCACTAGCAGACATTGTGCCTGCTGCTCGATCAGCCAATCCCAACTTGTCGACAACCTGGTTTGCCATTGGGCACTCAGAAGGCGGCCAAGCAGCTCTGTTTGCAACACGTTCCGCAGCCCGGCATCCCGAACTTCAACTTGCCGCGACTGTGGCCATCGCCCCCACAAGTTCTTTGGGGAGTGCGTTGCCAGCCATCATTGCCGGAGGGTTGCCAGCCGACGTGGTCTACGGGTTGTATCTGCTTGTAGGGCTCTCAACCGTTGACCCCTCAGTAACGCTGGAGCGCTTCAGCGGCCCCGCTGCAGCGCCGCACTTTGATCTGCTGACTCAGTCGGGTTGCCTGCTCGACGCATTTCCAGAATTCGAGACCGAGAAGGCTGATCAGGTGTTTACTATTTCACCCCCCGAGATGACAAAAATCTCTGAGCTCCTTGCAACCGTGGGAAACCCAGACCAGGAACCAACGGTTGGGCCACTTCTGCTCGTACAAGGAGAGGATGACCAAGATATTCCCGCCGGCATCACCGAGTTACTGTCTCAGCACCTCCAAGAACTCGGGGTGGACGTAACGCTGCGGCTGTACCCCGACCTCGGCCACGATGGGGTGCTTGGTCCATCCACTTGCGAGACCTTGGATTGGCTTGCCGAACACGGAGGACCCGCTCCCGTCGATTGCGTGGCAGAGCCAACAGACATGTCGTAGCGAACACCATCGCTTCTGCAGCGGAGAACCGAAAGTCTGTGTCGATTTTCCGCCGCAGACGCGATGAAGTTTGACTCAGCTCCCTTTCTCAGAAGACTTCGGGACGAACCTGACCTCGTAGATGCTTGGCCAGAGCTTTCCGGTCACAAGGAACGTGTCGGCTCCTGGCACTTTGGCAATCCCATTTGCAACATCAATCTTGGTGCCGGCACGGGATGCCTCCTGAGCGGCGTCCTCATGCAACGCGGACAGGTCAACCACCGCTGTCACCGTCCAGCATCCGGGCTTAATCTGGAGGATCTCATCGGTCTGATACCTGCTCGCCCAGACTGATGTGCCATCCCACTCCAACTCGTTGAGTCCGATGGTCGGGCCGTTCGAGCGCGTCACGTGGTGTAGGCCCAGAACAGAAAAGTCCTGCGGATCCCTCAACCTGATGTCCGCAGATCCATCCGTCATGACAAAATCCTTGGTTCCCATTCGAGTAAGTCCCCAACCCTGTCCGGCATAGGAGAAGGTTCCGCTCGGAGTCGCAGTGCTTAGATTCTCCAGACTCTGAGCATCCCAGCGGTAAGCAATCCCTTCCTTCCAAGTCAGTTGCACTAACTCGCCGTTCAGCCCATCGGCAAGTCCTTCCCCGAAGACCGTGTCTGCCAAATTGGCCTGACCGAGCACCTCACCTGTTTCAAGGTTGACTGAGCGGAGCGCGGACTGCCCATACAGACCAATGCTTTCAAACAGCATTCCGTTATGAATGAGCAGGCCCTCGGTGTAGGCATCAGTCTGATGCGGGATGGTCGCCACCACCTCGGGTTTCAATCTCTGTGGCTCATGCACTTCGCATGCGGCTGGCTCTTCGCTGAGCGGCACCCGTGCACTGGAGTGACCACACGCGGCTAGCAGAACACTCAAAAACAGAGCGAGTGCCGCTCCGCAGTTTCCACCATTCCTCACTGACTGAGGCCTCAAGTTCTGACTCGTCTCAAACTGGTGACGGCCTCAATATGATGCGTCTGCGGAAACATATCCACCAGCTCAATTTCTCGCACTTCAAACCCGGCATCTACCAACAGGCGCAGGTCTCGAGCCTGGGACGCAGGGTCGCAGCTCACCAAGGCCACACGTTCGGCACCGGTAGCGACAACTGCTGCGACTCCGCTCGCATTGAGCCCCGACCGAGCAGGGTCGGCCACCACTACGTCGGCCTGGGTTGGCCGCCAGTTTTCGACAGAGCTGCCAACAACCTGTGCATCGAGTTCGGCAAGGTTGACCCGAGCATCTGACAACGAGGATTCTGAACGTTCAACAAGCACAGCCTGCTGTGCGTTCAACCCGGCCGTAAACAGCCCGACTCCCCCATACAGGTCAACGAGCCGATCGCTCGACGGATCGAAGGGCGAAATAGCTCGACGCACTGCTTCAATAAGGGCCTCGGCCCCATCGGGCCGAGCCTGAAAAAACGATCTAGCCGAGATCCGGAATTGCATACCGGCAACCTGCTCATAGATCCAAGCCTGCTCGCCTCGGTCGAGCGCCTGTTGCGTCACCACGCGAACACCCTCAGGCAAACCGGTAGCTGCTGCATCTGCCGATTCGCCAGACAGGATCACCAGCCGATCACCCGTGCGAGCACCTACCCGAAAGGTGACCTCGCTCGTTCCCGAGAATCGCCCCTGCTGCATCATCTCAGTGAGCAGCGGGTGAGCCACCAGACAGGTTGAAACCGGATGGATTGCATGGCTGTGACGTTTCCGAAATCCGACCCTGCCGGATGAGTCGGCACTGCCAGACTGGCGATCAACACCGCATCGAACTGTGGTGCGATAACCCGCTGTCGGCAGTGCCTGACCAAACGAGATGGTGATCCGATCAAGGCGAGCAATGTGGTGAAGTGCATCTGTCAATATTTCCGCTTTCAGCCGCAGCTGCATCGACGGCTCGGCATGTTGCAGGTCACATCCACCGCAACCTGCGGCGACCTCGGGGCAGGGTTCATGGCGTCGACCCGCCGCCGGCAAAACTATTTCGCTGACTCGCCCTTTGGCCATCCTCGCTGAAGATTCCGTGATCTCCACCAGAACGGAATCACCAGTCAGCGCCCCCTCAACAAGCACAACTCGACCCGATTCCTCGCGGCAGAGCCCCAAACCGCCAGCCACCATGCGCTCAATCAGCAGCGGATCTTCCTCGGATCTTGCTTCTGGCACCTTCTGCATCACGCAACCGTACGCCCCGAGCGAGCCAGATCTAAACCGCAGCGCTGCGAGTCGTTCGGACCCGCTACTTCAACCTCTCCACGTGTGGGAAGTCTCAAGAACCAAGTACCCGAATCACGCGAGGGTGGGTTGCGCGATTAGGGTCAGGAAGCGGCGACGAGGTGACGCCGTGTCCCGACCAGAAGGTGACCGAGATGAGTCCGCGTCCAGTCCAAATTGCACCGTCAGTCCTCCCCGCCGATTTTTCTCGGCTCGGAGAGGAATGCATCAGCCTAGAGAAAGCGGGCGTGGATAGAATCCAGTGGGACGTTATGGATGGCGTTTTCGTGCCAAATCTCACATTCGGGCCGGACGTGATTCGCTCATGTCGACCACTCGTCGATATTCCGTTCGAGGCGCACCTCATGGTGGTCAATCCCGACGAGCTCGTCCACAAGTACGTAGAGGCCGGCTGCGAGATCGTTATTGTCCATGCAGAAGCCTGCACTCATCTGCATCGCACGCTGTCAAATATCCGTGAGCTTGGAGCGGGACCGGCCGTGGCACTCAACCCCGCAACACCGGCCTCGACTGTGCGACACGTCATGGACCTTGTAGATCTGATCCTTGTCATGACCGTCAATCCAGGATTCGGTGGACAGGAGTACATCCCAAGCATGGAACCCAAGATCACCGAGATTGCCAAAATGATCGAACTGACTGGTCGTGACATCGACCTCGAGGTAGATGGCGGCATTGGGCCTGCAACTGTGGCAGGCGCAGCAGCAGCGGGTGCAGATGTGCTCGTTGCTGGAAGTGCGTTGTACCGCGACCCTGAGGGTCTGTCTCATGCGGTGTCTGAGATACGGGCCTTAGCGGAGACAGCGCGGGCCTAAGGCAGATGCAACGCGTTTCGCGGGTTTCTGTCTTGGCTAAACAAAGCAGTTTGCCCCAATGACCTCGGTTCATTCACAGATGCCGGTGTCCGCAAGGCTTGCTTCGGCCACCCTCATCCTGCTCACGCTCGGATTAGTTGGTTCAGCTTGTGGAGATGGTCAACCCGCTTTTTGTGCCCCGCTCTCCAAGGCCGCTGACATGAGTGGCATCTCGGCAGCCCTGCGCGCAGGTGACTTATCCGAGGCCACCACCGAGGCATCGCAACTTCGCCAACTGGCATCGCAGGCTCCTCCCGAGATTCGAGCCGACTTCGTAGCCGTGGCAGATTCTGTGCGCGAGATTGTTGATCTCCTCGCAACAGAACGTCAGGACGGTCAAATAGACCCCGGACAATTTGAGCGCAGGCGAGAAGACCTGAACAAGCGACTTGGGGAGATTGACAGCCGAAGCGATAGGATCAGAGTGTGGACGTCAGAGCAGTGCGGAATCGAACTTCAGTAGCGCGACTCACAGTAACTATTCTGCTGCTGGGAGGTGCCACACTCCTGGCTACGAGTTGCCTCAGCAACTCCGAGGCAGTCGAGTCGGCCGCTCTCATCAACAGCGAGCGTGGCAATGCAGGACTTGGACTGCTCGCCCAAGATCAAACGCTGACTGCCAAGGCAGAAGCCTGGGCGGCAAAAATGGCCGCCGCGGGCACAGCCTCTCATTCTGACTTGAGTCAAGGTAGCGGAAGCAACTGGACAAAAATTGCCGAAAACGTTGGTAGGGCAGGATCGATAGCAGAAATGCACCAGTTATTCATGGAAAGCCCGAAACATCGAGAGGCAATCCTAAACAGCGGGTACACCAGATTTGGAACAGGCGTTGCTGTTGCAGACGGGCAGTACTTTGTGGTTCAACTCTTTGTGAAGTGATCGGGCGATACTCGCCCGATTCACGCAGGCTCCTCTGGAAGAGCAGTCGCTACTCAGATGCTTCGGGGGCCGAAATCTGCAGACGACGCTGAATCACGCTATCGATGATTCCGTACTCTTTGGCTTGCTCTGCTGTAAACCAACGGTCGCGGTCCGAGTCCAGATTTACTTGCTCGGTGGTTTGGCCGGTGTGCTCAGCAATCAAGTCTGCCAAAAGGTGCTTGATGTACTTGAGTTGCTCTGCCTGAATAGCAATGTCTGTTGCTTGGCCCTGCATTCCGGCCGAAGGCTGGTGCATCATGATGCGAGCGTGTGGTAGCGCGTACCGCTTGCCGGGGGCTCCTGCGCACAGCAGGAACTGCCCCATCGAAGCTCCGAGGCCCATGCAGATGGTGCCAACGTCTGGCGAGACAAACTGCATGGTGTCGTAGATGGCCATGCCAGCGGTTACTGATCCACCAGGAGAGTTGATGTAGAGCCAAATGTCTTTCTTGTCGTCCTCAGCCTCGAGGTACAACAACTGAGCAGTCAAGAAGTTGGCAACCTGATCGTTCACTTCTGACCCGAGGAACACGATTCGGTTCTTCAGGAGTCGGGCGTAAATATCGGCTGAGGGCTCCATCCCAGAACCGCCTTGAGCCGTCGCCGGGTCGAGGAGGAAAGGGGGAACGGCTGAGGTATCTGACATTGGCATAGGCCTTGAGGATAACGCGCCCGGAGACCATCGTTGTGCCGCCTAGCGGGTTCGCCATTCCAGCTCGGGCAACTAGTGTGTGCGGTTCGTGCGGACGTGGCGGAATTGGCAGACGCGCTGGGTTTAGGTCCCAGTGCCCGAAAGGGCGTGGGGGTTCAAGTCCCCCCGTCCGCACCAGTGTGATGTCGCGAGACATCGGCAAGGACCGAACCTGCAGGGTTCGGTCCTTCGCCCCCCTCCACCTGACTCATTGGCGCCGGTAAGCTACGGATTCCGTCGCTTACCGGCGCCAATGCCGAACGCGACGAGCTCATCGATAACTCCATAGATCAGAAAACGCGATCCACGGGTTGGCTGTGCTCTCACTCCTGACACTGAGAGATCGCCAAGGGGTTGGCCCATCGAAAGGACGCCGGCTACTAGCGAGCGCACGTAGTCGAGGGTCAGCTCATTCGACGTGTCGGTCACTCGTTACAGCGTTATGCACACCTGGAGAGGAGCGGGCGGGGTTCTATGCGAGGAGTTGGCGTGCCCGGACGTTGACGAGTTCCTTGAGCGCCTCCGGGGCTTCGGTCGCGTTCAGGGTGTCGAGGATCTCGCTGGCGCACGCGGTGGCTGCTGCGCGTGCCCGTGCTTCGCTGAGCGGCCAGCGTGCCGCCTCTGTGACTAGGTCGTCGATCGTCGTCGTTGCGAGGCTGCTGCTGCCATTGATCGACATAGCCCCAGTCGAGCCGAGTTTCGGCCAGAGAACGGTGGGCACCGTGTCGTACAGGGGGGCGAGCACGACACCGCCGTCCTCATGATGGAGCAACGCCAGGTTCTTTCCGTGTGCGTCGGCATTGCCGATGATGACTGTGAACGTTGCGGCTTTGACGAGCTGTTCGAGTTCGGTGCTCGCGTCGATGGCGTACAGGTCAAGCAGTCCGCCGATCTCAGCAAATGTCGGCCCTCCGTACGCCTCGTACTTGCCCTTGCCGTTCGGCGACGACGGGTTTTTCCCGAGTGCCTGACAAGAGTCCTCCTGATGGAGGCGTTCGACAGTTCCGTCGGCAACCACTCGGCGATCAAAACGGCTCACTATTAGACACGGCAGATCGGCGATCCTCTGCACGTCGGCGTCGACCGTTGACAGCCCGACCGCCCGTGCGATGCGCAGACAGCCGGCTTCCATCTCGGCCATGCCCGGATGCAGACGCCCTTCGACCTTGAGTATGTGGGTGGAGGGCGCACCGTGGGCTGGGCGGCCCCAGCGCCCGTCGCCGAGCGCTACGAGCAGCATCTTGTCTTGAAGACCCGCTATTGACAGTTCGCTGTCCTCGTACAACCCGAGGGGGCGCTCAGGCAGTCCGGCGATCTCCTCCTCGAGGGACTCGGCGGTGTAGGGGATGACCTCGCCCGGCCTGGCACCGGGATCGGTGTCTGCGATGACGACGGCGCCGGCGACGTCCTTGACGTATCGGCCAAGCAGGCTGAACGTGTCGAGCGTGGCGACACCGGCGTGAGACGCCATTGCTTGGAGATGCCGGCCTTCTGGGAGCAGGCCTCGGAAGAACTCGTCAGCTCTTGTCTTCTTCGTTGCCAATGGCAGGGAGCACGACAGGATGGGGCTGCGAGCTGCCCACCGTTCGATCGCGTCCTCGCTGAAGCTGACTGACACCTCACCGGGTCCGCCCTTGGAGGTGAGGGTAGCGATATGGGTGTCGTACAGCCACAACCCGAGAGGTTCACGGTGTGCCATCGGACTCCTCGAAGCTCACGGTGATGGTCGCGCCCATGCGTCGCAGCAGTCGGAGGAGGTGCTCGAGGACCTTGGTAGAGCGGCCGGATTCCAGCTTGGCGAGGTAGTCGCGGCTGATCGCGGCCTCGTCTGCGAGCTGGGCCTGTGTGTGGCCGCTGAGTTGACGTATCTCCGCTACGGACGCGCCAAGGTCGCCACCCGTGCGGATCGTCCACATTCGTTTTGCCATGATGCCCTCCCGAGCCAACCCAGATGTGCCTGATGGGTCACATCATGCTATCTGAGTTCACCATGACTAGTGAGGCACAATCTACACTGAACCTCTATTGTGCCTGATGAGTCACTAATCGGGTTATGGGAAGTTCCGAAGAATTGCTTCGAACTCGATCGGGTTGCGCGACCCGGCGGCTCGCAGCCGGCTTCTGCTCTGCGTTCGGGTTTGGCTGGCTGAGACACCCCGAGACCGCCCCCTGTCGTCTGCGACGTAGCTCCAACCGAGTTACTGCGCGCCGTGCGCTGTGTTGCGCTCGACATGTTCGTTCAAGCTCGGATGGTGCTTGGCGCTGCGACCATCGCCGAGGCCACCACAGCCGTTTTTGAATCAGCAGGTCGCATCTCAAGCGCATCTGAGTACTTCAGCCCGACCGAGCCGAACGAGAGAGGCCGTTCTCCGCCGAACTCCCTCTCCTGAATCATTGGCGCCGGTAAGCTACGGATTCCGTCGCTTACCGGCGCCAATGCCGCAGACCACGGTCAGCTCTTTTGGTTTGCGATCTGCTCGAGCAGCGCAACCATCTTCTCTTCATTGGTGGGTTCGATGTCTTCATCGCCACCCTTTGATCGGCGCTCTGCCAGCTTGTTCATGGGCACGACTACTACAAAGTAAACAGCTGCGGCTACCAACACGAAGTTCAACAACGCTGTTATGAACCGCCCGTAGAAGACAACGCCCGACCCGACGCTCAGTGTGAGGTCATTGAAGTTCGGCGAGCCAAACACGGCACCGATAAAGGCCATCAGTACATCGTCCACGAAGGACTTCACTACAGCCCCGAAAGCCACGCCGATAACAAGGCCTACTGCTAGGTCAATGACATTGCCCCGCATGATGAACTCTTTAAATCCCTTTAACACGACTGCTCCTTGATGATCTTCCTGACCGTTTGGTCAATTTTTTAGAATCTACATGTCCAAGGCATGGATTCGCTCACCTGGGGTGAACTCCACCGGAATGTGCTTGATACCTCCGATGAAGTTTGACCGCAGTCGCTCAACCGGGCCGGCAACTCGCATATCTGGGGTTCTGTTCACGAGTTGGTTAAACAACAGCCGAAGCTCGAGCTTGGCCAGGTTTGCACCAAGGCAATAGTGAGCTCCACCACCACCAAATGCCACGTGATCATTTGGGCTTCTGGTGATGTCGAAGGTGAAGGGATCCTCGAAGGCCTCTTCGTCGCGGTTACCCGATACGTGCCACATGGCGATCTTGTCCCCAGCTCGAATCTGCTTTCCGCGGAGTTCAAAGTCGCGTGTGGCCTGCCTCCGGAAATACAGCACCGGCGAGGACCAGCGCAATACCTCTTCTACTGCAGAGGCCATGAGCTCTGGATGCTCTCGGAGCTTTGCAAACTGCTCGGGGTAGGTCATGAACGCATACATCCCGTGAGCTGTTGCGTTGCGAGTGGTCTCGTTGCCCGCTACTGCCAGCAACAAGATGAAGAGTTCAAACTCCTCTGAAGTCAACTTGTCGCCGTTGATTTCGGCGTTGATGAGCTTGGTAACAACGTCGTCACGAGGGTCAGTCCTGCGGGCTTCACCGAGTGCGCTTGCGAACATATACAACTCAGTCGCCGCTACAAGCGCGTCAGCTTTGTCCTCGGGATCTTGGTTGTATTCGGGGTCATCAGACCCCACTAAACGGTTCGACCAATCAAAGATCAGGTGCCGCTCTTCCTGAGGCACACCCATGATGTCTGCGATTGCCTGCAAGGGAAGTTCCGCGGCGAGCTCAGTGACAAACTCGCATTCGCCACGCTCAATCACCGAATCCACAAGCAGCTCAGCGCGGTACTCCAGGTGAGCTTCGATCAGCCCGATCATTCTGGGCGTGAACCCTTTGTTCACCAGCAACCGATAGCGGGTATGGCGTGGCGGGTCAGTCATCACCATGATCTTGCCGCGCATGTCCATCCCCTCGTCCAGAGTGGAGGATTCCAGCAGCGTGATACCGCCCTGCTCTGCACTAAACCCATCGGTGTCTCGATTGACGAGCTGCACATCGGCATGTTTGGTGATCGACCAGAACCCAGGCCCGTCTGGCTCGGGTGTCCAGTGAACTGGGTCCTCTGCTCGAAGCACCGTGAACATCTCGTGGTGCTCTTCACGCGCAAAGCGGTCCAAGTCCAGCAGGTCTACGTCTTCGAGT
>JBAXCX010000103.1:0-10391 GCA_037141255.1 Actinomycetes bacterium | reverse complement strand
GCGCAGGTCGATGATTCGGAATCCGCCGACACCGTCAACTTGCGCGCGCTTCAAGGCGAGTGGCGCTGCCTCAAACATTTGCGCTGGCGTCACTGTTCCGTCTCCAACTGCAATGCCAATCGTCATGGGAAAGGTTCTGTCCTCACCTACCACCTGCACGGGTTCGACAACGGTAGAGAGCAAACGATACGCAACTCCTGCTGCATCTTGCTCATCACCTAGATCTTCAGCGACGACCAAGAACGTGTCACCTTCTGCCAGGCAGACGCTGTCGCTGCTGCGGAGTCGCTGGGCAAAGCGATCAAGATACGTGCGCACCGTCTGTTGCGCTACCGCAGCCCCGTATGAGTCGTCGATACTGCCCAAGCCGTCTAGGTCGCAGCGAAGAAGTGACACCGGAGCACCAGTGCGGGCGGAGCGGCGCATGGCAGAGGCCAGCAAGGCCTCGCAGCCGCGTTGGGTTGGCAGTCCAGATTCGGGGTCGTGGGTGGCAGTGCGAGTTTGCTGAATCAAGCTCCGTTGTCGGCGGCGTTCCGCCCTGGCTTGCTCGCTACCGTCGCTTGCGAGGCACTCAATGGTGTCGTCAACCCCGGTGACGATGGAGCGAACCAAGCTGAACTGCACGGTCAATTTAGGCTGACGCGACCGAGCAGACCTAGGTCCAAGTTTGATCGAAACTGAATCAGCCAGCTGTCCAACCACTCGCACAAACCCTGCAAGGACTGCGGCTGAATCATTCGGAGAGCACAACCCGATCACGTGCATGCCGAGCACGCCATCGATATCGGAATCGAACAACGCGGCGAAGGAATGATTGGCTGAAACAATGTGTCCTTCGGTATCAAGTGTTGCCAGCGCCGCTCGAGTTTCGAGGCCGGACTGAGTAATCGTCATGTCTGCAGTATCGGCAGGCCAGTGCCTCTAGTTGAGGCTCGCGGCAGGGAATGCACCTAGGCAAATCTACCTGCGTCGCGAGTCTGGCAAACTATGCAGATGCCGATGCGCGAGGGTTGCAAATTCTTTGAAAGCCGCACATATCCCAATGGGGATGCCGTTAGAAAGTGCGATCTTGACCTAGCACCAGAGGCGCCATGGCGCTGCCCGGAACCTTGTCCGGCGTATCAGCCTCGCTTGGCTGACGTGAACTGGTCCCACGGCTCGTTGGTCACTCCACCGCCTCCCCCCGAGCCAGAAGGCGTGGGCGAGGACCCATCGATTGCAGCACTACTCGACGAGGCCGAGGACATCATCAACTCTGTGGTGGATTCGACTCGGGCCGAGGTGGATGCCGAGGTGGAGGCAAAGTCAAAGGGTTCTCGGGGTTTCGGCGGGATCAAGAAGTTCTTCAAGAAGGGTAAGGACTAGGTCGCAAATACCCTTGCATAGAGGCGAGCAGGCTGAGGTCGATCCGGCGGAGTTGCCTAAGGAGGCGAACGCCGCCTGTAATTCTCCTACGCGGATAGTGTAAATTGCTGCTCGGCCGTTTCGCCCCCTGAACAACGTGAGTAGCAACGTGAGCACAGACTTGAGTACAGACAGTTTCAGTATCGCAATTGCCGATTCCTTGGACGGACCTGCCTGGTTGAGAGAACGACGACATGCTGCAGCAGAGGATGCTGCGCAGATGGCGTTTCCGAGCACTGATTCAGAGGAATGGCGCTATAGCCGAATTGGCGACTTAGACCTTGAGCAGTTCGAGATGATCCCAGCTGCCGATGCCGCTGCAGATGCAGGTCATACAACTGGCGAGATCCCGCTTGCTGTTACTGAGTTCATCCAAGAACTGGGCCAACTCGGCGGGTCGGTCGTGGTCTACAACGGCCGAATTATTTCAACCCATCTGAGCGATCAACTGCTTCAGCAGGGTGTGGTATTCGGTGCCGTGCCCGAGGACGCAACGCCAAAGGGTGCTGCTGAGGTGCTCGGTGCAGTGATGCACGAGGCTCCAGATCTCTTTGGGGCGTATAACGATGCGTTCGGGGCTGATCCAGTCATCCTTGATGTGCCACGCAATCTGGTAATCGACCTTCCCCTTGCGGTGGTGTTCTACGTTGACGTGGCTGACTCAATAACCTTTCCTCGACTCTCGGTCCGAGGTGGCGAGAACAGCCAGTTCTCGTTCATCGAGGCATCGCTTTCTGCAGATGTGCCAGCAGTTGTTGCCCCAGTGACCGAAGTGGTGGTGGGCAGCGCTGCACGCGTCAGCCACAGCGCGCTTCAAGACCTTGGACCTCAGGTCTGGCAGCTCGGCAGCTTTCTTGCCGAAGTAGGCCAAGACGCAACCCTCGATGCGGCATTGGCCGCCATCGGTGGCAGCTACGCACGCCTGCGCATGGACTGTCGACTCGTTGGGCGAGGAGCAAGCGGCAACTTGTCGAGCGCGTATTTCGGGGACGATCATCAGATGCTTGACTTGCGGACTTTTCAAGAACATCAAGCTGCCGACACCACGTCAAAGCTGTTGTTCAAGGGAGCCGTCGCAGACCATTCGCACTCGGTGTACACGGGGTTGATTCGAATCAAGCCTGATGCCCGTGGGTCGAATGCCTATCAAACAAATCGCAACCTGAAACTCTCGGACACTGCTTGGGCCGAGTCGGTTCCCAATCTGGAGATTGAAAACAACGATGTGCATTGCTCGCATGCATCAACTGTTGGTCCAGTCGATGAGGAACAGCGCTTTTATGTTGAAAGTCGCGGTGTGCCCTCGTTGGTGGCCGAGCGACTCATCGTTGCCGGCTTCTTCGACGAGGTCCTCGACCATTTTGCTGTTCCCGCTTTGGCTTCTGCAGCACGTGACAGGGTCAACAAGATTCTTGATTCCCATGTGGGCGCATTGCTTACTAGCGATTCTGCACTGCTTGCCGACGCCTCGAATGAGTCGGCATGAGCAATCCTGCAGTCAGAATCTGCTCGCTGGCCGACCTAACTGATGGGGAAGCCTTGCGCTTTGATGTTGAAGGCCACCGCCTGTGTGTGGTTCGCCTTGACTCAGAGGTCTTCGCTATTGGCGACCGTTGCAGTCATGCAGATGTGTCGCTGAGCGAAGGCGAAGTTGAGGACTGCGCGATTGAATGCCCGAAGCACGGCAGCGCATTTGATTTACGAACTGGACAACCGCTCTCACTTCCCGCAGTGCGGGCCGTGCCGAGCTATGCAACCGCGATTGTGGAGGGTGAAGTCATGGTGGAGCTGTCATGAGTGAGTTGGTGATCAGCGACCTTCGGGCGACAGTTGACGGGAAGGACATCCTGAAGGGCGTTACCCTCACGGTTCGCTCGGGGGAAGTCCACGCCGTGATGGGTCCAAACGGCTCAGGAAAATCAACACTTTCCAACGTGTTGATGGGCAAGCCCGGCTATGTAGTGACAGGCGGATCGGTCACTCTGGACGGGGTTGACCTGTTGGCAATGGCCACTTGGGAACGAGCGCAGGCGGGGCTGTATCTTGCGATGCAGTACCCAGTCGAAGTTCCCGGAATCAGTGTCAAAGACGTACTAGCCGAGGCTTATGCGGCATCTAGTCGCGACCGGCAGTTGGTGCCATCGCTTATGGCCGCCGAAGCAGACCTGATCGGATTCGAGCGTGAGTTCCTTGATCGCCCGCTCAATGTCGACCTCTCTGGAGGCGAGAAGAAGCGAAACGAGACCGTGCAGATGGCCGTGTTGGGGCCAAAGATCGCCATCTTGGATGAGTTGGATTCTGGGCTGGACGTTGATGCCTTGCGTGCCGTATCAAGGCGAATCGAACTCGCCACCACCGAGGGATTCGGTGGTGGAGAGCGCCTTGGAGTGCTTGCCATTACCCACTACAACCGCTTGTTAGAAGAGTTGCATCCTGACGTTGTCCACATCTTTGCCAATGGTCAGATTCTTGAGTCGGGCGGTCCCGAAATAGCGACTCGCCTAGAAGAGACTGGCTATGCGGCATGGGTGGAAGCGGAAGAGCAAGCTGCTCCCGTGGCTGCGGCTCGACCCGTTGTTGATGATCCGTTCTTCTCGGATGGCCTTTTGTAGCTCGATCCAGCTCAGTCGGTGGCGGCTTGCCCAGCAATCTAGGATGGCGCTATGGCTCGACCGGATCTCTTGACTGATGATGAACTTGCAACTGCCCTAGAAGAGCTTGCAGGTTGGCAGGTAGAGGCGGGGAAGCTTCGCCGAGAATTTCACTTTGCCGACTTCAGCGCGGCTTTTGGCTTTATGGCGGCGAGCGCCACCGTTGCAGAGAAACTGGACCATCACCCGGAATGGTCGAATGTTTACTCAACAGTCGTAGTAGTACTCACCACCCATGATGCCGGCGGCCTGACTGAGCTTGACGTGCAACTGGCACGCAGAATGTCAGAGCTAGCTGGTTAAGTAGCGACTTAGCTATCTCGCCGGGTAGTAAAGTGCCGAAGTAGCAAAGTGCCGAAGTGCCGAAGTGCCAGAGTGCCAGAGTGCCAGAGTGCCATGGTGTTAGGGAAGGGGACCATATGGGATTTCGAATGAGGAAATCGATTCAACTGATGCCTGGAGTTCGGCTGAATATGTCTCGAAGCGGTCTAGGGGTGTCCGCTGGGGTCAAGGGGTTTCGAGTGACCAAGCGCGCCGATGGCAGCGTGCAGCAAACAAGCTCGATACCGGGAACAGGGCTCTCACATGTTCAGCGTATTGGGGGTGCGAAAGCGCCTTCTTCCGGGCAAGCCCCAGCTCCCTCAGTTTCCGCGCCTGCAGCAAAGCGAAAAAAGCCTGGCTGGTTTGCTCCCCGGCCAGAAAAAGAACTGTTCGCCGCAGTGGCTGCGAACGATGTAGTCAGAATCGAGAAAATCGCTCGTGAGCAGCAGCGCTATACAATTGCCGCATCAAGTCTGGCCGGCCTGCTCCGGATGCAGACAGAACAGGTTCAGCCTGCGCTCGAGATGTTGATGCCGGTGTGGACCTCTGGCAAAGACCCCGCTACTGATGAGTTCATTAACAAATATGTCTCGGTGAATTTCACGCTGGTCTTAGCACCTGGAGTGAGCGCTCCGTTCTCGCTCAACCGAAACACGGTCGGGTTGGCACTCGCAGAACTGTTGCAACTGCTCAATAGGGGAGCCGAGGCGGTCGAGATAGTTGAACAACTCGTGCCGACTGCGGCTAGCGCGATCTCGTTAGCAGAGCTTTACGCAGATCTTGCCCGCTGGAGCGATGTTGTTGACTTGACGAACGAGATCACGAATCAAGACGACCTGACTGCGTTGCTCTGTGTGTTTCGCGGGGTGGCACTGCGTGAACTTGGTTACTACGAGGCAGCCCGGGCCGCATTCCAAGAGGCACTCAAGACGAAGCAGAGAAATCCGGTGATTCGGCACCGTGCCTGGCTTGAACGGGCACGTTGCTATGAGCGAGAAGGAAAACGTTCGTTGGCACGTAAGGACCTTGAGCGAATTCTGGCCGAGGACTCGACCTATGCAGGCCTGGCCGAGGCTCTTGCCGAATTGACTGTCTAAGGCTCAGCGTAAAATTCGTGAGGCTCAGGTTCCCCGACAGGGAGTGTTAGCGGGCGGCGTTCTTCACGAAGTCAGCTAGGTGTTCGTTATTGAGTTGCTCGGTTCCGCTGTGGAAGCTTCCTCGGATGTGTCGCCGCCTGGTCTCGTCATCAGTTCCACGAGCAGCCGAATGCCACAAGTAAGCATCGTGAAACAAGATGTCTCCGCGATCGCAATACAGGGCAATCTCGCCAGGGACTTTCTCAAATCGGAGCGGCATCTGAGATGGAGGGGACTGGCTCGTATGGCCTGCAGCTTCTGCTGAACCGGCAGGTACAGGGGAGTCGTTGATGTTGACAAACGGTGCTGGCGTATTCCAATGATGACTACCCGGCACCACCCTCAAGAATCCGTTGGCGGGGCTCGTCGCGTCTAGGTGGAAGGTGAAAGCAACTGCGGGCCAGATGTCCAGATGTGGTCCACTTTGCCAGTCGCTATGCCAACCGATTCGCGTGTAACTCGACTCAGGGCCCGGGCGGGCATCTTGATAGACAACGCCGAATCGCTGCTCGTGTAGGAGCCAGTAGTCCTCGTGCAGCAACCTGCTCATCAGATCAAGAACATCCCGGTGGTGCACGCCAGCAGTCACTGCTGGGGACAACTCAGTCATGTAGGTGACGTAGTTCGCAAACTGGTTTGCCTTATCGCCGGCATCGCCCTCAATGAGAATTTCTGTTCCGTGGCGTTCGTGCAGCCTTCCGGCAGTGAGTTCCTCTTGGGCAGTTGTGCATTCTTGCTCCATGGCCACAAGTTCGGCCTCTGAGAACACCCCGCGAAGTGCAGCAAATCCATAGGCGCGAAAGAACTCCTCTGCCTGCTCGTGTTGATCGGGCAGGAATATTCCGAACTGATCTGGCATAGCTGGGGGAGTGTTCATAGTCCTTGCCGTTCTTGGCAATCCTGATTCTCGAGTGGAGAAGGTCTCTACAAGTATGCATGAGCGCCGCCACTAGTTGCTTTCCTGAACTCTCGATGGCACCTGTGTGTAACCTGTAGTTCATGTTGAGTTCAGGTGTTCGTCGGGTTCATCAGGGCTGTCAGGTTGATCAGGGCCGAAGCGGTAAAGGAACAGCAGGTGCTGCCGCGTCGATTTTCGGAGCAGTGCTACTCACCTTGGGGCTCTTGGCCTGCACGGCACCACCTTCTGACCCCGGAAGCCCACCCACCACACTGTTTCCGCTTCCGGAACCACCCGCAGAGTTCAGCGTTTTGAGTTACAACGTGGCGGGCCTACCGCAAGAAGTCTCGAAAGAGAATCCAAAGACACACCTTCCCATGATTAGTCCCTTACTGAACGCGTATGAGGTTGTGCTCACACAAGAAGATTTTGATTGGTGGCAACCCGCAGCAGGGATTCTGGATTTCACGAACTACCACACTCGCCTACGGGCCCAAGCCACTCACCCCTACCGAACAGACCGACACCCTGGACCTGCAGCAGTAGGAATCAACCCTGCGGCCCGACCATTACTTGTTGGAGACGGTATCGGAGTCATGTCCCGATTCCCCTTAACTGCTGAAGCGCATGGTGCGTGGACTGGGTGTTACGGCGATGCGTTCACAGGTGCCGGCGACTGCTTAGCCATGAAGGGGTTCCGAGTAGTGAGTATGACGCTTGGCGATGGTCGCGAAGTGGACGTGTACAGCTTGCACGCCGAGGCGGGAAGTGGCGCTCGTGATCAGGCACTTCAGGTGAAGGACTTTGAACAACTCTCTCGCTTCATCCAGTCCCGAGGAGATGATCGAGCAATCATTCTTGGTGGAGATACCAACCTGCACATAGACGAGGGGTACCCGGAATCAAATACGGGTGAGGTTGATCGCGTGATCTGGGAGCAGTTCTTGACCTCAACTGGCTTGACCGACGTATGCGCTGAACTTGCCTGCGGTACACCCGGCAGCATTGATAAGTTTGCGTATCGCAGCAACCGCAGTGTGCAGCTCTCCGCTACAGGAATTGAGTTTCCTGCTGAACGCTTTACTGCCTCTACAGGTGAACCGCTGAGCGATCACACCCCAGTAGTTGCAACCTTCCGTTGGAATATTCCCGCAGGCTGAGGCTAGGAGCTGAGGGCCTCTTCGATGCCTTGCTGAAGCGTGTTCCAGCCCAGCGTTGCGCACTTGATCCGAACCGGAAACTTAACTACCCCGCGCAGCGCTTCAAGATCGCCAAGTTTGAGCTCAGCTGCAGCTGAATCTTCTTGAGGGTCTGCGTCTGAATCAGCATCGAGACCCTCTTCGTGAATCGACATCATTGATTTGAATGACTTCGTGAGATCTCGAATCTCGCCGATGCTGTGGCCTTTCACTGCTGCAGACATCATCGAGGCCGAGGACTGAGAGATCGAGCATCCCTGTCCGCCGATGCGAATATCGGTCACCAGAGCACCGTCACCTTTGGACGCGTCATCTACGTCGATATACACCACAATCTCATCGCCGCAGAGCGGATTGAATCCCTCGACCCGAACGGCAGGGGGTGACTCAAGCTCCCCGCGATTACGTGGGCTGCGATAGTGATCAAGGATGATCTCTCTATAGAGGTCTTCAAGGCCCGACATGCGGTGATCTCCGTGTAGTTGATGGCGGTGAGTGGAACGAAAGGTAAGCGTAAGGGTAGCGGTAGAAAACAGTAGCGACTAGAGAGTAAAGAACGCGCCTGCGGCTTCAAGTGCGTCGCCAAGCGAGGTGATATCGGCCTCGTTGTTGTAGACATACCAACTCGCCCTAGCAGTAGCGCCCACTCCCAAAAGGCGCATCAGCGGTTTGGCGCAGTGGTGTCCTGGCCGAACACAAACCCCATGCTGGTCGAGTACCTGTGAGAGATCGTGCGGGTGGATGTCGTCGAAGGCAAAGCTCATGGCCCCACCGCGCAGCTCGGCAGATTGGGGGCCGTATAAAGAGATTCGTTCTCCGAATCGGTTGGACAAGTGCTCTAACGCAAAGGCAGTCAGTTCCACCTCGTGTTGGCGGACTGCTTCCATGCCAAGGTTATTCAGATAGTCAATCGCGGCTCCGAGGCCAATGATCTCTGCGATTGGGGGAGTACCTGCTTCGAACTTATGCGGTGCTTCGGCTGCCACAAACCCATCTAGGCGCACATCAAGAATCATCCCTCCGCCGCCGAGGAACGGTGGCATGGCTTCGAGGAGTTCCTTGCGCGCCCAGAGCACGCCGATGCCCGTGGGGCCGAGCAATTTGTGTCCCGAGAAGGACAGAAAGTCGGCGCCAAGTTGGTGCACGTCGGTGGGCATGTGAGGAACTGATTGGCACCCGTCCACGGCAACAACTGCACCCGCAGCATGGGCCGCGTCGGCAATTGCTCGCACCGGGGTAATGGTTCCCACAACATTCGACATCGATGTCAGAGAGACAATCTTGACTCCGTCAAGCAACGAATCCAGGTTACTCAGATCTAGCTGGCAGTCTGCGGTGAGCGGGATCCAGCGGATCTCTAACTCGCGCTCTGCCGCAAGCTGTTGCCAAGGCACGATATTGGCGTGGTGCTCGAGATGGGTGAGCAGAATGGCGTCGCCGGGTTCAAGATTTGCAGCACCCCAGGATTTTGCGATCAGGTTGATGGATTCCGTTGCGTTCTTGGTGAAGACCACCTCGTTGGGGTCGGTAGCACCGATGAACGCTGCGACCTTTGAGCGAGCGGCTTCCATGGCGTTGGTAGCTTCCTCGGCCAAGGTGTACGCCGCACGATGCACATTTGCGTTGATGGTCTCGTAGTACATGTCCATTGCCTGCAACACGGCGCGAGGCTTCTGCGAAGATGCTGCCGAATCCAAGAAAACAAGCGGCTTGTCGTGGACGGTGCGGGACAAGATTGGGAAGTCGCTCTTGATGCGTAGAACGTCGAATTCCCCCAGCGCATGCTGTTGCGCCTCGGACTGATCTATCGCCATGCCTCAAACCCTTCAGCCTCGAGTCGCTTTGCCAAGTCGGGACCACCAGAATCCACAATCTGCCCGTCAACGATGATGTGTACAAAGTCTGGGGTCAAATAGTCCAAGAGACGCTGATAGTGCGTAATGACGAGCACGCCGATTTCGGGTCGGTCTGCTCGCACGGCGTTCACGCCACTTGCAACCACACGCAGAGCATCAATATCTAGGCCCGAATCGGTTTCATCCAAAATAGCGAGTTCCGGTTCGAGGATTGCCATCTGCAGAATCTCGTTGCGCTTCTTCTCGCCGCCTGAGAAGCCCTCGTTGAGGAACCTGTCTGCAAAGGCAGGGTCCATGTCGAGGCGGTCCATCCACTCCATTATTGCTAAGCGAATCTCTAGCACCGAGAGGTCAATGCCCTTACGTTCTGAGAGCGCTTGGCGAAGGAACTGCCGGACCGAGACGCCGGCGATCTCTTGGGGGTATTGGAAAGCAAGAAACATGCCTGACTTGCCGCGCACGTCGGCTCCCCAGTCGGTGATGTCCTCGCCCTTATAGCGAACGGTGCCAGAGGTGGTGGCGTATTCGGGTGACCCCATCAGGGCGCTAGCTAGGGTGGACTTTCCTGACCCGTTTGGTCCCATGAGTGCGTGAACTTCGCCGCGGTCAACCGTCAGCGAGAGTCCTTTGAGGATTTCTGCGGTGGGCTGAGCAGCTGGTGCGACCCGAAGGTCAGTGATCTGAAAGAGGGGGGATGACTCTGCGCTCATATTTTCTGCACTCATGAGAACAGTCTATTTCTCCTACGCGTGTAGGGGAAATAGGGGCACAAGGTTTTATGGGTTCGCATCAGTGCAGCGCTGCTGCAGTTACCAGCCTCGGTCTACCCACTCCTGTAAGTGTGGCGATTCGGCGCCGATAGTGGTATCCGAGCCGTGGCCGGGAAGCACGATTGTCTGTGCGTCGAGGCCCGCAAAGAGCCGGCG
>JBAXCX010000102.1:0-10528 GCA_037141255.1 Actinomycetes bacterium | reverse complement strand
ACCAAAACGGGAGCATCACGATGAGTTTTAGGTTTGCAGGAAGCGTGGTGGCAATCACCGGTGCCGGCTCGGGAATCGGGCGAGCTTTGGCTCAGGACCTTTCAAGCCGGGGAGCGAACCTGTCCTTGGCAGATGTTGACTCTGATGGCCTAGCCGAAACAGTTCTGCTGATCGAAGCCATCTCGACGAGCACCTTGAACAACAAGGTCACCGCAACTGTTCTCGATGTCTCAGATAGAGATGCCGTCGAAGCTTGGGCCGAGCAAGTTGTCGAGGAGCACGGCAAGGTCAACATGATCATCAACAACGCCGGTGTGGCGTTGAGCGCGACCGTTGCGGCGATGTCTTATGAGGACTTTGAGTGGTTGATGAACATCAACTTTTGGGGAGTTGTGTACGGTACGAAAGCCTTCTTGCCGTATCTGAAGGAGTCGGGTGCTGGCCATGTAGTCAACATCTCGAGTGTCTTCGGGCTGGTCAGCATTCCAACACAGTCGGCCTATAACGCAGCCAAGTTCGGCGTTCGCGGTTTTACTGATGCATTGCGCATGGAACTCGAGATTGAGCAATCAGGAGTCTCCTGCACCACGGTCCACCCAGGGGGAATTCGTACGAACATTGCGCGCAACGCTCGCACCGATCTGTCGGTTCTCTCTATCTCGGGGTCGGCCAAAGAACTGGCCGATAATTTTGATCGCCTAACCCTGACCACCCCCGAAAAAGCAGCGGGGCAGATCCTCAAAGCAGTAGAAAGAAACCGACGGCGTGTCCTTGTTGGTCCGGACGCAAAAGTCTTTGACCTAGTTTCCCGCTTACCTGCGCCGCTGTATCAGCGAGTCCTCGTTGCCGGGTCGAAACGTTCTTGGATCGGCAAAAAGAAGTAGACCACCAGCGGAACCGCAGGGCTTGGCCGCTTACTGAGCGTGTTCGTGTTCGAGCGGCAGATTGAGCCGAGAAACGGTTTCTTTGTCGAAGTCGAACTGAATCAGAACTGCAGTCTCATCCCCGATCACGGTTGCATCATGGCCGGGATGAATGATTACGGCCTGTGGTGCAATCAGGTCAATGCAGCACCCATCCGGGTAGTCAATGCGCATATGGCCCTCTGCAAGGAACCCCACATGGGCGTGCATGCACAACTCGGTTCCGACAATTGGCTTGAGGTTGGTCGACCACTTGTAGCCGGCCGGGTACACCACACGTTTGATGTGTGCATCTCCTGCCGAGAAGATGTCTTCGGAGACTCCTCCGACCTCTCTGCGTACAGCGCCCCCGATTGGTGCAATCAGTCTTGCTTCGTTCTTGGCGTTGGGCTGCTCAGTGCTCATGGCCACAGACTAGAACGTTGCTGGGAACGCAAAGCAGATGGTGTGGCCTGAGGAGCGATTCAGAGATCTCGGGCGAGGCGCACCCCAGAAAACATCCAGCTTGTTCCGGGTGCAAAGAAGTTGCGATACGTCTTGCGTGCATGGCCCGCTGGAGTGGCATAGCTACTGCCTCGCAGCACCTGTTGGTTCATCATGAACTTGCCGTTGTACTCGCCGATTGCTCCGCTTGGCGGCCGGTAACCGGGGTACGGGCGATACGAAGATTCAGTCCACTGCCAGAGTTCTCCGAACCACTGCTCTGGGTCCGTTGAATCTTCAACGCAACGAGGAGCGAGCACCTGAAGCTGAAGGTGTGCTCCCGCTGCAGGCGAGCTAGCTGCCACTTCCCATTCGGCCTCCGTCGGCAAGCGCGCATCGCTCCAACGAGCAAAGGCATCGGCTTCAAACCAGCTGACATTACTCACGGGCTGTTCAGGGTTCAGCGACTCATCCCCAAGTAGTCCAAAGACCCTCCATTTGGCATCAACTTGTTGCCAGTACAAAGGCGCTGATTGCGCTGATTGCGAAAGCGCTGCCCAGCCCTGAGACATCCATAGATCAGATCGCTGATACCCGCCGTCATCTATAAAGTCGAGCCATTCTGCGCAGGTGGTGAGGCGATCAGAAATCTCAAAGGGATTCAGAAAGACTTCGTGGCGGGGGCCTTCATTGTCAAAAGAGAACGCGCCGCGTTGGTTCGGAGCAGAGTCGGCAGAGCCAATGCGACCAAGGCCGCCACCGTGTTGTACCCATCGAAGTGGGCGCAGGGCATCTTTGCGAGTGGCTTGGGCCCCGGCACAGTAGGCAGGTCGGAAAGGATGACGAGAAAGCATGTGTAGAGCATCCATGCACAGCAACTCTTGGTGCTGTTGCTCGTGGTGCATGCCCAAGAGGAGGAGTTCGAGAACTTGATCGGAGGGATCAGCATGCAGCATGCGTTGGAGTGCGGCATCCACGTGTCTGCGGTATCGGCCGACCTCCTCGGCGCTTGGTCGTGAGATCAGGCCACGCTCATTGCGAGGGTGACGCGAGCCTGCGGCCTCGTAATAGGAGTTGAAGAGATAAGCAAACTCGGAATTGAACGGCTCGTAGCCCTCGAGATGGGGCTGCAGGAGGAAGGTCTCAAAGAACCAGGTGGTGTGTGCCCGATGCCATTTGGTGGGGGATGCATCTGGCATTGACTGCACCGTCTGGTCCTCGGGGCTGAGCGGACCAGCGAGTTTTTCGGTCAGGTCGCGAACCTGTTGCAAATCGGCGACCGACAGCTCGGCGACCGACGGTTCGGCAGAGCCGGAGTTCACTTCTGGCGCGCTCAACGAATCGCCAGCCACAGCGCAAAATCCTTTGCAGTGTCGGTCCAGTAGTGCAGAGTCCGAAACCCGGCGTCGGTGAGTTCGCCTTCGACCTGCTGCACAGTGAACTTGGTACTGATCTCGCTCAGCAGATCCTCGCCGGCAGCGAAATCGATGTTCAGATCAAGATCACGAATTGCAATTTGCTGATCGCAGGTCGACCTCAGGCGCATCTCGATGCATGAGTCGACCTCATTGAAGCAGGCCACATGCTCAAAGGTGTCCAGATCGAATTCTGCGTTGAGTTCAGCATTGAGGACAGAGAGCAGGTTCTTGTTGAATGCCGCCGTTACCCCGGAACTGTCGTCATAGGCAGCCAGCAACCGTGAGCGCTCTTTAATGAGGTCCGTTCCAAGGAGGAGTGAATCTCCGGGCTTCAGAATCTGTGCGAGAGAAGCAAGAAATGCCTTGCGTTGAGTGGCATGAAAATTGCCAATGGTTCCTCCAAGGAAGGCAACCATCCGGGTTCCCGCCGACGGCAGTTCCGAAAGATCTTGGGTGAAGTCGCCAACAATTCCTGCCACCTCTGCCTCTGGGTAATCGGCATGGATCTTGGCCACGGCATCACGAAGTGTTGCGTCGGCAACATCGAAGGCCAAGAAGCGGTCCAGATTCTGAGCATCTTGAAACGCATCCAGGAGAAGGCGAGTCTTGTCTGAGGTTCCAGAGCCCAACTCGATCAGGGTGTTCGCAACGCTCAACGCATGAATCTCTGAGGCGTAGGAATCCAAGATTGAGCGTTCAGCTCGCGTTGGGTAGTACTCGCGAAGTTGCGTGATCTGATCGAACAATTCACAACCACGTTCGTCGTACAGCCACTTTGGGGAGAGTTCCTTCTGTGTTGCAAGTAGCCCAGCCGCTACTTCTCCGCACAGTGCCTCTCGCAGTTGATCAGAGTGCACATAGACCGAGATCTGAGCCGACTGGCCTGGGGTGTCCGCAACGTTGGTCATGTGAGAGATTCCTCGGCAGGTCTGACGGCTGTCTTTGCGGGCCAGAACCTATTACGTAAGTCACCCAAAGGTAAGTCAGCCTCTTCTGAGGGCCGAGCCCAGAACAAGACCAGCAACAATAGGGCCAAGTTGATCCAGGTAGCTCCGTGTTCAAGGAATTGCCCCATCGCACTGAGCGGCTGATGCCCTGCCCCGTTGGCATAACTGATCAGTAAGAAGAACGCTTGCACTTGCAGTACAAGGGTTGCGCGAGAGTTCCAAGCCAGCATTGCCACGGGAAGCAGCATCGCGGCGTACCAGGGCATCACATAGGCCGCTGAAATGCAAAAAAGGAGGCCTGCGATGGTGGCTGCCTCGCCGGGATGCTTTGCGCGGCGGTAGCGCCAGAGCAGGATCACCACGCAGACCACCAGCACAATCAACGAATAACGTGAAACGCTGTGAGCGGCTGCGTCGCTAGCTACCGCTCGAGTCTCGCCAAGTTTTTGCAAAGATTCGATTTGTCGCGTGCGAAGCCACCTCCACAGCGAGAACCGACTGTCGTCTCCTGCGCTCTGTTGGATTGGCCGGAGCGATCCGATTCCCCCGGCGAGCAGGTAAGCAGCGGTAACTGCCATCGCGATCGGAACTGCGAAGCGCAGCGTGGGTCGGGTCCCTCGCCGCCAAAAAACCCACGCGATGATCGCAAGAATCGGAACCGCCACGGGCAATTTGATGGCTATCGCTAGCGCCGCAACGGCGCTCGCTAGGCCATAGCGGCGGTCTTCGACGAGCAATGCCACCGCCAGCAGGCCAAGGCCGATGAGCAGGTCATTATGCGCGTCGTTCACGGTTGCAAGAATGACGGGTGAGCATCCGAGTGCTAGCACAGCCACGCTGCTGTTGGTTCGCCGAGCGATCATCACCACAGCAGCAAAGGCTGCTGATGCCATGACCCCTTGCCAGGCCAGGCGAATAGCTAGCTCCGAGGTTCCAGCCAGACTGGCTATCACCGCTGCAAGTCCGATGAATGCAGGCCCATACATCGAGTTCTGCTCCTGCCATCGAGGTGCTACAAAGCGCAGAGTTGAGTCTGCAGGTGCTGAATTCGGCGGGTTGAAAAAGGGATTCAGGTGGTGCTCAGCGACAAGGCGGCCGTAGGAGTTGTAGAGATAAAGATCTCGGGAGTGATGGATGGGTGCAAGAGCAGCAATCAGAATTGCCAAACCGCTTAACGCAATCGCTAGGTTCAGCGGCACGGCAGTTCCTGCACGAGAACTTGCCAACATCGCCACATAGGCAGCGAGAGCAGCAAGCAGAAGAATCAGGCTGGTTGCTCCCGGCTCGTTTGCTCCCCAGAGAATCCAAACTGCCGTGAGTGAAACGGCCAGAATTGGAGTGGCCCATTGTGCTGTGGTCAGCAACTGGCGCTTTCTGGAATTGTCGGCTCCACGAAGCGCAGTATCGGGAGCAGTCACAGGGAGAGTTTTACACTTCTCATGCTCCGAGTGCAGACTCAGCTCGAGAGGTGGAGAGCGAACGGTGAAGGAGTCGTTCCAAACTGCTTCGCACTTAGCGCAGCAGTCGGCGAACTTGATCACCGATGGCAATGTTGCCCGCTAGCAGTGCAGCCTGATTGGCCGAGCGATCCTCGGGTTCATATGAGTAGTTCGCCATGAGCCCAAATGACTGGGCAATCCCTCTTGTTGAGAGGTCCGCCACAGCCTGTATCTGCAGAAGGCGTGCACCGTTGCCGAGGTGAAACCGTGCCACCGGGTCGATCGGTAGTCCCGATGTTCCTAGGCTGCAAAGATACTGAGCGCATCCACGCAGCAGATCCTCTTGGGGCGCCTCTGTGCTCTGCCGCTCAGATGCCCACTCCCGAAACCCAGGGGTCGGGGAGAGTGTGAGGAACTGAGTCACCGCGGGAAACTCGGATTTGAGCAGGTCGATAGCTCCGAACAGCAGGGAAGCACCGCCCGGTATCCCGCTCAATCCTGGTTCAACATTCCAAATTGAATAGAAGGTAGCGGTACTGGCTTCGGATGGGTCGAGCGGCGTTCGCTCTGGGTTCAGAATCTGCGCAATCGCTGTAGGCGTCTGATCAACAAGCGCAACCCAAACCACATTCAGCGGATGGCCGCCAAGTAGGGGGTGTTCGAGCACATAACAGCGTCGGTCCGCAGCGAAACGGTCAGCCACATCTGCTTGGCGTCCCAAGGGGCTTGATGTGGCAAACGGGTGGACCGGCTCGGCGAAGGCCAAGCGTTCGACTAGGTCCCCGGGCTCGCTAAGCGTGAGCCGCCTCACTGCCATTGGTTCGCTTGCAAGCTGACCCTGCAGTTCTTCAGTCACTCGCAAGAGTTCATCTGCGGGAGCATCAAAAGAGTTCGCTGCAACCGCAGAAGATTCGCAGGCTTGCAATAATGCAGCACGACGCAGAACCAAGCTCAGCAGTTCAGGCGGGTTCAATCCATCGACGCTCACTGCTGTATTGAACACACCCACAGCAACGCAAGCAAGAGCGTGCTCTCAGCTAGCTGGCTGAACGCGACGGGAGAGCGGCTCTCGGGCAGTACGCTCAATCAGGCTATGAAGACCCATATTCGCTTAGGAAGATTGCTCGGTGTTCCCATTGGGCTGAATTGGGGTGTGCTCGTTGTCTGCGTGCTGCTGGCCTTTAGCCTCGCTACGATCTCGCTGCCCGCAGCGGCCCCTGACCACCCGTCGAGTGCCTATTGGTTCGCAGGTGTTATCGGCGTCATTGGATTTCTCATCTCTCTAGTTGGCCATGAACTCGGCCATAGCTACATTGCTGACCGCAACGATGTGAAGGTCGTTGAGATCACGCTCTGGCTGTTTGGTGGAGTCGCAAAGCTGGAGGGCGATGCTGATAACCCCGGTGCGGAATTCCGCATTGCGGCTGCTGGACCGGCCATGAGTGTTGTCATGGCCGGGGTATTTGCCGGCGGGTTTTGGGTGGTGAATCAACTCAATGGTTCCCGAGTGCTCCTGAGTTTGTTGGTGTGGTTGAGCGCCATCAACGTAGTGCTAGCCGTGAGCAACTTGTTGCCAGCGTTCCCTTTAGATGGTGGTCGTATGTTGCGCGCCATCCTGTGGCGGCGTTCACACCGTAAAATTCCAGCAACCCGCTTGGCCACGCTGATCGGTCAAATTCTTGCTGCCGCTCTCGTAGCCTTCTCGGTTGCCTGCATTGTTTGGTGGTCAGTCTGGTCGGGTGTATGGATTCTGATCCTTGCCCTGTTCCTGCTGATTGCCGCCCGTTCTGAATGGAAGGCATCGGCTGCGCAACCGGAGTTGCTGGATCGACCTGTTGGGGGCCTTGGTCGCCGTTTGCCAAACCCGCTTGCCTGTACTGCAACCATTTCTGATCTTGAGCGGACGCTCCAGACGCATCCGGGAACGCCGCTGGTACCCGTGGTGGATTCATTGGGGCATGTGGCCTCGCTCGTGATGCCCGATGTGGTGCTGCGCGTGCCGCCAGCTCAGCGTTCGGTGGTGCCGATCGAATCTTTTGTAGAGCCCATGTGGAGTCTTCCTCGGGTGCATCCCAGCGAGTCGGTTGCAGAGGTGCTGAGCCGGTTGGGCTCTGGACAATCCTGGCGGGCAGTTGTTACTGACGGAACCACTGTGCACGGAGTTTTATGTTCTGAAGACATCGAACAAGTGCTCGAGCTGGCTACAGCATGAGGTGCCGTCCCGGTAGCCTCACCGGCTCGCAGCATCTGCAGGAGTAGAGTTCGCAAGATGTCGTTCGTTTCCGGTAGGCGGCCCGGGATCGGGACGTGGCGCATGTCTGTCGCTGTGGTGCGGCAGCGTCGCCGTTTGGTGCTTGCCACGGTGGCGATTGCGCTCAGTGTTGGGTATCTCGCTGGAGCGCTCACCTTGCTCGATCGGGTTTCTGAAGGACTGTCAGATCTCGCTGCTGCTGGTGCGGAACGCGCTGACTTTATTGTGGAAGGCGATGTTGCCTACGAGTCTGCTCTAGAGCAAACCCGCAGGCTGATTCCCAGCTCCATTGCCACATCCCTAGTGGGCCAACAGGGCATTGCGGCAGTGTCTCCAAGGATTGAGGAGTCAACCGTTCTTTTAGGGGCCAATGGAGACCCGATTGTTGCCCCGGGGCTGTCTGAACAACCGCTGGGATCGAACTGGCCCTCGGACGATCAGTTGTCTCCGTATCAGTTTGTCGGACAAGGGAGACCACCGGTTGCACCCAATGAGGTTGTCATCGACGCCCGGTCAGCTGCCAAAGCTGGAATGAACGTTGGCGACCAAATCGTGGTGGCCGGGAAAACCAAGATCGCGCCCTATGAGATCGTCGGAATTATCACCACCGATAAGGGAAATTTGCCGGATGGATCCAGCTTGGCGTTGTTTTCAACCGAGCAGGCTCGAATTTTGTTCGACCTTCCCGACAACGACAATCGGGTTGCGATTCGCCTGACCACGGATGCCGACCCTGCACTTGTGGAATCTCGAATTGCAGCAAGCCTGCCAGCTGGCGCCATCATCGTTGACGGAGCCACGGGAGCAATTCATCGCCAAGAAAGTTTGACTCGCAGTTTCGCGTTAGTCCGAGGATTGATTATTGGCTTCGCCTTACTCGCCCTGGTGGTGGGTATGGCAACGGTGGCTAACTCCCTAACGCTGCTGTATTCGTATCGCCGGCAAACTTTTGCCACGTTCCGATTGTTTGGAGCGAAGCGCTATCAACTCATGCAGGTTGCACTCCTTGAGGCGGCTTTGCTCGCACTTGTCGGATCCCTTATTGGCGCACCTTTAGGACTGTTGCTAGCGAGGTTAATCGAGACTGTTCTGGGCTCCCTAGGAACCTCTATTCCAGTAGGGGGCTCGCTGGTATCGGTTCCGGCGCTGGTCTTAGCTGTCCTCGTTGGGTGTGCCGCCACGCTGCTTGCAGCGGTGTTCCCCGCGTGGCGGGCGTGTTCCGTGGCGCCTATCGAAGCGGTTGTCGATGCAGAGTCAGCGCGAACCCCAACGGTATTCTTCCGACTCCTGCGGTCTGTCATCCTCGGAGTCGCGGTTGGAGCGCTCGTCGGCGGCTTCATGATCATTACGAACACGGCGAGCAATGTTGCGATCGCAGTGTCGCTGATGGTGTTGGTGGCAGTGGTATTCGTGTCGATGGTTCCCACGGTGCTCTCTTCAGCAGTGGCCTTAGGAATCCGCGCAGTGCCCACTCGCTCTAAGGCGCTCAGAAGAATCGGGGCTCGAGATGCAATGCGCAATCGCACACGCACTGCTGCCACAACGGGGGCCTTGCTCCTAGCTACCGGGGTAGTCGTCGGTCTTGCTGTTTTCCTTACCTCCTTCACCGCTGGGATCGACTCCGAGGTGGGTGACCTCGTCAAGTCCGACCTGGTAATTGACTCTGGAACGTTTACTCGCGGCGGCCTTCCGGCTGACCTTCTTGAGAGGGTTTCGGAATTACCGGATGTGCAAGCGGTGAGCGGATGGCAGGTCGGCCGAGTCACCATTGACCAAGTGCCGGTGCGCCTGACGGGTATTACTGGTCAAGCGCTTTCGGATGTGCTCTCGCCAGGCTGGGTTGGAGTTGCGCCAAAGGAGATCAGCCTTGAGGGCGTGGCACTGGCTCAGAAGACGGCAACTGAACTCGGTGCTCAGGTTGGCGACACGGTTGCAGTCACCTTTACCAGCCAAGGTATTGAGACGCTCAAAGTCGAGGGGATTTACCGCAGCGGCTCACTGTTGCTCGGCGAGGCGCTGCTCAATCGAGAGGTAGTGAGTCGGCAGGTTCCGGCTTCGGTAGATATCGCCGGGTTGGTGACACTCAAGAAGAACACGCCGGCGGCGCGGCGGTCCGTCGAGAAGTTGGCACAGAGCTATGGCGTGAAGTCTGTGCTCCGCCCGGCCGAGTTCGTCTCGAGTCGCGCCGATCTCCTGCGCGGATTTGAACGAGTGATCCAGTGGATGTTGTTGTTCACTCTTTTGCAGGCATTAGTGGGTGTCATCAACACGCTGCTGTTGTCAGTGGGTGAGCGCCGCAGGGAGTTCGGCTTGTTGCGTGCGGCCGGTGCGAGTCGACGGCAAGTTATGCGTCTCGTTCTCGCAGAAGGCGCAGCTTTTGCAGTGATCGGTACGTTATTGGGCGTTGTCTTGGGTATCATTGGGGCTCGACTTGCAGTTCGCTCATTAAGCGCTTTTGGAATTTCAAGCTTTGTTATTCCAGTACCTGTCTTAGTGGTGACTGCACTTGCGGCTTCAACTCTGGGGATTATCGCAGCGGCCATTCCAGCGAGATGGGCTGCAGCGGTGCCACCGTTAGAAGCACTCGCAGATTCAGGAGGATCCTCGTCAATGAGGGGCAAGCGCAAGCAGGCAAGGGCTCTACGAAAAGCTGAGAAGCGTGCTGATACAGCGGACTCGGTTGCTAACGTGCCTGTTTCATCACCGAATCTCATAGCGGCCGGGCCGGGTGAACAGTACCTGACTGTCCCGGCATTCAGCCATGACCAAGCAATGCGGGCTATCGCCATCGCCACTGCCACCGTGGTAGCGGAGGAGGGTGAATCGAAGCCGTCACCTCAGGGGGTTCCAGCCACCACCTCTGAGGCAGGCAATTCCCAAGCTGCTCCCACTAAGACTTCGCCATTCGGTCAGGTTGATCTGATGCCTCGCCCGACTCTGCCACCGCCAACGCTGCCCGTTGCGCCCTTGCCTGAGCCGCCGCTCCCGGCAGCTAACTCGGCGCTGCCATTCGGCCCGTTGCCAACTCCCGCACTTCCTGAATCCCCACTATCTGAGCTGCCACCACCTGCCCCGGCTGCACCACCTGTGCCGGCTGCACCACCTGTGCCGGCTGCACCACCTGTGC
>JBAXCX010000101.1:0-10569 GCA_037141255.1 Actinomycetes bacterium | reverse complement strand
GTTGAGTTGGTGCGCACAAATCAGTTCCTGTGTCATCCCGATGAATTCGAAGCGTGGGTTGGATCGCGTAAGTCACTTAAAATGGAAGACTTTTATCGCTGGCAGCGCCGCCGCCTTGGCTATTTGATGGATGGTGAGGAACCGGCCGAAAATAAGTGGAACTTTGATTCAGAGAACCGCGAAAGGCCGCCGAAAGATGGTCGCTCTTGGCCAGAGCCAGTGCGCAACGAACTCGATTCGCTCGACTTAGCGGTGCTTGATGAGTTACCGGCTTCCTGCTGGGGCGCTTCACCGGATGGAACTTGGGCAACTTCGCGTGCCGAGGCACTCAGACGGCTCCGCTTTGCGATCGATGAAATTCTCCCCCGCTTTGGTCCTCACGAGGACGCGATGCTCAGCACGAGTTGGCACTTAGCTCACACCCTTTTGTCTCCGTATCTCAATCTTGGGTTGCTTCACCCTAAGGAAGTCTGTGATGAGATCGAGATTGCCTATCGGGCAGGCTCGGTGCCCATTGCGTCAGCAGAGGGTTTGCTCCGGCAGATCATTGGCTGGCGAGAATTCGTTTGGGGTTGCTATTGGCACTGGATGCCTAGCTATCGAGGACGGAATGAACTCGCCGCAAACCGGCCGTTGCCGCCTGTGTTTCTGGGGAAAGCCTCAACACAGATGCGGTGCGTCGAGAGCACTCTCGGCGCTGTGTATGACCATGGGTATGCGCACCACATTCAGCGACTCATGATTCTAGGAAACTTGTGTTTGCTGGCTGGCGTGCGGCCGGGAGAGTTAGTCGAGTGGATGTGGGCCAGCTTTGTAGACGGCGCAGAGTGGGTCATGCTCCCCAATGTTTTAGGGATGGCGTTGTACGCCGACGGTGGATTGATGGCGACCAAGCCCTATGCCAGCGGCGGCGCCTATATCGACAAAATGAGTGACTACTGCAAGGACTGCGTGTACGACCGTAAAAAGCGGACTGGTGAAGATGCCTGTCCATTCACCACGCTTTACTGGGATTTCTTGGCACGACACGAAGACAAGTTCGCTCGGAACCCGCGTGTTGCGCAGCAGGTACGAGCAGCACACCGACTCAGTGATCTCGATGACGTCCGGGTACGCGCTGTTCAGGTCCTGCTTCGTCTGGATAGCGGCGAACTATGAAGCTTGAGCCAGTAACTCTTGAGCCCGTAACTCCTGAGCCCGTAACTCATGAGTGCCCTCGCGATGTACAGCGACCAATCATGTTGCAGGGTTGGCACGACCTGGCATCAGTTCACTGGCCCTATAACCCGGAGGTGGTGCAGCGACTCTTGCCGAAGGGAGTGCAAGTAGATACCTGCAACGGTTCGGCATGGGTTGGTCTGATTCCGTTTCACATGAGGCGCATTCGCCTTCCCGGCTGGCCGTCGTTCGGCAAATGGTCAACATTCCCAGAAACGAACGTGCGCACCTATGTTCTCGCCCCCGATGGTCGACGGGCCGTCTGGTTCTTCAGTCTTGATAT
Source organism: Actinomycetes bacterium (assembly GCA_037141255.1). GTDB lineage: Bacteria > Actinomycetota > Acidimicrobiia > Acidimicrobiales > Microtrichaceae > IMCC26207. The sequence goes on along the minus strand of JBAXCX010000101.1, from coordinate 9,068 downwards.
TTCAGCTCTTCTGCCCGCTCTTGTTGCACGGGTGACCTACGGGCTTCCCTACTGCAAGGCTTCGATGTCGATAACACGAAGTAGCACTGACGTTATTGAGTACACAGCACAACGAACTTGGCCACTGGGGCCTTCATCACGTGTGAGTCCGCAGAGTCGACTCACCATAAAAGTAGGAGAGCAGATTGGTAACAGCGACCTGACCGAACTCGAGAAGTTTGTTACTGCACGCTGGGGTCTGGTTTCAACATTCGCGGGAGTTCCGTTGTGGGCAGATGTTGAGCATCCACCCTGGGTAATCCACCGTTCAAGCCTGCAGTGCTGCGAAGACACTCTGCTCACTGCGACTGGACTGCCAAGTCCAACCACCGAGCCGTTCGTGCTGTGGTCGCCAGGCGTCGAGGTTCGTATAGGGCGACCCCGCCGACTATCGAGTTTGCGCCGGCAGTAGTTTCAGGAGCACGGCAACGGCTCTTTCGGATTTTCACTTGTAACACGATTGGGCATCGGCAGCGTCGCAAATTGAGTAGAAGGTCGGAGTTCATCCAGTGGCTACAAACAACAGCGCCCAGTCGGAGCGGATTGATGGAGTCCTCATCATCGGCGGCGGGTATGCCGGCCTGCATGCCGCTGCAGCCGTGCGGCATGCAGGTGTGCCCGTTACAGTTGTGGACCGTACTGGCCAACATGATCACGTCACTCGTCTTGCCGCAGTCGCCGGCGGCACGGGCACCGTCGAGGATGCATCAAGTCCGCTGCGATCATTTGTAGAGAGCGTTCTGGTTGGAGCGGTGACCAACATCGAGGATGGTTCGGTCACGCTCGCTGACGGCAGAACTCTTCAGGCCCAGGCCGTGATCGTTACTGCAGGTAGTTCGCCATCTTCGCCCCAGATTGAAGGAATCAAATACGCACATCCCCTTCGATCTGCGGAAGATGCGCTGAAGCTTCGGTTATTGATCGAGGGCGCAGACTCATTGGTGATTATTGGTGGTGGCGCCACAGGGGTACAACTTGCCGGTGCCGTAGCAGTGGTGCAACCCTCAATATCGGTACACCTTGTAGAGGGTTCGACTCGGCTACTGGGATCACTGCCCGCAGAATTAGGAGCGGGTGCGCAGCGAATACTTGAGGGTCGAAATGTCAACCTTTCTCTGGGTGCCAGCGTGGAGAAAGTGACGGAGCCTGGTGTCGTGGTTGACGGAACCTTGCTTGAAGGCCTTGTCGTCTGGGCGGGCGGTTCTGAAGCACTTGGTGATCAGTTCGGTCTACCAACTGCAGAGAATGGTCGAATTTTGTTGGATCCAACTCTGCGAGTTACTGGCTTGAAGCGAACCTTCGCTGCTGGCGACACTGCTTTACACAGGAGCAGTAACGGGGAAGTCCTTCCAATGTCGGCTCAGGTCGCAGTTCGAGCAGGCGCTGCCGCCGGGCACAACGCTGTTCGCCTCCTGAAAAGCGAAACTTTAAAATCGGTAGATCTTCGCCAGCTCGGCTGGGTTCTTGACCTCGGCGGCAGACGCGGATTGGCTCAGGTTGGACCTGTCAACCTGAGCCAAGCCGGTTTGGATCTGATTCCGCCGCTCTTGCATGAGGTCATTGATCTCATGGGCCTGTTTGAGACTGGCGGCATTACTGCACTCAGGTTCGCATCTTCTTCTGCGAAGTCCTTGATTCCGTTCCGTCTGCCCGAATGGCCATTCGGGCAGACGGCAACAAGATTGAGCTAGCTGCAGATCTATTTTAAAGCGCTAGCTGTTTCAGGCAGGCTGCCAGCTTCGTCTTGAGTCTTGATCAGGGCAATTGCCAAGATGAAGAGACCGAAGAACGGCTTGGCAAGAATATCGGCTAGGGAGTATCCAACCTGGCGAACCACTTCTGCGGTGGCCTCATCAGAAATAACCGAGGGCGCAATGTATGCCAAGGGGTAGACGCCCCAGATAATAAGAATCATGAACCGCAGTCCATTGACAATCTTGCGAACCTGCTCCGTCTGGCGGTCAAGCGACCTGCCAAGTTCGACAAACAGAACGAAGAGCAGGTAGAGGAATGGCAGCGTAGACAAGATGCCAAAGATCGTTCGGGTGCTTGAGTCTGCAGCAGATAGCTCGCCAGGGTACCCAAGCAGAATCATCGCAACGGCTGCAATACTCAGCTTTGTGATCAGGCTTCGAGTAGTGCTCTTCGCCAATTTCAGCACAATCACTAACTCAGCTAGGAGCAGTGGAACCGTCAGTAACCAGTCGACGTAACGGTATCCTTCGTTGAAGGGTGCGCCCTTTTGGATGTAGGAACCATCCACGAAGGTGAATGCGTCCGACCAAGAATTGAAGATTCGCAGATAGTGGTAGAGCGCAATGAGCACGACTACTGAAGTGATGTTTACCGCGGTTTGGTGTGAGCGTGCCACTTGGTTCCTCATGAGTATGAAAAACAAAAGTGCCGCGCCCATAGCAGCAATCGTGAGCGAAAACGCGTTGTAAACAATGTTGAACTGCCACTCGGTGAGGGTGAGCGCTCCTTACAAAATGAACTCCTATCACTCGGGGGCAACGGCCCCATGAACATAAACCCCTTTTTTACTTTGTAGATCAGCCTCGGCGTTCGCGGCACCGAGATTTTTTGCCCAGAATGCGTTTCGGTCATGCGTGAGACTCTGACGGATCAGATGGAGGACGAAGGGGTTAGCTGATGTTATTTAGGAGGTTTGAGCCAGCTGAGTTAGCGCCCGAAAGTATCTGAGGTGTTGTCCCATCGGCCGCGGCCACACAGAGCGGTCGAGACTGCGAATCTTCCCGAGGTGACCACTGGTATTCGTTCTGCAGCAATGTCGTTCACAAAATTTGTTCCGATCCACCGGTTTGCTGAAGCGCTGTAGTGGCCGCCGGGTGTTTCGACCGAGACTCGGGTTTTCCCGTTGGCGTTGGCTGTCGCGGGAAACTGCACGGTGGGTGGGTCAAGCGCTAGTTCGCCATAGATCGAAGATGGGGACTGTTGGTTGGCAATCGCAAGCTCAGTCGCCCCCGCATAATGGCGTGAGGTTTCGAGAACAGCGCAGTCATCCGCCGCCCCTGCAACATTGAGAAAGTTTGGCGTGGTCGGGTAATTGATTGCATCGCTCGGCTCGAGAATGGTCTGGATAAGTTGCACGAGCGGACTGAGCTCATCAAGAGATTCCGGTTCCCCTGCAAACAGTGCCAATGCAGAACGAAGAGCGGTATGTGAAATGGAGTGGTACTGGCCCCCCGAGCCAGCAGATGAAAAAACGCCGTCAATCTGGGGATCCATGGTGGCGACGAGCGACAGGGTCTGTGCTCCTTGGCTATGGCCGCTAATCAGATCTACGGTCTGGCTCGCCGTGACGGGTCCCGAGGTGCCGAGCAGTGACCCGTCCAAGCTGAGTTGCTTCAATCCCCGCAGCAGCGCCAGGTGATTTGCTGCCTGCTGTATGGGGCTGAACCGGGCTGACACGGGATTCAGGAAGTTGTAGATCAGCAGCCCTTCTGCCAGGTAGTCATCTACGCCGAGATCGACCAAGAGCGGGTTCACTGCGCCGCTGTACAAGGGCGCAATCACGCCAACGATCCAGCCGTTCGTGTCGAACTGGGGTCGGTTGGTATCGATGTCTGCTGTGCCGCCAGTTCCGTTGATATACGCAGCTACGGGCCAACCCGCTGTTGGTGCCTCGCCGCAGGGGATTCTTGCCGTGACTGCAGAGGTGATCGAGCCCTGAGCTATTGCCCTGCCCTCGGGAGTTATCAGAATTGATCCTCCCTCCGTGAGGTAGGGATACGGCCCTTGCATCCAAGTTGGAAGATCCATGGTTCCCACAAGCTTGGCTGTGAGCGCCCCGCTTGCTTTGAGGTCAGCCTCGCAGGGGCCAAGCGAGGAGACGTTGATCTGCGGGGGTGCGCTCGCATTCATCGTGGAGGTAATTGCGTCAAGTTCTGTAGAGACTTCCTGTGTCCGGTATTGAGTAAAGGCGATGATCTCTGAGGCTGACCGCAACGTTGTTGCTTGCACTGCTGCTGCGATTTCGTCTCTCTGTGACTGCAGGGCGGTCCATTGAACAGCGGTTGCCCCCGTGCTCGCTTGCCAAGGGGAGTCGAGTTGGTCGAGCAAGGTGGAGCGCGACAGGTCTCGCGCTTGCTTATCGCGAATCCCGCTGAAAAGTACTGCCGCGTAGTTCGTTCCTGGGCGAAGCGGGTGCCCCGGGTAGGGCAGAAGGGTCAGCGTGTTTTTTGGGCGAAACCGCGTTGATGTTGAGTCAGCTACTGCAATAACCGGCATGCGGCTGCCGCCGTGATCGAGGTCAATCAACATCACCGATGAGTCTGGGCGAGTCGACTCGGTTGCGCTCGGAAGTGAGGATTGCTCAATCGGGGTACTTGATTGAAAGTAGACAGCGGTGTTCGTGCCGAAGTCAGTCAGGGCAGAACTTGCTCGCTGAATTGCGCTGGGAAGTAATGGAATAGCTGGTAGGACGTCTCCCATGAGGGGATTGAGGGCAACCCCTGGAAATCCAGCAAGGTCAAGCTTCCCTGCGGCAGTTTTACGGATCTCATTCGGCCAAGGAAATGAGAAAAATCCAGCGCTGCGGCCCGGGGTCATCAGAATTGCTGGCTCAGCTACTGGGTTCGCCAGCGGCACACACGCAAGGGTTCCAGCAAGCAGGGCAACGATCGCGCAGGTTCCCACAAGAGCGCAACGCACTCGTCTCTGGGGTTTCATGTCAACTTGCTTCATCTCGCGGCACCCAACTTGTTTGCCTGATCTACTCGCCCCTGAGGTCCGTTCCCCCCCTGCGGCCCTAAGTAGACCACGTCATCGCTAGGATGGGAAGGCTTGGTAGAGAATGACTCGTTCCCAGACGCAACTCCAGAAGAATTCCCGACTGGTGACGGTACGATCGGTCGCGTTCAACGACCTGTGACTGCGCAGGCAATTCTAGATGCGGCAGTTCGCCTAGCCCTCGAAGACGCGGGTGGTGGGTTTCGGATTGATCAAGTCCTTATAGAATCGGGAGCGTCCTCGAGTTCGCTCTATCACCACTTTGGGACCCGAGAGAAGCTGTTCATGGCAGTGCAAGAAGAGTTGTATCTTCGACTTGCGCTCAATGAGGATAGGCAGCGACTTGATGAGGCAATTGCGACGCAATCCAACGACGAGCTCCTCGCCTATTTGGCAGTGCAGATTCGACGGATTGTGACTGATCCTGCCAATCTTCCTGTTCGGCAGGCCCGCTTGCGCATGGCTGCAGAGGCCTCGGCGCGGCCGGAGCTTGCTCGGGACTTGATCCGGTTTCAGACCGCAATGTTCGAGACGATCGCACCTATCTTCCACTCCGCAAAAGAGCGGGGGATTCTGAACCCTGAGCTAGACGTAATGGCCTATGTGGCTTGGTTTCATGGAATGTCACTCGGCCGAACATTGACGGAGATGAGTTTCACCGATACCGAAAGGTGGCTTGCGCTAGCAATCCCCTGTGCCTTGACTCCACTCAGGTGGCCCAAGGACTAGCGATTCGGGTCTCCGATCGTTGAACACCACCTGACTTCGCACGCCAGCTCAGGAGGGGTGTCCAAGATCGTCAAGCTACGAATGCGTCCCAACCGCGGTTGAGACGTGGGCGACGCGGAATTTGCGCCATCACCGCCAACCCGTGCATGGTCGGTATCATCATGCTGTGAAGCAGGCGACGTACGCGGTGCAGGATACCCACGCATTGTGGGAAGGGCGCACGCTTCGCGCATGGACCGACGTTCTCGTCGATACCTTGGTCGCGGAGTTCGATCCAGTCAGCATCATCCTGTTCGGCTCACTCGCGACAGAATCGGACGGACCGGATTCCGACATTGATCTTCTCGTCGTGTTGGACGATGCACCAATGGCTGATCGTCGCCGCACGATGGTCGAGATGCGGCGCGCCACGCGGGGCGTCGCCGCACCACATGATCTGCTCGTCACGAGTATCGCCGACTTCGAGCGCAACTCAGCGAGGCCGGGCACGACCGAGTACGAACCAGCCCAGCATGGTGTAGCGGTGTATGAGCGCGTTGCCGCCTGACGAGCCGACACCGGCCCAGCGCTGGTTCGCTCTCGCCGAAGAGGACCTTGCAGCTGCGCGGGTCTTAATCGCCGATGGTTCCGCAGCGTTGCGTATCGCCGGATTCCTCTCTCAACAAGCGGCGGAGAAGGCTCTCAAGGCGGGCTTGTTCGCTGCGCTGCTCGGAGCGCCGAGAATTCATGGACTGAACCAACTCCTTTCTCGCTACCCGACCGGTAGCGCACCGAGAGTCGCTGTCGACGATCTCGACATGCTCGACCCATGGGTGAGTCCACTAACGCCGCCTGGGAGCGTGGCCGCTACCAGCTGCCGCTGAAACCCATCGCGGAGTTGGCGGCTGTCCTGCAGTTGCCGCTGATCGACCTGTTAGCGCTCCCGAAACCCGCCCTGCCCGCGCAGCTGCGCCGAGCGGCCGACGTCAGCATCGAAACTCTCGCTGAGGCCATCGACGTGCCCGTGGCCCAAGTCGCCGCCTCGGAGGATGGCGCCGAGATGCCCGCCCAGGCCAACGACTAGGCCGCCGCGATCCACGTGCGCAAGTCCACCCTCGCCGCCGCCTGGACCTACGCCGCTCGCACCCGACCACTGCGTCTGCTCATTCGCGCCGCCAACCAACGCGCCGAAGGCAAGACCGTTGACCTGCCCGACGTCGATCCCGCCGGAGCTGAGCCCGCCTTCGCGCTGGCCGACCTGCGCTCTCTGACCGGCATGACCATCATCATCACCGCCGGCGCCAGCCTCGACATCCACCCCTCCGCCGCGGCCCGGATCGAAAACGGAGAACTCCTGCCCAACGATCCGACTAGTTGGGCCGCGTTGTACGGACTCACTCCCGCCCAACTCGCCGCCAGGTGGTCGGTTCGCGCCGGTGATCGCATCCCCTCGGTCGACATCGAGGTTCCCTGACGCCGGATTCCGCCGGGACGGTCTGCCGCCGGCCGACGGTGTCGGCGCGTCGGTCGTGTAAACGCTGAGCGCTGTAGCGGTCAACGAAGTACGCGCTCGACCCGCAGACCTGCGGGCGAGGCACAGGCGGCTATCCGGACGTGATCATGATTGCCAGCAGGTCGGAAACAGGGTCCTTCGACACCTGGATGGGAGTCCCGGCCTTGCCACTGGCGACGGCGATGGGGGTCAGTGTGCTGTCACCGTTGCCGACCACGTAAGCGGTCGTCCCGTCGGGAGTGAAGCCGATCCAGTGCGGCTGCGACTTTGCGACCATCTTAATGGCCGGCTTGACGGTCACCGGGGTGGTGGTGAGGTCGATGGGGACGACCTCGTCCATCTCGGGGGAGTCTCCGGCGATCGCGACGTAGGCGAGGGCGCCATCGGGGGAGACCTCCATCTGGATGGGCGGTCCGGGCATCGGGATCGGCTCGCCCGCGGTGTTAGCGGCGACGTTGATGGGTGTGAGCGAGTTGCTGCCCTTATTGGCGACGTAAGCGGTTTTGCCATCTTTCGTGAACTCGATCCAGTTGGGATTCCGGCCCACCTTGATCGACGGAAGGATCGTACCGGCGGCCCCGCCGTCGGTGACGGTGATGGGCGTGACGGTGTCGCCGGCCACGTCGTTCGTGCCCCAGTTTGCGACGTAGCAAGTGCGTCCGTCCGGGGTGAAGGCTACCGTGTTCGGGCCCGCATGCGGGATGTCGAGGGTCTTCCCCACCCGTCCGGTGGCCAGGTTGACGGTGGTGACCGTCTGGCCTCCGTAGTCCGCGACCCATGCCCACTGCTCATTGGTCTGCGGGACGAACTTGACGTCGACCGGCTCCTTGCCAACCGTAATGGGCGTTCCCAGCTCGCCCGTGGCGAGGGTGATGCTCTGGACCGAGTTGGTGCCCTCGTTTGAGACGTAGGCCGTCTTGCCGTCCGGGGTCACGATGATGTCGTTGGTGCCCGCCCCCTGGCCGAGCTGAATGGGGGTGCCGGGCGTTGCGTCACCGAGGTTGACGGGGATGACTGTGCCGACGCCGGTGGTGTTGTTGTTGTCGGCGGCGTCGGTGACGTAGGCCGTAAGTTCGACTGGGGTGCTGCTGGACGAATTGCTGGATGTGGAGTTCGAGCAACCGGCAACCAGCGCAAGGCCGAGAGCCATACTCCCCACGAGAGCCGGGCCTTTGAGTCGCAGGGACAGAGTACGGACTCTTCCAACAGAACGATCCACGGGATCACGGTAACACAGCGAGTTCGCATGCTCGGTGGATAATCGGCCCGTGAGTCTGGCGCGCTCTCGTAACCGTCTGGCCTGAGTGTGCCCATCCCGCGACCAAGGGTGACAGTGAGAACACCGTGACTGAATCGCTCGGGGTTTGGTGCAGGGTGTGGTTAGACCAGGACCGGTTGGTTCTGGTTCCGGGTTGAAGCGCAGTAGTTCGCTTCTTTCTCGGCTGGTGTGATCATCCCGATCTGTTCATGCAAGCGTCTTATGTTGTACCAATCAACATATCTGTCGATCGCCTCGACGAAGTCTTAGGAGGAGGTCGTCTCGAGTCTCCCGCGAGATATTCGCGAGATGCATTACCCTCTCCCATTCTAAACCCTGACAGCGACCCTCCAGAATCCCCTGCGATTGCAGGGGATTCATGTGAGTACCCCCAACGGGATTCGAACCCGTGCCGCCACCTTGAGAGGGTGGAGTCCTAGGCCGCTAGACGATGGGGGCCTATGCACCCTGGATTGCTCCAGAGATCTTGTTGCTGGCTTGCTAGCTCGGGGGGGAGGACTCGAACCCCCAATAACTGGACCAGAACCAGTTGTGTTACCGATTACACCACCCCCGAAGGTGATGGCATCCCGAAGCATGCGGGCGTCACTTTAGCCGAGACTGCTCAGAGTTCAGAATCCACGGAGCTTGGCTATCAGCCTCTGCCAGATCTTGCTCCTCTCGGAGCTAGGTTGCTCCTAGCTGAGGAACGCCGATACTGAGTTGTTAGGTCTCGTTAGCGGGGCGTTTTGCCAGAAGGAGCAGAAGAGATCAGCAGGATCAGGCTCAAGCCAGCAG
>JBAXCX010000100.1:0-10572 GCA_037141255.1 Actinomycetes bacterium | reverse complement strand
GGCAGCGTCTGTCCTGAAGCCAGAGGTGGCACCCTCCTCGGAAAGCTGCGCTTTTACTTCGTCAAGGATCCGCTTTGTTTCGGCAAGGCGGCCAGCGCCGATATCTCCGCCAGCGAGACGGCCCTCATCGGGGGCAACAATCCGCACTCCTCGTGATGCCAAGACATCAAGGTTGCTCTGCACCGCTGGGTGTTCCCACATCTCGGTATGCATTGCCGGACAGATCACCACAGGAGCCCGAGTGGCCAGCAAAACATTGGTCAACAAGTCATGCGAATATCCCGTTGCATATGCAGAGATCAACCTCGCTGTTGCGGGCGCCACTAGGACAAGATCAGCAGACTGGCCGAGGCGCGTATGCGGGATGGGATCCGGCTCATTGAACAATGATGACCAGACGGGCTCTGAGGCAAGCGCAGAGAACGTGGCCTCACCGACAAATTTTTTGGAGCTCTCCGTCATCACCACACTGACATGAGCACCTGCATCTACGAGTTGACGACATAGTTCGATGGACTTGTAGGCAGCAATTCCACCACAAACACCAAGAACAACTCGTCGACCTTCAAAGGAATTCACCTGATGCTCGTGACTTCAAGGACCCGCAGCAACCGCGTCAGCGGAGGCTCAGTCCTCATCCTCTGGAACTTCAATCACTTCAGCGCCAGGCACGGGCAGCCCGGTGGCGCCGCCCACACCCTCGATCTTGTCTGCATCGATCTCTTCAAAAGCAATAGAGAGCGAGGTGCGCGCGGTAGAGGTCACCTGCGGCGGAACCACAGAGCCGAGACTGCTCTTTGCCTTTAGGTTGCCGTAGTAGGTATTGATCTGCCGAGCGCGCTTTGCGGCGAGGGTAACCAAAGAAAATTTGGATCCACTTCTTTTCAGGAGTTCCTCTACGGGAGGATCCATCATGGTGTCGAGACGCTCTGCCATAAGAAGTGTTACTCCAACAGTGTGGTGGGGAAATGGGTTCTGCCGACTTGGCTAAAAAGAAGCAGCGTCAGAGCTTATCAGACAACAGCCTGAACATTGAAGATCAGCTGTTGCGGTGCTGCACTATCAAGTCAAGCAGTTCCTGAACCGTCACCTGCAGGTCATCATTTACTAGGTGGACAAAATCCATCTGAGAGGCCCGTTCAATCTCTTCATGTGCCTTCTCTAGTCGCTGAACAATTCGATCCTCGCTATCTCCACGAGATCGCAACCGTTCTTCTTGTACGGCGCGATCGGGTGCGTCCACAAAAATCAGCAGCGCTTGCGGGTAGCGGGCCTTCACATTTGCTGCACCTTGGACATCAATCTCAAACAACACGTCGCGGCTCGCCGGTGGCTCGGGCAAGGGACTGCCCTGCAAATAGTCTAAGAATTCGGTCCATTCCAAGAAACCGCCCGCAGCACGGTGCGCCTCGAATTGCTGCCGAGTTGCAAAGTGGTACGCATCTGGATCTTCATTGAGCCGAGGCGCTCGTGTGGTCCACGATTTACTGATCCACAGCCGCTCATCTCGCATCAAGAGTTCCGCCACGAGTGTCCCTTTGCCCACGCCACCGGGCCCAGAGATCACGATGATGTTGCTCCCTGCAGGCAGCTCTCCGTTTCGGTCTGCGAGTGATGTAGTCACCGGGCTGGCACCGTCGAAGACTGCGAGGTGAACTGCGCAAGGATGGCCGAACGCGACTCCTTTTTGAGATCGCCAAGCCGAACCGACTCTGGAATCTTGAGCTGCGACAACTTCCGGCGAGTATCGACTTTGCGAGCAGCCGGAAGGGATTCAAGGGCCCAGAGGACCTTGACCTGAGCAAGCTTCGAACTCTGTTGAGAGAGTTGAAGAACTTCCTGAAGTGTCAACTCTCCGGTACTGATTTGCTGCCGCAGGCTGTAGCGAAAGCTCCGCATCTCACTGGCCCATACAAGTGCCTCATCATGGTCCGACACGACTGCACCCCCTTGCGAGCAAAACTCGATGAGTTGAACGGGGCTGAGGGTTGCCATTCTGCCTCACAAGAGATGAGCTGTCACTAAATCGCCGCAGCAATCGCTGCCGCAGCTGCAGCGGGATCCTCGGCATCGGTCACGGCCCTACCGATAACCAACAAGTCGGCACCGTTTGCGATTGCCTCCTGCGGCGACGCCACGCGGGCTTGGTCGTGACGTTGCCCGCCCGCTAGGCGAATACCGGGCACGACTCGCTTGAGCCGCGGGGCGAGCTCGCGAGCGATCTGAAGATCCTCAGCAGCAAGGACGAGTCCCCCACAACCGCTCTCAAGGGCAAGTCGAACTCGGTTCGGCACGATGTGCGGCGGTGCAGTGTCATCACTCGTCAACACCGTGACTGCTAGAGCAGTCGGTGCTGGTAGGCCTGCGCGCTCCGCACCCTCATGAAGACCTTCGACTCCCGCTATGAGCATCTCGGTTCCGCCAAGTGCGTGAAGGGTCAGGTATTCGACACCCAAGGAACCAAGCACACGGGTTGAGCGCTGCACAGTCGTTGGAATATCAAAGAGTTTTAGGTCCAGAAACACCTGATACCCGAGGTCTCTGAGTGAGCCAATTGCGTCGGGGCCATGTGCGCTAAATAATTCAAGGCCAACCTTTGCAACTCCAAACCAAGGCCGCATCGCAACTGCTAATCGATGTGCCGCAACGAGATCGTCAACATCGAGTGCCAACGCAAGCCGACTTCGCACACTGTCATCTACGGCACCGCTCTGTGCATCTTGGCTATTCACAAGTTCGCTCCTGCGCAGGTAGTTGGTTTCATCAGTGTTTCACTCCCCCAGTGAGTTCGGAAACTCGAGGAACGCCGTGAGAGAAGCACCAGTGTCTCAGATCATCCTGTACCTGCTCAACTGAGCTCGGCTGAACAAAGTTTGCGGTACCTATTTGGACTGCGCTTGCCCCTGCCAGCATGAGTTCAACAGCATCTACAGCAGTTGCGCAGCCACCTACACCGACAATGGGAAGGTCGGGTAACGCCATGTGCACATCATGGATTGCACGGACTGCTACGGGCCGAATTGCAGGACCAGATAAACCGCCGCCACCTCCACCAAGGAGGGGCCGACGCGACTCAGTATCGATAATCATCCCGAGAACAGTATTGATCAGTGTGACGGCCTCTGCGCCAGCCTCTTGAGCAGCCGCTGCGACTTCAACGAGCTGGTCGGTGTTGGGGCTCAGCTTGGCCCAGAGCGGTAGGCCAATTTGTGAAGTTGCTTGGAGTACCTGAGCAGTTGCAACCGGATCGTGTGCAAAGAGGTGCGTTCCGCCATCTAGGTTTGGACAGGAGAGGTTCACTTCTACAGCTACTACTTGTTTAGGGCAGTCCTGAAGTGCTTCTGCTGCTCGGGCGTAGTCCTGCACGCTTCGGCCCCAGATGCTCACCACCACTCGTGCCCCGGCCTCGATCAACTCGGGCAGCTCATGCTCTCGCCAGGCCGCAACACCTGGCCCCTGCAGGCCCACACTATTCAGCATGCCTGCTGGGGTTTCGTGAACTCGTGGCGCAGGATTCCCCGCCCACTCGTCAGCTGAGAGGGACTTAACCACAACAGCTCCAAGTGCTGATAGATCCATGAAGGCAGAGAGCTCAGACCCGTAGCCGGCCGTTCCAGCTGCAGTCATGAGTGGTGCAGGCAGGGAAACGGACCCAATTTGCACAGACATGTCCACTGTCGCTGCCCCGGCCCGCTGGCTGCGAGATCTCACTATCTCAACTCCACGGGATTGCTCTTGAGGTACGTGTCACTAGCTGAGTCCTCCGAGACCCAGACACCGGCATGAAACTCTTGAAGGCTTCGCACTTGGAGATCGCTCTGTGCCCAGTCCCCGATGCCATTGGCTGCTGCTAGTGCTGCTGCTGCAGTGGTCAGCAACGGCACAAGGTGAGTGGCCGCTGCTCGCCGAATATGTGCCCCGTCTGCACGTGGCCCACGCCCCCTCGGGCTATTAACTACTAGGTCAACTCCACCGCTCGAAATCAACTCAACTCCGTCGACTTCACCAGCGGCCGAGTCGGATCCATCGGCTGTAATTTTGGCCACGATCTGAGCAACCGAAATTCCCTGCTCGGTCAGATAAGCAGCAGTCCCGGATGTGGCGACGATACTGAAACCCAAACTGACAAATCGTTTGGCTGCTCGTGCGCCGACAACTTTGTCTCGATCAGCAAGAGAGAAAAACACTGTTCCTTCTGTGGGCATGCGATCCCCCGCAGCAAGCTGAGATTTCGCGAACGCCATACCAACAGAGGTATCGATTCCCATGACTTCACCGGTGGAACGCATCTCTGGTCCAAGCACGGCATCAACATCTGGGAAGCGACTCCATGGAAGGACAGCCTCTTTCACTGCAATGTGGTCTCCTTGGACCTTTGGAACCAGGAGTCCTTCGACTCGGAGCTCTTCTAAGGTCGCACCGCACATGACCCGAGCTGCAATCTTTACCAGCGGGACTCCAGTTGCCTTGGCCACGAAAGGAACTGTCCGCGATGCCCTCGGATTGGCCTCAATCACAAAGACCTGACCGCTCCCGGGGACCTCGTCGGATCGCTTGACTGCAAACTGCACGTTGATCAAGCCCTTGACCTCGAGCGAGTTCGCAATACGTCTGGTGTAATCCTCGATCACAGCAATGGTCGCATCGCTCAGGCCCACGGGCGGAATCACGCAGGCTGAATCCCCAGAGTGAACTCCCGCTTCTTCAACGTGTTCCATGATTCCGCCAATGATGACCTCGCCTGTTGCATCGCGAATCGCGTCAACGTCAACCTCGGTTGCGTCTTCTAAGAACCGATCGATCAGAACAGGACGATCAGCAGACAGCCCTCCCTCTCGTCCAAGTGACCCGTTTGACGCAATTGCCTTCCAAGCGCGTTCAAGGTCCTCTGGCTCGTACACAATCTCCATTGCACGGCCACCAAGCACGTAGCTCGGCCGAATCAGCGCAGGAAACCCAATGCGATCAGTGGTTGCGAGCGCCTCTTCTAGCGTGGATGCTGTTGCGCCCGCTGGCTGGGGAATCTCGAGTCGGGCACACAGGGCACTCCAGTGGTTGCGATCCTCTGCGGCGTCGATACTCGCAGCCGAGGTACCCAGGATTAGCTCTGGAGGCAACACGTTGGCCAGCTTGAGTGGGGTCTGTCCGCCCAATGAGACGATCACCCCGACAAGCTTGCCGCCCCCTTGCTCAGCGGAGCGTCTCTCGGCATCAATGACATTAAGGACACCCTCGGTAGACAATGGCTCAAAGTACAGGCGATCAGATGTGTCGTAATCAGTCGAAACTGTCTCTGGGTTGCAGTTGACCATGATCGTCTCGAAGCCCGCATCTGACAGAGCGAAGCAGGCATGAACACAGCAGTAGTCAAACTCGATCCCCTGCCCGATCCGATTCGGCCCAGAGCCCAGAATAATCACCTTGTCTCTGCTCGAAGGTGCAACCTCGCTCTCGTCCTCATAGGTGCCGTAGTGGTACGGAGTTTCGGCCTCGAACTCTGCAGCGCAGGTGTCGACGGTCTTGTACGTCACCTCAACTCCAGCTGCGAGCCGGCCCGCTCGAACTTCCTCTTCGCTCATATCCCAGAGGTACGCCAACTGCGAATCTCCAAAACCAAGCTGCTTAGCTCGACGCCAGTCTCGACGGTCCATGGATGCAACGACATCACCAGCCGTTGAACCAGAAGTCTTGTGAGACTCAAGCGTGCTTCGCTCTTCACACAACATGAGTATTTGATCAAGGAACCAGCGGTCAATCTTGGTTGCTTGGAACACATCCTCCACGCTCACACCGCGACGCAGAAGAGATTCAACTTGGAAGATCCGATCGGGAGTTCCGATAGCAGCTTGAGCCATCAGCTCGATAGTTTCGACCTGATCGAATAGTTGCTCAGCTGCGTCACAGTTGAGTCCAGCGCGACCTTGTTCAAGTGAGCGCATTGCCTTCTGCAAGGATTCGGGGAAGGTACGCCCAATGGCCATCACCTCGCCCACTGATTGCATCTGCGTGCCCAGAGTGGGCTCCGCTCCTGGGAACTTCTCGAACGCCCAACGCGGAACTTTGGTCACCACATAATCAATGGAGGGCTCAAAGCTTGCCGGAGTCATTTTGGTGATGTCGTTAGGGATCTCGTCGAGGGTGTATCCCACGGCGAGCTTTGCAGCGATCTTGGCTATCGGGAACCCAGTGGCCTTGGACGCAAGCGCCGAGGAGCGACTCACTCGCGGGTTCATCTCGATAACCGCCTGCTCTCCAGTCTCAGGATGGACTGCAAACTGCACGTTGGAGCCGCCCGTCTCTACCCCCACCCGACGCATAATCTGAAAAGCCGTATCTCGCATGAGCTGATACTCAACGTCGGTCAGGGTCTGAGCTGGTGCCACAGTGATTGAGTCACCCGTATGAACTCCCATTGGATCAAAGTTCTCGATCGAACAGATGATCACGCAGTTATCGGCCTTATCGCGCATGACTTCAAGCTCAAACTCTTTCCATCCTGCGATGGACTTCTCAATGAGTACCTCGGTGATCGGGCTGGCATCGAGGCCCCGGCTAACCATGAACTCGAACTCGGCCTGGGTGGAGGCAATTCCTGTTCCCTTGCCACCGAGGATGTAGGCCGGGCGTATGACTACTGGTAGCCCAAGCTGGCCTAGCACCGCTGCGGCTTCGGTCATATCGTGCGCAATCCCAGACTCCGGCACATTGAGCCCAATTTCGATCATCGCCTGCTTAAAGAGATCCCGGTCCTCTGCTGTACGGATGGCCTGGGCATTGGCACCAATGAGTTCCACCCCATAGGCGTCGAGCACCCCAGTATCTGAAAGCTCCATCGCCAGATTGAGCGCTGTTTGCCCCCCTAGGGTGGCGAGCACAGCCTCAGGTCGTTCTTTGTCCAAGATACGCTCGAGCACATCAGCTACGAGCGGCTCGATGTACGTAGCATCGGCAAAATCAGGGTCAGTCATGATTGTGGCGGGGTTTGAATTCGCCAGAATGACTCGGTAGCCCTCTTCCTTGAGCACCCTGCAGGCTTGCGTACCCGAGTAATCAAACTCGCAGGCCTGCCCGATCACGATTGGTCCGGAACCAATCAGCAAAATAGATTCAATGTCTTCGCGGCGCGGCATTAATGAACCCTTCTAGAAGAAACACTTCTGGTCGAGATGGACGTTTCGATTTTGTTCGTGACGCGAACCTTGCCTCTGGCTCGTGAAAAGTCCCGAGTTGTTGAGCGTGTCTGTGCAACGCTGTGACCGTGAAATTTACTGAGGAACAAAAATGGTCGGCCACCACCCATGAGGTGCTCGAGGTCTACCTTGACTCCGAATTCTGGAGTTCTTTGACAGACCTTTCGGCCACGAGTACTCCTGAGGTGCTCGACATCAAGCGTGGTGCTCACACTGCAGTGGTTCGGCTTCACTACGTGCTCGCAGTCGAACTTCCCAAAGAGGCCTCTCGCTTTATCGACCCGAACGATGTTGCCTGGGTTGAAGAGACGACGTGGACGTTGAAGGACATGTCGGCTCAGGTGCGATTCTTGGCAGACCAAGCTTCTCAGCTCCTGAAAGCGAACGCTTCTGCCGCACTTGCCCAACAAGGCGACGCTGCGGTGCGATCCGTCCGTGGCGAGGTCAAGGTTCATATCCCGCTGCTCGGCGGGCGGGTCGAGAAAGTAATTGTTCAAGGGGTACAAGACCACCTGAAAGAAGAGGCCTCTGCAGTGCAGGACCGCTTGAGCTGAATTCACGATGCAGACCGGTCCATCAGATCGGCGAAGCGTTCAAAGAGATACCTGCTGTCATGTGGACCTGGTCCGGCCTCGGGATGATGTTGAACTGCAAACGCAGAGAGTTCTTCGCAGGCAAATCCCTCGACCGTGGAATCGTTCAAGTTCCGGTGGGTCACTTCTACGTTCGCTAGGGCATCTACGTCTACGCAGTAGTTGTGATTCTGACTCGTAATCTCGACCTTGTTCGTGGTCAGGTCACGAACGGGGTGATTTCCGCCGTGATGGCCAAAGGGCAGCTTGTACGTAGTACCACCAAGAGCAGTGGCGAGCATCTGGTGGCCCATGCAGATTCCAAAGACCGGCACTGTGCCGAGCAGAGCCCGCAGGGTCTCTGGTACGTGAGCAACAGCTGCGGGATCGCCAGGACCGTTCGAGACAAAGACGCCATCGGGACTGAGTGCAAGGATCTGCTCTGCACTCGTTGAAGCCGGCACCACTTCGACGGTTCCGTACTCGGCCAAATTGCGGAGGATCGTTGTCTTGATGCCAAGGTCAAGGGCAACAATTCGCCGGGAAGATCCACTGCTGGTTGGCACGGTATAGGCCTGAGCTGTGGTGACGCTGGCTACTAGGTCTCTGCCCTCAGTGCCAGGAGCGCTAGCTGCCGCAGCAGCGAGTTCAGACTCTGATGCCGTTCCGAAAGCGCCCGGAATCGCTCCGTTGTCTCGCAAATGGCGTGTCAATCTCCTGGTGTCGATCCCACCGATCCCAGCTATACCGTGTTGCTCCAGGTACGAGACAAGGTCTCCCTCAGCCCGCCAACTACTCGCCCTACGGGACAACTCACGAACAACGATTCCTTCACATCTCGGATTGGCAGATTCCTCGTCCGTGCTGTTCACGCCGTAGTTGCCAATATGGGGTGCAGTAAAGGTGATGATCTGCCCTGCATATGACGGATCGGAGATCACTTCCTGATAGCCGCTGAGCACGGTGTTAAAGACGAACTCGCCCGTGGTGATTCCACTTGCAGGGCTCGCTCCGAACGACTCACCTTCAAATACTGTTCCATCTGCCAGCACGATGGCTGCTGGTTGAATACTCATCTCTGAACCTCCCCGTCACGAACAACTAGTTCACCGAACACCATTGTGTGGCGCACTTTTCCTCGCACCTCTTTGCCTACATACGGAACGTTACGACTCAGCGACGCTCCCCCTGTCGCATCGATCACCCAGCGTTGTGATGGGTCGATCACGCACAGATTTGCGGGGACTCCCACAACTAGACGCTGGCCGTGGTTATCCATTCCCGCAATCGCAGCCGGTCGCCAAGACATCGCCGCTAACACTTCGGCCTCGGTCATTGCACCACCATCTACAAGCTCAGAGAACGCTAGAGCTAGCGCATATTCAAGTCCCAACATTCCAGGTGGCGCCTGATCGAAGGGAAGCTCTTTATCTTCAGCCGCGTGTGGTGCGTGATCCGTGGCGATGGCATCGAGTGAGCCGGCGGCGAGAGCGTTCTTGATTGCCTCAAGGTCTGACTGCGATCGAAGAGGAGGATGAACTTTGAACGTTGCGTCATAGTGCTCGCAGCAGGCATCAGTCAGCGTGAAATGATGCGGCGCTGCCTCGGCAGTGACTGACATCCCCTTGGCTTTAGCAGCTGCAATCAGCGCTGCGGATCCAGCAGTAGACATGTGCTGAAAGTGGATCTTGGCCCCTGTCAATCTGGCTAGAGCAATATCTCTCATGACCATGAGTTCTTCAGATTCACTTGGCTGGCCAGGAAGGCCAAGCCGTGCTGACCATTCACCCTCATGCATGCAGGTTCCCTCGGACAGGGAATTCACCTCACAGTGCTGTGCCAAGGTAAGGCCGAGTCCGCTTGCGTACTCCATGGCACGCCGCATCAAGCGATCGTCTTGAACCCCAGTGCCGTCATCAGTAAATACCTTTACTCCGAGCGCAGCCATCTCGGCCATGGGTGCAAGCTGTTCGCCGGCGCGCCCAACAGTGATAGCCCCAGTGGTGTGAACATCACAGACTGATTCCCGGCCTAGTTCGAGTACCTCTCGAACCACTGCTGCGCAGTCGATGGTCGGGGTGGTGTTGGGCATAGCTAGGACTGCGGTGTATCCACCTAGAACAGCAGCTCGCGCACCGCTCGCAATGGTCTCAGTCTCTTCCTTGCCTGGCTGACGAAGATGCGCATGAAGGTCAACCAAGCCCGGCGAGACAATGCAGCCACCTGCATCGATCAGAATCTCCCCCTGCAATTCTTGCCCCACAGCGACGATGTGGCCATCGGAGATAAGGATGTCTCCCGATTGCTCACCCGAGGCATCAATCAGGCGTCCGCCCTTAATCACCGTGTCTGGATGGCGGATCATGTGGCTTCCTCAGCATGTGCGAGTTCTTCTGCGAGAACAGAATCGCTCTGGATGGATCGTTCTTTGGACGAGTTCGTAGTGGCAGCGGTACCGCTACCTTGCAAGCGCCCGGCACCGAGCAAGGTGAAGAGCACTGCAGAACGCACAGCAACCCCATTTGCAACCTGCTCTGTAATGACCGCACTTGGCCGATCTGCGACCTCGCTCGCAATCTCTACGCCACGGTTCATCGGTCCGGGATGCATGATGATTGCGCCGTCCGCCATTCGATCCGCACGAGCCGAAGTCAGACCGTAGGTAGCGGTGTATTCGCGAAGGGAAGGCACGAGCGCCTCGGTCATTCGTTCCTGTTGCATACGTAACAAGTAACAGACGTCCACCGTCGGCAGCACAGCATCAAGATCTTGGCTGACCTGCACCGGCCAAGCACTGAGTGATGCGGGCA
>JBAXCX010000099.1:0-10627 GCA_037141255.1 Actinomycetes bacterium | reverse complement strand
CATGTGGCTGTGGTCATGTGGCTGTGGTCATGTGGCTGTGGTCATGTGGCTGTGGTCATGTGGCTGTGGGTCTGGCAGGTTCGCTGTCTTGCGGGCGTTTGAATCGGGTGTCTTTAATGCGAAGGAATGGTTGTTCGATAAAACGATACGAGGCGATTCCCGCAAGCACACCAAGGGCGGCACCAATTAAACCCAAAATGAGTTTCTTCAATCCAAACACGCCATCCATCAAGGCCAAGAACGGGTAGAGCACAGGGATATGCCAGAGGTAGATTCCATAGGAACGCTGGCCTAACCATTGCAGGTGGCGATGGGCGAGTCCCCGTGAAATCAGGCTCTCCTGGCGCAGGTACAGGTCCAAAATGAGCGGTGCCAGCAGGAGCAAGCAGACTTGATACATCGGTCCGCCAAAGAGCTCGAAGCCCCGAACTCGGTCTCCCAAAGCAATGAACCCCAAGAATCCAATCCACCCGAGTGCGCCGCCGATGGCAATCCAGCGCCGCCACTGCGCAGTGATCGGGCGAGGAATGGAGCGAATAAAGAACGCGAGTAGACAGCCGTACACAATCATGTCGGGCCGAGCCGAGGCCAAGCGATAGACCACACCCTGCCAGGTGGGGTCGCCCTCATCAGAGAAGGTCACCCCGTCGGGGCCAAGAATGACAATCTCGGATTGGAAGATCATGCGAGTACTCATCGCCACAGCGATGAAGATCACCGAACCAACGATGAGCTTGAGGTCTGAACTGCGCCGCCGCAGCCTCATGGCTGCAAAAAAGATGAGTGGCCAGATGAAGTAGAACTGCTCTTCAACGGTCAGGCTCCAGGTGTGGCCGAGCACTCCATCAAGCGTGCCGGGCATGAACGCTGCCACGATGTAGTAGCAGTAGGTTGCTGCTGCGAGTGGCTCGATCCACCAAGTGTGCAGGCGAGCCTGTGCTGCGGGGATGAAGTTGATAGCAAAGATGATCATCAGAGTTGACACGAAGATCATCAGGTACATCGCCGGGAATAACCGGAGCGCACGGCGCTGATAGAACCGCCGCAAGTCGTTGGTCTGGGTCGACTTGCGTTCGTCCATCAGCAGCGTAGTGATGAGGAACCCGCTGGCAACAAAAAACCAGTCGATGATGATGGGGGAGCCGCGCAAGAAGTCAGTCACGAGCGCGTGATACAGCACTACCTGCAGCACGAACAGGCCGCGAAAACCGTCGAAGGCGGGAATGTGGCCGAGCTTGGGCCCGTCCACATTGATCAATCGGTTGTCGGTTACCCCCACAGACAAGTTCTGCCCCTCGGCTGTTTCAGGTCCCTCAGCTGTTCAGGACCAAGCAAGTACTCAGGATACGGCCGTAGAGCAAAGATGCAGCATGCTCAGACGTCAAGTATGTCGCGGTCTACGAGTTCTGAGTGATCGAGCAGAAATTGCCGGCGGCGAGCGACGTCGGTTCCCATGAGTGTCTCGAAAAGGTCGCCTGCGTCAATGAGGGCCTTGGCATCATCCATGGTGATGCGCCGCAGGATGCGAGTCTCTGCATCGAGGCAGGTCACGGCGAGTTCCTCTACGTCCATTTCTCCGAGGCCCTTAAAGCGCACCCATTGCAGATTCTCGGCTTTTCTATTGCCACTGCTGAGTTCTGCAGTGAGGCGGTCTTTGTCTGCATCAGAAAATGCATGCACTACCTTGTCGCCCACCTTGACTGTGTAGAGCGGTGGTTGGGCTGCAAAAACTCGGCCGTCTTGAAGGAGCGGCCGCATGTAGTGATAGATCAGGGTGAGTAAGAGGCACCGGATGTGGCTGCCATCAACATCTGCATCGCACAGAATGATAATCCGGCCGTATCTGGCCTGATCCAAGTTGAAGTCGGCCCCCGATCCGGCGCCAACTGCAGTAAAGAGCGCCTGAGCTTCGGCGTTCTCAATGACCTGTTTGAGTGTGGATTTGCCAGCATTGACTACCTTTCCGCGAAGGGGCAGCACTGCCATGTACTCGGCATTACGGCCAGCTTTGGCTGGGCCTGCCGCTGAATCTCCCTCGACGATGAGCAACTCGGCGTCAATGCCGTGACGCCGGCAGTCAGCGAGCTTGTCCGGCATTGACCCCGAGCTGAGATTGGCGGCTTTTCGGCGAGCATCAAGCGTGGCCTTGGTGGTCACACGGTTAATGACTGCCTGGGTGATCTTGTCTCGAAGCGCCGCTATGTGGGTCTTCTTCCCGCCGCCCTCAATCCAGTTGGTGAAATTGTCTCGAACGACCTCGTACACGATGCTCTGAATTGCGGGCGTGCCGAGTTCTTGCTTGGTCTGCCCTTTGAACTGGGGCTCGGGGAAGGTCACCTTGATTGCAGCGACCATGCCTTCTTGGATGTCGCCTTTCTCGGCGCGGTCCTTACCCACCTTGGCAAAGCGAGCGAGTTTTTTTGTGCCGGCGAGCAGCACGTCGTTCGAGACCTTGGTCATGGCACGCTCAAAACCAGCTACGTGCGTGCCCCCCTCAACTGTGGGGATGGTGTTCACAAAGCTGCTGAGGACTGCTTCGAACCCTTTGACCCAGCGAATCGCGATGTCCACCGTGCAGGTTCGCTCTACGACCTGCATGCGGCCATCTACGGAAACGTTCTCTTCAAAGGTTCCTTGGCCGTGCAGGGTAATGACCTCGGTAATTGGCTCGCCGATGGACAGTGTTTCTACTAGGTCAGCCAAGCCGCCTTTGGCAACAAACTCCTCGGGCTCTCGTGGCGATGAACCGCGCTTATCGATCAGGCGCACCTTGAGGCCCGGCACCAAGAAACAAACCTGAGCGCAATGATCTCGAATGATCTCGTAGTCGAATAAGTGGTTTGACTCGAAAATGTCGAGGTCTGGCCAGAAACGAACTCGTGTGCCAGTTCGGCGAGGGGGAATCTTTCGCACGACTTCTAGGGTTGACCCGGGGGTGAACTTGTTCGTTGCCGAGAACTTGCCGGGGACTTGGTGCTCGAAGCTGAGTCGATGTGTAGCGCCATCAAGGTCGACTTCGACTACGAGTTTGGCAGCGAGCGCATTGACTACCGAGGCCCCAACCCCGTGCAGACCACCTGCGGCTGCGTACGCGCCGGTGCCAAACTTGCCACCTGCATGAAGCTCGGTAAAGACCACCTCGAGTGCAGTGCGCTTGCCGTCCTTCTTTCCAATCGGGATACCACGGCCATTATCGGAAACTTCTACTGAGTTATCTCGATGCAGGGTGACTTCGATCAGGTTGGAAAAACCTGCTGCTGCCTCATCTACTGAATTGTCGATCAGTTCCCACACCAAGTGATGCAGGCCCTCGGGGCCGGTGCCGCCGATATACATGCCTGGGCGCTTGCGGACAGCTTCAAGGCCTTTGAGCAGTTGAATGCTCTTTGCGTCGTAGGCGGTGGGGGTTCGATTGCGTGCGGAGGTAGGGGTGGGCTGTGCCATTTGTACTTAGTCAATCACGGCTAGCTGACAGTCTGAGTTACCAGCGCCCGAAACCCACGGCCAAGAAACGGCGGCGAGTCGCCTTTGAGACCAAGTCTCTAGCAGTATGGGCAATGGTGAGAGGTTCGGGTGAGGCATCTGGTTTGGATGGTGCCTCTTCGGTTCCCACCACGAGCAGCAGGTCGTGTTCGCTTCCTACATAGGCCCACTCAAGACGCTTTTCGGTTCTGAATTTGGTGATGCGCAGCCCAGCGGTTGCACGCCCCTTGGTGGGAATCTCGGATGCGTCGGTCACCTTGGCAGTTTGTGAATCCGTAACCGTCAGCAGAATTGATTCCTCGTCAACAGCGCCTGCGCCGACCACGGTGGCGCCGTCAGACAGCTTCATCCCAGCGACTCCGGCCGCACCTCGGCCTTGGACTGAAACGGCATCCGCTTCGCATCGCATGGCTTGAGCGTTCGAGGCAATCACGGCTACGTCTTGGCCATCGGGGGCTGAGAACGCAGCCAAGATGGAGTCTCCTGGTTTGAGTTTGATTGCAGTCTTGCCGGCAGGAGTTCCGACGAGTTCCTCGACGCTGATCCGTTTCATCATTCCTTGAGCAGTGACAAGCATGAGAGGCGGCGGAACGTCACCTCCTGCGACAGCGGCCGTGACCAGAATCCGAATGCTCTCGCCTTTGTCGAGTGCGAACAGTTCGCTGAGAGCGGTGCCTCTACTGCGACCTGTGACCTCTCCAATGGCTTCCACGCTGCTCGGAAAGACTCGGCCCCTAGTAGTGAGTCCCCAGATCTGAGAATGCGTGGTGGTGCCAACGCGTTGGATCAGAACATCGTGGCGTCCGAAGGTGGCTGGCTTGGGCCCATCCACTGGCTCTCGGCCGATCATTCCTGATTGCGAGAATGACACCACGCAGGCTTCTTCGACCCTGGCAGCGGCAACCTCGGCAGCTACGTCTTCAAGGGAGACATCTTCAAGTTGTTCGGGGCTGATAATTCGGGAGCGCCGTGGGGAATCGAAGCACTCCACCATCTCTTCAAGCTCTTTCAACACAATGGTGCGTTGGCGCTGCTCAGAGGACAGGATTTTGTTGTAGTCCTCGATTTGGCCGCGCAGCTCGCTTGCCTCGGTCTCGAGTTCGAGCTTGGCTAAGGCCGTCAGGCGCCGTAGCTGCATATCCAAGATGTGAACTGCCTGCACGTCAGACAAGTTGAGCTGCTCAATCAGGCGAGAGCGGGCTTCCCCGACATCTTGGGAGGAGCGAATAATCGACACCACTAGATCGATTGCATCGAGTGCAAGCAGCAGACCCTCGAGTAGATGCAGCCGGCGTTGTGCTTTATCGAGCCTGAATTGGGTTCGGCGCCGCACAACGTCAAGGCGATGTTCAATGTAGTGATGGCATAACTCGTAGAGTCCAACAGTGGTCGGGTTGCCATCGATAAGCACCACGTTATTTACCCCGAAGGTCTCTTCGAGGGGAGTCTGGCGGAACAGGTCTGTCAGCACACCGCGAGCATTCGCCCCGGGCCGCAGTTCAATCTCTAGGCGCAGGCCTGTCTTGCGATCCGATAGGTCTTTGATCTCGGTCACCATCGGAAGCTTTTCTGCTCGCATGAGTTCGCGCACCCGAGCCACGACCCGCTCGGGGCCGACCTGATAGGGCAACTCAGTGACAATGAGCCCCTGACGAGCTCGAGTCAGATTGGTGATCTCGACTTTTGCTCGGATACGGAAACTGCCACGGCCCGTCTCGAGAGCATCTCGGATGCTGTCATTGATGATGATGCCGCCGGAGGGAAAATCGGGACCCGGAAGCACCTGCATGAGTTCTTCGATTGTCGGCCTTGGCCTACGTTTTGTCATCACCAACTTGATGGCTTCGGCAACCTCCCCCAAGTTGTGACTCGCCATGTTCGTTGCCATGCCCACAGCAATGCCCGTGGTGCCGTTGACTAACAGATTCGGCAGCCGTGCTGGAAGGTACAGCGGTTCTTCGTTCTCGCCATCAAAGGTGGCGCGCATCTCGACAGTGTCCTCGTCGATTTCGCTGAGCATCTCCATTGCGGCCTGCGTCAGGCGACATTCGGTATAGCGGTGAGCAGCCGGTGGATCATCCAAGCTGCCGAAGTTTCCGTGCGGATCAATCAGGGTGATATTGCGACTGAAATCTTGGCCCATCTTGGTGAGGGCATCGTAAATAGAGCCATCGCCGTGAGGGTGATACTTGCCCATGGTGTCTCCCACAACGCCTGCACACTTTCGGTGTGGGCGGTCTGGGCGAAGGCCGTTGTTTGCCATTGAATGCAAAATCCGGCGTTGCACGGGCTTGAGGCCATCGCGAATATCGGGGATGGCGCGAGCAGTGATGACCGAGAGTGAATAGGCGAGGTAGGAGTTCTCCATTTCGTGTGTGACAGGAACATCAATGACTTCTCGGGCAAAGCTCCCGAATAACTCTTCTTGGCGTGGCATCCGCTCATTCTTTCAGGGCCGAGAGACACTCTGGTGACAGTGCCCAAGAGCGTGGCAACAGTGACCTTGATAGAACAATATTTTGACCACGGGTGGAACTCAGTCAGGGGGGTCGTGCATGCTTGTGTATGACTGATACACCGTGGTTAGGCGATGCGTGCTCATTAGTGGACGCGTTTCGGGCCGGAGAACGCTCCCCGAAAGAGGAACTGCAGGCAACCTATGACGCGATTGATCGCAGCGATCTGAACTGCTTTTCCCATATCGACCCCGAGCGCGCTTTGCAGGCAGCAGCTTCGGCGGACCTGACTCGGCCCTTTGGCGGGGTTCCCACCGGGATCAAGGAACTCGACCAAGTGAAGGGATGGCCCGACACGGGCGCCTCACTGGTATTCAAGGATCGAATTGCTTCAGCAGACAGCGAACTGGTCCGCAGATTTGTAGAGGATGGCGGTGCAGTGCCGGTGGGTCTGACCACTGCCTCAGAGTTCGGTGGCCTCAACGTGAGCGTCACCAAGCTGAATGGCATCGCTCATAACCCGTGGCAGCACGGAAAGACTGCGGGCGGTTCCTCGGGTGGAAGTGCAGCCGCTGTGGCTGGGGGACTTGTCAGTATTGCCTCGGGCGGCGATGGCGGAGGGTCGATTCGCATCCCCGCTGGTTACTGCGGCCTTCTTGGAATGAAGGGAACCTACGGGAGAATCTCTCGAGGACCGCATGCCTACTTCCGTCCAGGCACTGTGGTGGTCGGCAGCCTTGCTCGCTCGGTTCGAGATGCAGCACGTTTCTACGATGTCTGCGCCGGCCTTGACCCGCATGACCCGTCGAGTCTTCCCAATCCAGGAAACTGGGAAAAGCAGCTTGGAACTAACGAGCTAGCTGGGCGCAGAGTTGCGGTGCTTCCCTCGATTGCGGGCGTTGTGCTGGAACCTGGGGTCGAGGACCATCTTCGGAAGCAGGCCTCTGAGCTGATTGCCTCGGCTGGCATGGTCGAGGTTGATATCACCTTGGAACTGCCGAATCTGGCGGCCCAGTGGGCGATGGGAAACCTGTCTACGCTGCTGGCCGAGTTTGGTCCGCTCTGGCCAAAGTGCGCACCGTTGCTCACCGACGAGATTGCCATGGGAACCATCTTGGCTCAGGCCATGTACAACTTGAATCTGGCTGCAGTTGCTGAGCAGCAGCGGATTGAAGCAAACGCAGCAATGGCCGGAGCATTTGAGAAGGTGGATTACATCATCTCGAGTACCAACCCAGGCCCAGCGTTTGCAGCCGATGCAACCACCTCGAGCCCGTCCGACAACTTCTTGGATCAGGCAAAGTCCTCCGCCGCTGCACGCGTGGCGTTCAAGGGGCTGATGGCAAGCTTGCGAGTACTCAACGCCGGCTTCCCTCGGATGTCAAACTCGCTCATCGAGACTGTGGTCGAAAAGGTTCCAGACTTAGTCACCATGGGTGGACTCACCATCATCTCCAACATCTACGGAAATCCGGCAGTGTCGATTCCGGTCGGTACGGTCAATGACCTGCCGGTTGGCATGCAGGTGTTAGCCCGTCACCATCGAGATGCGGAACTCTTTGATGTTGCCCTGCATGTGGAACGAGAGAACCCGTGGCCGCTCGTTTCGCCAGCAGTGAGCGCTGGCTCGGCTGTGTCAGAAGCGGTCTAGGCAAATATTTTTAGAGGCCCATCATGGCTACGAGGCCGTGATCATGCCCGGCGGTATAGCCGCCGTCCACGGCTATTGCTTGGCCAGTCACAAATGAAGCATCAGATGACAGCAGAAAAGCCGCGGCTGCTGCAATTTCTGAAGGGTGGCCAAAGCGCCGCAGCATGTGAGCGCCGCGGAATGAATCGCGTACTTCTTCCATCCCTGGCATATCGAACACCTCTGCCATCATCGGCGTCTCGATAAATCCTGGGCACACGGCGTTGACTCGAATCCCTTGGCGGCCGTAATCAATAGCCAGATTTTTGCTGAGTAGCACTACCCCGCCCTTGGAAGCGTTATAGGCGCTGCCACCTGAGGTGCCCTCTAGGCCTTCAATACTTGCAAGCGTCACGATGGACCCGCGAGTGCTGCGGCCAGCGGAATCAACTTGTGGTTCCTGAGCAAGCATCGCTCGAAGTGCAAACTTGCAGGTGACGTAGGTGCCCGTCAGATTGATGGAGATGATTCGATCCCATTCCTCCTGCGGAAGGTCGTGCACTGCACCGCCGCCTGCAACTCCCGCTGCAGTGACAAGGCCGTCAATGCGTCCAAACTTGTGCACTGCTGTCGCGATTGCAGCCTCAGTTGCTGCTGCATCGCGAACATCTAGAGTCTGGAACTCAAAGCTTGAGCCATGAGCGGAAAGGTCACTGATTGGCTCTTGAACATCAAGACCAACTACCGAGGCTCCCTCGGCAAGTAGACGCTCAACACTGGCCAAGCCAATTCCGGATGCGGCACCGGTGACGAGCATGGTCTGACCTTCAAAACGATTCATGCTGGGAGGCTCCTCGGGCGAGCTTTTAGGCGGGAAGAATAAGTTCGGCTGCTTGACGTAGTTCGTCGGTGGAGCCGGCATGAACCAAGATCTCGGTCACGGCTGACTCTTTCCAAGCAGCGACGCGATCTGCGATGCGTGCGGGTGTACCCACGAGTGAAATCTCGTCTGCAAATGACACAGGAACTTCACCAATTGCCTGATCAGCCTTGCCGTCGAAGAACAAGTCTTGGATCTTCTCGGCTTGCTTTCCGAGGCCCATTCGAGCGGCAAGTTTGGTGTGATAATTCTGCCCCTTTGCGCCCATCCCGCCGATATAAAAGGCGAGCATCGCTCGGGTGCCCCCAAGGGCTGCCTCGATGGTTTCGGGGCGATCATCCGGTGTCACGATGAACGCCGAGAGTGCTGCAACCTCAAAGTCATCTGCTGCAGACACGAGCTGGTCGGAGTAGACATCTTGGCGGTAGGGGGAGTAGTACAGCGGCAACCAGCCATCGGCAATCTCGGCAGTTTGAGTCACGTTCTTTGGGCCTTCGGCTCCGAGGTAGATCGGGATTTTGCGACGCAGGGGATGCACGATGGACTTGAGTGGTTTGCCAAGGCCAACGCTGCCCTCACCTGAGTAGGGATGCTGATGAAACTCGCCCTGATAATTGAGCGGCTCCTCACGTGCCATCACCTGACGAATGATCTCTACGTATTCGCGAGTTCGAGCAAGAGGCTTATTCGAGGGCCTTCCGTACCAGCCTTCGACGACCTGGGGGCCAGAGACTCCAAGGCCAAGCATGAAGCGACCATTCGACAGATAGTCCATGGTTATGGCCGACATGGCAGTAGCCGTTGGCGTGCGTGCAGCAAGCTGCATCACAGAAGTCCCAAGCCGAATGCGGTCAGTCTTGGCCGCTAAGAACGCAAGGGGTGTCAGGGCATCGGAACCCCAGGCTTCCGCTGTCCACACAGAGGTGAAGCCCAAGCGTTCGGCCTCAACGGCACGTTCCACCCAATCGGGCGAGGGCATTTGCCCCCAATATCCGAGCTGAAGTCCGAGTTGCATGTGATCTCCTGAAATCTGTATTTCCGGTGCTGCCTATTTACCCTGAAAGTTTGGCTTGCGCTTCTCTTTGAACGCACGCGGGCCTTCACGAGCATCCTCGGAGCCGAACACGTCCCACCCATAGGTGAACTCGTGCTCAAGGGCCTCGTCTTGACGCATACCGTTGGTCTCTCGCAGCGTGCGCAGGATTGCCTTGACAGAGAGAGGGCCGTTCTCGCAGATTTGCTGGCCAATTTCGATGGCCTTCGCAAGCGCTTCGCCATCCTCAACCACATAGCCAATCAAGCCAATCTGCAACGCCTCTTCGGCGGAGATGTGGCGGCCGGTGAGCAACAGATCACACGCAATGGTGTACGGAATTTGCCGAGGAATACGAACCACGGATCCGCCCATTGGGTAGAGCGACCATTTCACCTCCGAGATCCCAAACTTGGTTGAGCGGCCAGCCACACGAATCTCGGTGGCACCGAGTAGTTCGGTTCCGCCAGCGATGGCTGCACCTTCGGCGGCCAGAATGATCGGGACATCTGGCTGCCAAGATCGCAAGAGCGCCTTCCAAGGCAAGTCCGGGTCGGCAGCTAGCCGAGCCTGAACATCAATCTCTCCTGGGGCGACATCGCCCTGATGTCCGCCAGCCATCTCTTTGAGATCGGCTCCAGAGCAGAAATCTCCACCAGCACCGGTAAGCACGATGGCGCGAATATCAGGGTTGGTATCGGCCTCGATAAATGCGTCGAGCATCCGAACCAGCATCTCGCCATTGATGGCGTTCTTTCGCTCCGGCCGGTTCAGCGTGACGATCAACAGGTGTCCCTGGCGTTCGGTCAGGACTGCTGCTTCGTTCTCTGCTGCGCTGTCTGAGTTGCTGTCTGAATTGCTGTCTGAATTGCTCGGTGTGGTCACGGTACTCCCTCGTGATCGGTGCTCGATGAATGACGTGCAGGCACCATAGAGCAGAACAAGAACCTGTTCTCATTTTGGCTGCTTCAGTCTGGGAAGACTGGCCTAATCAGTCTGGGAAGACTGGCCTAATCAGTCTGGGAAGACTGTGCCCGTCTGGGCGCGCAGTTCTTCGGCCGCCTCGGGAAAGACGTTGCTCAGCAGGAATGGATCAGTGATCATTGCGTAGTCCGGGGCAAGTTCCTTGGTGTAGCGCTCGATAT
>JBAXCX010000098.1:0-10787 GCA_037141255.1 Actinomycetes bacterium | reverse complement strand
GTGCTGGTGTCGGCTTAGAGGAAATGACCTTCTTCGGGGGCCCAGCAGGAGCCTTTGCGGCGGGCTGCGGCTCTACATCAACTGGTGAACTCTGTGATTTTGGCTCCTCAGTGTCCTTCTTTGGAGATTTTGCAGCAGGCACTTTGAGTGCTGGCGCAGCCGCCGTACGAACAGTTTCTTGTTCCGCAGCAGCTTCGCTGACCTCAGCTGCTGGACTCGCAGCTTCATCTCCGACGGCTGCGTCCTCGGTTGCAGGCGCCTGCACGGGGGAAGGTTTCTTCGCCGGAGCTTTCTTCGCCGGAGCTTTCTTGGCGGCAGCCTTCTTCGCTGGCACCTTCTTTTCTGGCGCCGGCTCTTCTGGCTGCTGTTCACGGACGAGACCATCACGCGTTGCTTTGCGTCGCACGCCGTCTGCATAAGCGCCATCAAGCGAAGAAGAGTGGCTCTTCACGCCGTATCCAAGCGCGTTACAGATGTCGATGCACTCTTTATTGGTGAGACCGAGCTCTTTTGCTAGCTCGTGCACTCGTTGCTTTGCCAAGACGTTCCGTTCGTTCAGTGAAGTTGTGCGCACCGGGTGATCCGGCGAATTTCCCTGCCACTAGCCTGCAAAGGCTCGCGCAGGTAGTGGGTGCCGGAGCTTGCCAGGATCTCACTAGTCTTTCACGGATCGCAGCCCGGCACGAACTGCACCCATAAATCCAAGCGGGGCCACCTCCCCGTTCAGCGGCCTCAACAGAGATACAACGTACGTGATTTGCTTGAATTAGCCGTCAGAACCTTCATCAGAGCTAGCTGGATCGGCCTCTGCACTGGTTGTATCAGCGATTTCTTCAAGTTCAGCCTCGACGGCTTCCTCCTCGGCGACAACGGCCTGAGTAGCCTCCCACTGTTCGATGGTGAGCGGAGTACTTCCGTCTGCTGGCTTCCAGAGTTGCTCGCCATCACCCGTCGCAATCCACTCGCCATCGGCATAGGAATCGTTTGCGTAGGTGCGCTCGTAGGCCTCTTGCTCTGCAACATCTGACTCGCTGCGAATGTCCACACGAAAACCTGTCAACCGAGTCGCTAGGCGCGCATTCTGGCCCTCTTTTCCAATTGCAAGAGAGAGTTGGAAGTCGGGCACGATCACATCGGCCACTCGCTTCTCGAAGTCAATTCGTACTTCTTTGACCTTTGCAGGCTGGAGGGCCTTCATCACGAAATCGCTCGGGTCGTCCGAGAATGGAACGATATCGATCTTTTCACCCTGTAACTCCGTCACCACCATGCGGACGCGTGCTCCACGAGCACCTACGCAGGAGCCAACTGGATCGACGTTTTGATCGTTTGACCAAACGGCGATCTTGGTGCGATGCCCTGGCTCACGAGCACATGCCTTGATTTCGACCACGCCTTCGGCAATCTCGGGAACCTCAAGTTCGAACAGCCGTTTGATGAGGCCTGGGTGAGTTCGTGAAACCACGATCTGGGGTCCCTTCGCTGTGCGACGAACCTCGACGATGTAGGCCTTGACACGATCTCCCGGATCGGGGCGCTCATTGTTCACCTGCTCGGACTGGGGTAGGAGTGCCTCGACGCGACCAAGGTCCAACAATGTGTACCGGGAGTCGGACTGCTGGATAATTCCTGTGACAATGTCACCCTCCCGCCCTGCATACTCCTCGTATTTCTGTTCCCGCTCTGCCTCACGAATACGTTGGGTCATCACTTGACGAGTCGTGGTGGCAGCAATGCGGCCAAAGTCATCTGGTGTTACGTCGAATTCTTCACCGAATGGCTCGCCGTCGTCATCTACCTCTTGAGCAAATACGGCGATCTCAAAGGTCTCCGTATCGATGTTCACCCAGGCAAACCCCAACGCGTCGGGCTGCTTCTTGTAGGCAGTGGTCAGTGCCTCGGCCAGTGCCGAGTACAAGGTATCTACAGAAATATTGCGCTCCGTTGCAAGTGCTTGTAGCGCTTCATTCATCTCTGAACTCATGAGATTTCCTCACTCTGTGTTGTGCAATTTGGGTGTGTGAACATTATCTACTTACTGGTGTGCTGACTTGAAGACTGTTGACTTCGTTATGTGCGAAGACTCAGCCCTCGCCGAGCCACCGACGGGGAGAGCTTTCATGAGTTCTCCCCTGTCGAACCCGCTGATTTCTTGGCCTTGGACGCACTGCTGGATTTACTGGATTTACTGGATTTACTGGATTTACTGGATTTGCTGGGACTCCCAGGCCGCGACCCTTTTCCAGGCTTGGGTGCAGCATCGCCCGAGAAATGGGTCCTTGCTCGTTCAATGTCATCGAGGCGCACGACTCGAGAACTGCCGTCCTCAAGCCGGATCTCGCAGGTTGACTCATCGGAGGCAATCAGAGTGCCATCCACCCGACGCTCACCTTCGACTGAAGGACGTGTCTTTACCTTCACCTCACGGCCGAGTGCGCCGGCAAAATGAGCAGGCGTGCGGAGATTGCGCTCAAGGCCCGGGCTCGAGACTTCAAGGGTGTAGGCACTCGAAATGATGTCTGCCTCGTCGAGCAGATGGGAGATCTCCCGAGTTGCCTGCGTAATCGCTCCGAGGTCAATACCACCCGGTTTGTCGATCAGAATCCGCAGGTTGCCTCCGGAGTAGTCCAAGTCATAGAGGCTCAGTTCGAGCTCAGCAAGAACGGGAGCGATGAGAACACCTAGCCGTTCTGCTTGGGCACTCATATTGTTCTCCTCTCTGTCCTAGTCTGCAGCGAAGTAGGGAATCCTGCTCGTTAACGCGCTCCGCCCGACCGCAGCAGAAACGAGAGAACCCTCGTCTCGACTGTCAGGCGCTCCTACTATTTAGCACCATAGAAAAGGCGTGGGCAGTGCCCACGCCCCTCGGACATCCGGAAAAGATGAACTATAGGCGAACAAGGACTGCGAGCGTTAGAACGGACTGGTAAAACGGCTGACAAGCCTCGAAGAAACCGGTAATTTCCTAGTAGGAACGGGCCAAGAGAGCTACAGATCCAGCTTCATTGTCTGAACCTGGAAGGCCACCCTCGGCGCTTTGTAAACATCGCACGGTGATTGCATCCTTGCCGAGTTGCTCAATTCCGCCATCAGCGAGTGCAGACCAAGGGATTCTTGCGAATCCGGTACTGGCAACCTCACGAGCTTCTGCAATGGTTCCAACGTCTTGCGTACGCGAATCTCGGGCTGCATACGCATCGGCGAGCATGCCAAGTTGAATCTCGTCGAGCAAAGCCACAGCAGTCGGCGCAAGGGCACTGACCTCGCAGGGAATCTTCTCGCCGGTGTCGCGTCGAGCAATCACAATGCGACCCTCGGCAAGGTCGCGTGGCCCAACCTCGATGCGAAGCGGAACACCCTTGAGTTCCCAGTCCGTGGCTCGTCGACCAAAACCAGTTGCAACCTGAGCATCAAGACGAGCGCGAACTCCCGACTGCGTTAACCCCTGCAACAGCTCACGGGCCACTTCAGTTACCGACCCCTCCTCGTCCTTGACCACGAGTACAACGGCTTGCACAGCTGCCACCCTCGGGGGAACGCGCAACCCAGCGTCATCGCCGTGGGCCATGATCAAACCGCCCATCATGCGGGTGGACACTCCCCAAGAGGTTGTCCAACATAGCTGTCGCTCACCGTTCTCATCCTGGTAAGCGATGTCAAACGCTCGCGCAAAGTTCTGACCGAGCTCGTGGCTCGTCCCCATCTGTAGGGCCTTCCCGTCTCGCATCATTGCTTCACAGGTGAGCGTGTTTGTTGCGCCCGCAAAACGCTCCTGAGGGATTTTTCGGCCGGTATAGACAGGAATGGCGAGCACGTTCACCATGAAGTCCTCGTAGACCTCATGCAGAATTCTTGCGGCGTAGGAGGCAGCGTCATGCTCGGTGGCGTGAGCACAATGGCCTTCTTGCCACAAGAACTCGCTGGTCCGAAGGAACAGTCTTGGCCGAAGCTCCCAGCGCACCACGTTGGCCCACTGATTCAGCAGCAACGGCAGGTCACGATAGGACTGAATCCATTTTGACATGTACTCGCCGATGACCGTCTCCGAGGTGGGTCGCACCACGACCGGCTCATCGAGTTCTTTACCACCACCGTGCGTCACGATGGCAAGCTCGGGGCTAAATCCCTCTACGTGCTCCGCTTCTCTTTGCAGGTAGCTCTCAGGGATAAACAGGGGGAAGTAGGCGTTCTCTGCCCCGGCATCTTTGATTCGGGCGTCGACCTCAGCCACCATCCGCTCCCAAATGGCGTAGGCATAGGGGCGAATGACCATGGTCCCGCGCACCGGGCCATTTTCTGCCAACTGCGCCTTGGTCAGGATGTCTTGGTACCAACGCGGGAAGTCATCGGCTTGAGGAGTCAGGATAGGAGGCTTTGCCATAGAGGTGGATCGTACCGTTGCTGAGCGCACTCAGTGAGCGCCGCACTGCGGTGGCAGATACTCTATGGTCATGCACCTTGCCACTCGGGCTACTCGAAGGCTGGGCGCTGCCTCACTCGGACTTGGCATGGCCACTCTCGCCTCGGCAGTTGCCGTGCACGTTGCAGGTAGCAGAATCAGAAGATCCAAAGATCCAAAGATCGACGATTTACTCGAGACAAAATCGCGAGTGCAGCACCACTACGTGCCAACCCAAGACGGCGCATCGATCCACGTTGTCGAGCGAACGGGAGCGCCAGTTCAACAGGTCTCTGGCGAGGCTGCGCACACTCCTGCGCCTACCACGGATGCGGTGAAGGCTCCCCAGCCACTGCTGTTACTACACGGGGTCACCTTGCAATGGTTCATTTGGGGACCACAGATCAACACGCTTGGACGCGAATACCAAGTCTTGGCATGGGACATGCGCGGCCATGGGGAATCCACCGTTGGTAGCAGCGGTATGACCATGGAGGCCATAGCTCAAGATCTTGCAGATGTGCTGGAGTATCTCGACCTGACTGATGCCCTCATCGTGGGCCACTCAATGGGGGGAATGGCCCTCGGCGCGTTTTGCGCTGAGCACCTAGACGCAGCTCACACTCGGGTGTCGGGCCTGATGTTCCTAGCGAGCAGCGCTGCCACGATGGCCGTTCCAGCGCTCACGGGCGGTGCTGTTGGCATTCTTCAATTACTTGCATCAACTCGCTTCGACTTTCGCCAGCCCAATCCTGCGCGCGTATGGCGCAACAACAATCTGTCTGTGCTGCTCGTCCGGTGGGCATTCGGTAGCCATCCAACAGCCAAAGCGGTCGAACAAGTGCGACTCATGCTCGCTGATTCGAATCCGGCGATCGCTCAAGAGGCCGGCCGAGCTATTGCGGCTCATGACGTGCTCGATGACCTCACCAAGGTAGCAATCCCCACGCTGGTAGTTGTGGGTGATAGGGATCGGCTGACTCCCCCTGCTCACGCCGAGATGCTCGTTCGGGCAGTCCCTGATGCACAGCTACGAATCCTTCCGAACATCGGCCATCAGGTTATGCAGGAAGATCCAGATGCGCTGAGTCGGCTCATCCATGAGCTGTCAACGCTAAAGGCCAACCGCTGATCTTGATGCTGATGAGTGTCAGCCAGCGAATCAGCAGGGAACTATCCCTCAAACTTCTTGTGGATTAGGTCAACACGCTGTTCGCTGGCGTTTGCATCTTCACCCTGCTCCGCCAGCAACTCCGCCCGATCCTTCTCGGCCTCACGGCGGGCCTTTTCGGTATCGACCCGAGCAAGCGCTGCCTCGGTTCCGTTTTCAGAAATGAATTCAGCCCATTCCACTAGCGTAGAAACCATCTCGTCCTCGGGTACGACTGCAACGTTGACTCCCTTGACGAAGAGGTGCCCGCGATGCCGACCCGCAGCAATGCCGATATCGGCATCACGCGCCTCGCCAGGGCCATTCACGACGCATCCCATCACGGCAACCTGAAGTGGAAGTTCCTTGTCTGCAAAGGCCGCTTGCGCAGCCTCGGCAACAGCGATCACGTCAATCTCGGCGCGGCCGCAACTCGGGCAGGCAATCAGGTCAACATTTTTACGTTCACGCAATCCATACGACTCCAATAACAACCGTCCAGCTTTAGCCTCCTCAACCGGATCTGCAGTCAACGAATAACGAATCGTGTCGCCAATACCCTCGGCGAGCAGTGTTGCGATACCAGCCGTTGCCTTGATGTAGCCCCCAGGTAATGGGCCGGCCTCCGTCACTCCAAGGTGCAACGGATAATCAGTGGCCTCAGCCAATTGCCGATACGCCTCAATCATGAGCGGCACGTTTGAGGCCTTGACCGAGATCTTGATCAGGTCGAACCCGACCTCATCAAAGTACGCAATCTCGGTCAGTGCCGACTCAACCATCGCCTCGGGAGTGACCGTGCCGCCGTACTTCGCATACAGCGCTGGATCGAGCGACCCGCCATTGACCCCGATGCGAATCGGCACGTTTCGGTCACGAGCCTCAGAGGCCACAGCCTTGATGTGTTCCGGCTTTCTGATGTTGCCGGGATTCAGCCGCAAGCCGTGCACTCCGGCCTCGAGAGCCGCCAATGCCATCTTGTACTGATGGTGGATGTCTGCGATCACCGGGATCGGACTGCGAGGAACAATCCGAGCGAGCCCCTCCGCTGCTGCGAGGTCATTGCAGGTACAGCGAACGATGTCGCATCCAGAGGCCGCTAAGGAATAAATCTGTTGCAGGGTTCCGTCTACGTCTGCAGTCTTCGTGGTGGTCATCGACTGCACGGTGATCGGTGCGCCGTCACCAACGGGAACATCTCCCACGGTGATACGCCGTGTTGAACGTCGGGGAAAAGTCACAGCTCCTGCATCCATGGGTCCAAGTTAGCGGGCAGCTACGGCGAGGAGCAGACACCTGCAGTGACGAGCTTCCCTCCTACAGACTCACACCCTTGGTGATATCGAGGAACATTGCGAGAATTCCCACAACGGCAAGCACCGAGATCACGACATATGCGACCGGAGCCATGCGTGACACGTCTGCTAGGTATCTCTGGTCGGTGCGCTTGCGCTTCTCTTGGAATCGCTCGTAGAGAGCAATCACCACATGGCCGCCATCGAAGGGCAACAACGGAATGAGGTTGAAGATACCGATGAAAATATTGAGCAGCGCCAGAAACTGAATCAGATTAGAGATGTTCTCTGAAGTGATATCTCGGCCCAACATCGCAACACCAATAATAGAAATCGGCCTGTTCGCGGATGCGCCAACTGGTGTGTTCTCGGCAGGAGTGGCCTGAGTGGTTGAGTCCTTTGGAGCCTCACCCTTGAGCGTTGAACTGACGAAGGCGTAAATATTTGGTGGCCAGAAGAACTTCCCGACTCCTATAACACTCGCCTGCGCAGTTTTTCCAAAGGTAGTGAGCGTGCTCCAAGCTGCAGTTGGGACCGACTGAGTCTCGAGAACTGCTTGTTGCCCAACGCCCACAAATGCGGCCGGTTTTGTTGTGTCAACCTCGCTTCCCAAATCAACACTCGCCGTCTTTGTGACGCCATCGGGTGTTGTCGAGGTGAGCGTGAACTCGCCATCCGCGGAGTTGGCCACCGCCGCTTTGACCTGAGCTAGTGAATCCACCTGCACTCCGTTGATTTGCATCAAGCGAGAACCCTCGGCAACCCCAGCGGCAGCGGCGACGCCATTGGCGGGTGCGCTGCCCACAATGAGCGCGTCTCCCGTGTCGACAATGTCGATATCTTCTCCGACGGTTCCAATGATCTTGACCCGAGCCGACAAGTCAATTGGAATCACTAGTCGCTTTCCATCTCGAATCACCTCGAAAGCCACTTGCCCCGCCTCGGCAGAGCCCACCTGACTGCGGAACTCGTCGAAGCTACTGATCTGCGAGCCGTTGAATCCGACTACCTCGTCGCCTGCGAGCACACCGGCCTGCTGTGCGGCGCCACCCTGGGTAAGTTCTCCCACCTGCCAGCGATCACCTGCGGGGCCGCCAATAAAGGCGAACTGAATAAATAGCAACACGAAAGCAATCAGGAAGTGCATGGTTGATCCCGCAACGGCTACACCAACGCGTTGGGAACAGGACTTCTGCCGGTAGGTTCGGGACTCTAAGGCAGGGTCAACCTGTTCCATATTGCTCATGCCGATGATCTTCACGTAGGCCCCAGCCGGAATGACCTTGAGCCCATATTCGGTCTCTCCCCGCCTGAAAGAAAAGATTCGTGGCCCGAAGCCAATAAAGAACTCAGTCACCAACATTCCGGCTCGACGCGCCATGATGAAATGGCCGAGCTCATGCAAGAAAATCATGATGACGATGGCGGCAACGACTACCAGCATCGAGAAGCCTTGCTTCACGCCGAGCAGGACCACTACCGCAACAAGGCCACCCAAGCGAAGGGCGCGAGTCCATGGACTGCCCACGACTCCAGCAAGGTCGTGGCGCTCCTGTTGCAAGCGATCCTCTGGGGAGTCTCCAGTTCCGGACCTGTCCGCAAGCGTTCCAGCAGAGGGTGAGCCCCCGTCTTTGCCTGAATCGGCATTCTGATTGAGAGCTTGATCGTTCGTCATGTGGTTTCTCCTGCAGAAAACGTGGCCCGATCGAATCGCCCCGAG
Organism: Actinomycetes bacterium; assembly: GCA_037141255.1. Lineage (GTDB taxonomy): Bacteria > Actinomycetota > Acidimicrobiia > Acidimicrobiales > Microtrichaceae > IMCC26207. The sequence goes on along the minus strand of JBAXCX010000098.1, from coordinate 2,223 downwards.
TTCAGTTGCTCAGAAGCAGCCCTGCGGCCTTCGGAATCGGCGTGGAGCACTGCCTCTAAGGAATCTGCAGGATGACCTGGCCAAACCTGCATTGCCGCTTCGATCACCTGCGCGATTGCTGCCCAACCAATGCGGCCCGAAAGGAAAGCTTCAACGGCGACCTCGTTTGCTGCCGAGAGCCATGCAGGGGCAGTCTTGGCCGAGCGACCAGCAGCGTAGGCAAGGTCTAGGCATCGGAACGTGGCTCGGTCTGGGGGTTCGAAGGTTAGCGAACTGCCTTGTGACCAATCCATTGCACCAAAAGCGGTGTCGATGCGATCGGGATAGGCCAGTGCGTAGCCGATTGGCAGGCGCATATCTGGCATGGAGAGTTGTGCAATCGTTGCCCCGTCGCTGAACTCGGCCATGGAATGAACAATCGACTGAGGGTGTACCACAACGTCAATCTCGTCATAGCCAACATGGAAAAGCTCGTGGGCTTCGATCACCTCAAGGCCCTTATTCAGAAGGGTCGAAGAATCAATCGTGATCTTTGGCCCCATACTCCAAGTCGGATGCTTGAGAGCTTGTTCGACCGTCACGTCAGCCAAGGCTTGCGAACTCATTCCTCGGAACGGCCCACCCGATGCGGTCAGAACCAGCCGAGATAATCTTGCAGTGCCCTCCCCCGCGCGCAAGCACATGTGCAGCGCACAGTGCTCACTATCTACCGGGATGAGTTCTGCACCTGGGGTGTTACGAACTTCCTGCACGACAGGGCCTGCGGCAATCAAGGACTCCTTATTCGCTAATGCCAAGCGCCGACCTGCGCTCAGCGTGGCCATGGTCACGGGAAGACCAGCGAACCCCACCACACCGTTCACCACAATCTCTGCCTCGACTGCCAAAGCGGCAAGCGCAGCCGGGCCAGCCTCAATTGCTACTCCAGGGGGCAAAAGTGCTGCGAGTTCGCCAGCCTGGGACTCATCAGCAAGACCCACTACTCGAGGACGCACAGCATGCGCCTGGGCTGCGAGTTCCTTGATGGAACTACCCGCGCCCAAAGCAACAATCTCAAAGCGATCAGCCTGCTCGGCGATCACCTCAAGAGTCTGAACTCCAATAGATCCCGTTGATCCAAGTACAGCAACCGTAGTCATGGTCATCCCATCGTACCGACAGCCAGTGGCGGTCGCCGGGCAGCACTCTTGATTGCTCTCAGGAACAAGATCCAGAACTTGATCTCACCACGCACCAACCCGTCAGGACGCTGCGACAGTCCAGACATTGAACAACACGGTCACGAAGTACGCAGTCGGCAGAACGAAGAGAAGGGCATCGAATCGGTCGAGCACTCCCCCATGTCCTGGCAGCACAGAACCCATGTCTTTAACTTTCAGATCACGCTTGATAAACGACTCGCTGAGATCTCCAAGAGGCGCAGCTAGTGCGCAGAGGAATGCAAAGACAATGGTTCGAGGGATGCTGTCACCGATCGGTGAAATGCTGCCAAATCCAACCACTACAACGGTCACTACTAACGCGCTCAGCACACCGCCGATGAGGCCCTCTTGAGTCTTGTTTGGGCTTGCCGCTGACAACGGCGTACTTCCCATGTACTTACCCACGAAGAACGCACCCACATCGTGGCTGACTGCTACGACGACAGCTGCAAACAACACGCCAATCCCCGGATTCGAGGTGAGCGATGGACTTGCATCTTCTAGCTGCTTGCCAAGGCCAAGAAACAGTGTTGCAAACGATCCGAGGAATCCAATCCACATGACACCAAGCAAGGTCATTCCAAGGTTCGACACTGAATGCTCACCCGGCGCAACCCACAGGTACCACAGCAAGCCAGTGATCACCGTGAGTCCCATGACGACCGGAAAAGCGCTGAGGCCAGAGGTAAAGGTCGCAAACACCAGACCTGCAACAGCCACGAGCCCCAACAAAGTGGCTGGATTGTGCCCGCTGCTACGAACTGCAGTGAAGTACTCAAATGCTGCAAACGTAATGATTGCAGTCGCCAGTAAGGCCGTTGGAAGCGCTCCAAGTTTGAAACAAACTAGGCCCAGAATCGCAAGCCCAACTCCCACGGCAATGGCTGTTCCCAAGTTGCGCTCGCCGCCACCTTCATCGCCGGTAGTTGCTCCTGTGCCACCTCCTGAACCGCTAGAGGAAAGCGGGTCAGACCCTTGAACTTCACCTTCTGAACCGTCTCCACGATCTGTTGCATCTGAT
>JBAXCX010000097.1:0-10911 GCA_037141255.1 Actinomycetes bacterium | reverse complement strand
CAGTTTCCGTTTCGGCCGCAGACTGTCCACTCGAGTACCACAGGAATCGCCGTTGGTGCATCCCGATTCAGCGCGACCACCGCCGAGAGTTTGGCCTCGCCACCTACCGAGGCCGTCACGCGCACTTTACGAATATTGGTCTCGGGTTTGGTGCAACAGACCACATCTGTTGTCGCCCCAGGCAACATTGAACTTCCCAAGCTGTTGAGTTGCAACTCTCCGCCGAACAGCGAAGCTCCAGAGCCCTGCCCGTTCCAATGGATGTCAAGTCCCATGTTCTTGAGATAGGCCGAGCCAAAGAAGTTGGCCGAGGCCGGTCCGCCGCCAGCGCCCAGGGAAGCCACCCCAGCAGAGTCCACCGTCAGGCGGGACTGGATCACCGGACCCGCATAGGAATCCGAGGTTGCGACGAGCCCTACGTACTGAACCCCCACCGGCTGAAAATAGGTGCACTGGTAATTCGGTGGGCCCGAACGGATTGCACAATCAAGGCGATAGGCAACGGTCAGGGAGGCCCCAAAAAGCACCGAGGCAATCTGTTTTGCAGAGGTGAGTTGGACACCACCGCAGGTGCTTTCGCCCTGGCCAATAAGCGGGAAGTAGTTGTCGCCCGCTTGGTTTGCAACACCGGTAAAACTTCTGGTGCACACGGTCCGATCAGCTGGGTTGACTGCATCATTCAGGGTGAGCGTCAGCTGGGTTTGCCCCGGCAGCGTAGAGAGGTTAATTCCTTGAGCTTGTGTACCGAGTTGCTTGATAACAACCCCAAGCGACTGTAAGTGCGATGTGGCCGCGGTCAAGTCACTTGATCCCACTATTCCGCCAACAAAATTCCCGAAATCGGCCATTTGGAATGTGCGCGTATACGACTGTTCTGGCCGGGCGGCACACACAGGGTTTGGCATGCAGAGGGTAGACATCCTCGCCGTTTCTGTGTCGTTTACCCGAGCATTATCAACCGTTACCCAATCTGTTGGGGGTGTGGCGGCAACAGAAGCGGCGCTCCCAACCCATGGGTTTGCAACCACTTGCACATTCCAGATCGTGAGCGACTGAGCTTGTGCCGCGCTCAGGGCAGCTTGATTGCAGATGGTGAGCGGGCAGATTCGGGCGTACTTGTAGGAGTAGCTCACCTCAACTTGCGCACCATCTAACTGCTCACCTTTGGTGATGAGCGCTCTGCAAGTCCCACCAAGCAACTCGTAGGTTGCGATTCGGCTCTTATCGGGAGCACCCGCCGCTGCAGGAACGGAACATGACCCACCCGAACCGGCCAGAGTCACGGTGAGCTCAGCAGTTCGAGCTTGCACTCCGCTGACGTTATTATTGGTCTCGTTGCCGGTCACGTTGAGCGCAACCGAACCAATCGCACCACTCATGGTGCTCGACAAGGTGACGGTAAATTTATTTGTTGAGGTGCAGGTCTGGCCCGCAGGGTAACCCGCCGCAAACGTGCACCGAAACGAAGCCGATGCTGAAGGCGTAGCCGCTGGCCCTGCCAACAGATTCTGTGGGTTCGAGAAATTTCCAGAGGGTGAGACTGCGGTCTTGGCCGTTACCGTCGTCGGCACCGTTGTTTGCTGCAACAGGGCGGGGTACGGAGTGCTGCCAGCGGAACCGCTAGAGCTATACGGGCACACGGCGAGTCTGCCCGCTAGGTGGCGAAACTCGGTACGAGCCGACAAAATAATGCTCGCCCCAGGAATCAGGGGGTCACAGGCTTTGGGGAAATTGGTAGCCGAGGGTCCTGCGCCAGCCGGGTCCCAGCCGTTTGCCTTGCCGAATACAAATGTTGAGCTGGGGTTATCGAAGATCAGTGCATGTTGATTGGCTGCCGGCACCCCAGAAACAACCGTATTGGCGTCAAACCAGTAGCGCCCATACGGGAAGTAGAACGTCTTATTGGTGCAACCTCCCGCTCCCCGACCGAACCACTTGTTTAGTGTTGCCACTGCATTTTGGTCATACTTTCCTGGCGAGAACGTCACGACTGAAGCTGCCGGGCACCCTGCTGCTAGCGAGGGCGAAGTTGGAACTGACTCGTCGATTGCATAGTCCTGAGTTACCGAAACAGGAACGAGAAGGGGGTCGCCACAACTTGCACCGGCGCTCGCTCGAACGGTGGTCTGAGCAAGGGCTGCAACTCCATCAAGGGCACCACAATTCCCGCTCGCGCCAACCTCGGCCCCAATACCAGAAGCGGCTTGGTCGTACTTGCCTCGAACTTCAAGCGCTGGTGTGCCCGCAGAGTCGGTTCGAAGCGGCGCTGACCCGGCTTTCAAACTCAACCTCCCGTTGAATTTCAGGGCCTCACCACCGAGGTGTACCAGCGTTGGGCTCGCCACATTGACAGAGGATTGCAACGAGGAAGGCCAGGGCCACAGCTTCCAATCGTATGACCCTTCGTAGCGAGTGCCAGAGAGCTTGACGTCTCCGGCAGAGGTACCAAGTTCGTCGGCTGCAGTGCTACAGGTGACCGTGGCTGAGTCGCTGCGACCGGACGACTCAAAGGGCAGCGAAAACCCCCCGAGGGCAGCCGTAGGAATTCCAGGAGCGCACGCATCTGAAGCGTTGGTTTGATTCAAACGAAGCTGATTAATTGCTGCACTCACCGCTCCGTCGGCCGCTCGCGCCTCTCGAGCAGCCTGCTCTTGATTCGCAGTGATCCGAATGGTGTTGAGCATCATCGCGAGCAACGCCGCAATGACGATTGAGGTGATTGCAATCGCGGCTAAAACCGCCAGCAAGACAAACCCGTGCTGGCTGTAGCTCCGGTGTCGAGGCTCACCAAGCAAACGGGGCATCACGCACTCACCAACGGAATTGAAATCCATCCGGACCAGCTCACGGTTCCGTTTGCGTCCGTCCCCACCCGAGCCCGAGAGGTTGCAAACGCTGAACAGGGGTTCGCTGGAATGCCTTTAGACGGAGTCGAACTGACTGCAACTTGCTGATTGACAAGTTGTTGAAAACAGTCGGTATCCGTACGCCACTCAAAATCAGCCAAGTATCGGCGCGCTCCTGGAATCGGTGCCCAGACCAGTCGGGTTCCATCTGCCACCGATGGCACCGGTGCGGGCGCCGCTCCACCCACGTTGATCACCCGCGCCGAGGAACCGGTTCGACCGTCTGAAGTGGTGGCGGTCACCCGCACGTTGTACTGCCCATCGTTCGGGTAGCCGTGAGTGGATTTCACGCCGGACCCCTGCCCGCCGTCTCCAAACTCCCAGAGGTAACCAGCACCGCTCCCACCAGTACCTGTGGTAGCTGAGGCGTCAAAGCTCTGGTCGCTAGCGACTGAACCAGCGGAGTTGGTAAATGACACCACTACCGCTGATGGGTCAGAGGGGTTCACCGTGGTAGTCGTGGAACCACCAGGGCCGACGGTGGTAGTCGGTGCGAGCGGATTCGTGATTTCAAACTCGGTATATGCAGTGCCTTGAGCACCCTGAGCGTCGGTCACAATCAGCGTCACGCTGGCCAGACCAAAGGTGCCAGCAGGAGGCTGAAGACTCGCTACAGCCCCCGTTGTGGTGACCTGTGTTCCCATCACGATCCCATCCATCGACGGGTACTCAACGATCCAGTCATATGAAGCAATGCTGCCGTCGGGGTCAACCGAGGCTGAGCCGTTGAGGCTAAACACCGTGCCGTTCGCCGCAACCGTTGGGGTCACCGCCGCCACTGCCGTTGGGGCTTGATTCGTCGTCGAGATCTGCTGATACGAGCGATTGATATTTCCAAGGTCATCAGACACGGTCAACAGCACCGTATAAAAACCGGGCTGCACAAAAGTTGCCGAGGTTTGCGCTGCGCTGGTACTCGTTGCGGTGACTGGACCGGGGCCGTTGAACTCCCACTGGTACGTTGCGCTGCGACCAACACCAACACTCGATCGGGCTGCAGAGAGACCTACCACCAGTGGCACACCGCTCTGCGAGGTAATTTGAATAACGGCCGTGGGCATCGCAACGCCCGAGAGATCAGTCGGGAGCGCACCCTCGTCGAGGCGGCGAGTGGCCCGCACCCTCACGACGCGGTTCGTGCTCCTCGGCGTCACCGAAATCTCAATCTGCCTGCAGGGCTCATCACCTAACTCCGTGGTGCACGTGGTAACCGTTGACCCTGGTTTGATATCTGGGTACACCTCGATTGCATCAATCAACTGATTCGTTGCCGCATTACAGGTTCGACGCCACAAGCTCTGCTGTTGTGGATTATCCGAACCTGCAGCAGCGCTATAGAGCACTTTGTACACATTGGTTCCGCCCTCGATCATCGCAAGTTGAAGGTCACCTCCGCTGCCAGGATTTTCGGCGTCTGGAATGGCGCTCGGAGCACAATCACTCGCCCAGGTGGGTGGAGTTCCACTGCCAAAGATTGTGGCCTTGCCCGCAACTACTACGTCTCTAGGAAAGTAAGCACCCAGCAGGCCGGCCGAACTCGTGCGCACCAAGCCGTCTTGAATGACTGGCTGCTGTTGAATTGCCAAACCCGTCCACGCCATGAGCGGCACAAAAATCACCGCTGAGATACCAATCACGAGCAGCAATTCAATCAACGTGTAACCCGCTTGCCCGCCACCTCTGAATCTGACACCACTCCTCATGACCGCACCTGCCTGCCAGTAACAACCTGGGCAGAACCGATTCTGTCTTGAAAATCAACTTGAACCGTGAGTCGTTGGGCCCCTTGGTCTCCACCTGCTGGGCAAGACGCAACAAAGGCGGCTTGCGCCTTATCCCAGTAAGCAACACCGGTAATGGAGCGCGTCATACCCGATTGCGGTGGAGTCCATTTTGATGGCCACTGCTCGTACGCGGCCTGATAGGTGGCGGCTGTGGCCACGGCTTGGTTCGAAGTGCAAGGCTGGTAGGTTCCCGCCTTGAGGCTCTCGGTGAAACTGCCGAGCGCCAGTTGGACTTGCTGGCGTTGCGAGGTGGAAGTTGAGGTGCTGATGAGCGTCAACATGCCTGCAGCAAGACCCAGTATCACGATTCCCACGAGCAGAACGCTAATGAGCACCTCAACCAAACTTGCTCCGCGCTGCGAGCGCATCACAGGAGAGGCCAGTCGGCAAGGTGGAGTTGGCTTCTGACTACTCACCTCTCCACCCCCTCTATGTAACTGTTGGCCTCAAAATTCGGCTCTCGCTCTTTGTTGAGCGCTCTTCACTTCCCACACGGTCACCGTCAGACCCGCAGGGTAGATAAACCCTAGAGAACACACACTCAAACAAGCCAAAATAGTCTTACTTTTCACGTCTCGGTGGTCAACGAGCGCAGCAGTGCTTCCTGAGAGACATCTAGGTACCCACGAGTGTATCGGAGGGAAATCAGGTGCTCATGGAGCGACCGGTGAAGAACTGCCACGGCACCCCCCAACCCCGCTCTGTGGGGGCTAATGAGCGGCGAACACCTCATCGATGAAGGCTGAGTCACGCTGGGAGTCTGTATCGACCTCTCCCGCAGGGGCCGCACTCGGGCTCGGCTGCTGATAGCGGGTTCGGTCCAGAATGACCCCCACCTGTTCGACCCGGTTATCTTCCAAGACTCCCGCAAGCGCGCCGGCGTAGAAGGTCAGAGTCTCGCCGGGGCCTCGGGGCCGGCCAGCAGCATCACCGATGCGTTCGAGTCGAGCCTCGGCGGCAACATCCCAGCGTGTGCGCACCAATTTGCGCTGCAGTGAAGTACGCCGAACTCGCCCTGACTGTCGGCGTACCCAACGCCACACGGGGCCGGCTGCCAGCACCACCGCGGCAAAGGCGAGCAACAATGCGCCAAGAACCTCTCGCCAATCACGCGCATCGGCACCGGGCGTTGCCTCTTGTGAACCGGCGAGTGGCACCGCAGCAGTCGGGTCAAAGGCCACCCATCCCGTTGACGCAAACCACACTTCGGCCCATGCATGGGCGTCTCGCTCGCGCACCACAAAGCGACCCGTAGTTGCATCCCATTCGCCGGGGGCAAATCCTGTGGCCAAGCGCGCGGGCACCCCAGATGCCCGAGCCAGAACCACTAATGAACTCGCAATTTGTTCACACCAGCCTTCTTGGGAGACAAACAGAAAATGGTCGACTACATCAGAACCCTTGGGGGCGAGCGGTGCATCAAGTGAGTACGACGTGTTGGCATCCATCCAGCCTTCGAGTGCCTTCACGCGAGCGAAGTCACTCCTCGAAGATGCGGTAACTTGCGCGGCGAGTTCCCTTACCCGGGCAGTTGTGGTGGGTGGCCGAGCAAACTGCGCAATCACCGCTGCTGCCGTGCGGTCCCCCGCCGCAGCGGCCTCAGCCGCTGATGGAGTAGCTCGGAGCGCTTTGGGGTCGGTTGCAATCTGCCGACTCGTTACCGAGTAGGTGGCGCCGCGTCCAAGTGGTGCACCCGGTGACCACAACGTGCCGTCAGCATGCTGTGCTATCTCATCAGCAGTCTCCACTCGAACGGCGCTCGCTGCTGATGGCAGCGCTGTTGCAAACCCAACCTCAAGGCGGAACTGCTGCAGGGTTGGCTGGCCTTGTTTGGCCGCAACATCTTCTGGGGAAGCAACCACCTTGCCATCCTCGATGAGGCGCCCTGAGCGCGGGGCCGTTCGAGTCCAGGTGGATCCGTCCCATTGATCAAAGGTTTCGGCGCGCCAGAACGCCGTGATAGGAGAGCGGACCGACATCACGATCTGCTCGGTCAGTCGTGGCCGGGTGGTCATATCGAGCGAGTCTCGGGCCACCAGCGCATTATCGGTGCGATTGTCTCCCTGATTGATGAGTTCACCCGCGGATGGGCCGACTGGAAAGACGTCAGAGACTCGCGGCCCGAGAAGCAGCGCGCTGGCAACGACAAGCGCGGCTGCAGCAGCCATGAGCGCCACGGGCACTGCGTTTGCCGAGCGAACCCGTCCGGAGGTTGCAGGAGTGCCGAGTGCAGAACTTGAGTCATGCCCGGGAACTTGCCCGGGGAGTTGATCTGCCCGCAGCACGGTTCCCGAGTCCACTCCGGGGATGGTTCGACTTGATGGGGCGAGCACCAGACATCCAGCGACCGCAACGAGCCACAGCAATGCGTGCCACGAACCTTGCAGCCCGTCGAGTGGCCCGAGTTCTCCGAATCTGGCCAGCAACACGCCACTCACGAGTGCCAGGCCGCGCACAATCCACCGCAACGGAACCGAACGCAAACCGAACATGGCCAGCACTGCGCACAGCAGTGCGGCCTGCACTGCAACATTGCTACCGCCGCTGCTACTCCTTGAAGTGGGTAGCGAAGCCAAGGCCGACCAGAGCATCAAGCCAACCGCTGCGGTCAGCAGCCAGATGCGTTGGCTCGATACGCTGTGACGATCAGGAGAAACCTTGCCGAGCAGCAACTCCTTGGTTGATCCACTCGGTTGAACAGCCGCGTCTGAACTCGAGTCGACCTTTGCCGATGACTCACCAGCGGGAACACTCATGGGGTCTGACCATCTGCTGTGCGGGTTGGCCGTGGTAGCACCTTGGTGGCGGCCCACCCTGGGGGTGCGGCAGCGGGAATGCCAGGCGTTGCAAGCGCCAACCGCCTGCGCAGTTGCAGAACTCCCAGCACCTCGCTGCCAACTGCTTTTCCCGCCTCGCAAGTACACAACAGAACGCGGGCCCCTTGTGCCAAGGCATCTTCTGCAATTCCCGCCGCCCGTGAGGCTGCATCCTCTACCGCAGACTGAGCATCAGCAGAATCAGAGCCAGCCGAACCAGAGCCAGCCGAGAGGTCGAGGATCAGAGCCAGACCAGTTGCAACGGGCGGCTCCAACTCTCGAACCACGAGTTCCCCCGTGCGGGCCGTACTCGGCCAGTGCACCAGATGCTGGGCATCTCCGGCCACATAGGGACGAACCGATCGAACTGACTCCCCTTGAGCGGCTACCCCTCGGGGCAAATTGATTGACTCCGGCCCAAGAAGATCCTGAACCTGTGCCTGCTGCCGAATAGTTTCTGGCCCTACCAGCAAACGGCGAGGCAGTTTCAGCGTGCGGGTGCGCAGAGCCAACGCAACCCCAAACGGAGCATCACTGCCCAAGTCCACACGGATGCTGTTATAGGCACCTCGTGCGCTCACCTCGAGCGGGATGCTGACTTCCCCTGGTGAAACCACATCGGCCACCAACAGCGGAGACCCCGAACAGCGCAGCGTGAGCCCGGCCGCTCGGCCCGAGAGTTGCAGCCGAATCGAGCCAACTTGCCCCACCACCAAGTCAGTTGGGGCGCCAAGGATTTCAATCCCCACTGACCGGACAGTAATAAGGGGCCAAAGCGCTCCGAATAGAGCAACGGCAAAAAGTCCCGCCCATACCAGAGCGGCCGCCGATGGGTCTGCCACCGCAAGGCCCAGCAGGAAGGTCGTGGTCAAGATTCCGAGCAGAATCAAACCAAAGATGGTTGGCCGAAGTGCTGACTTGTTGCGTGCAGATTGCCCAGGGTCTGCCATGAGGGTACCGAGTCAGACTCGTGGCACACGAACTTGGGTGAGCAGCCAGGCCAGTACGTGAGTTGCCGCCGCTGTGTCTACCCTGTCGGCCACCAGCACCCGGTGGGCGAACGCCGCAACAAAAACAGCTTGGACATCATCTGGGGTGACGTAGTCCCGGCCCGCAACGGCGGCATGGCCTTGAGCTAGGCGCACCAAGCTAGACGAGGCACGCGGTGACACTCCTTGGCTCAGCCGAGTCTCGTTGCGGGTTGCTTCGGCAAGGTCCAAGATGTACTCAACTACTGCCTCATTGCAATACAACGCCGAAGTAGCCGTTATTGCTTCGGCCACTTCTTGAGGATGCGTAACGGGTTGAATCTTGCCCAGCAGGTCTGCTCCGCCTGCACCAGTCACAATCTCTTTCTCTGCTTGCCGATCAGGCAGGCCCAGAGACAGCACGAGCGCAAAGCGGTCGAGTTGACTCTCGGGCAACGGAAAGGTTCCCACTTGGCCGAACGGGTTCTGTGTGGCAATACAAAAGAATGGCGAAGGCAATGGCCATGTGGTGCCATCAATAGTGACCTGATCCTCCTCCATGGGTTGCAGCAATGCAGACTGCGTGCGCGGAGATGCCCGGTTGATCTCATCTACCAACAACACGTTGGCAAACACTGGCCCTGCACGAAACTGCCACTCGCCGCTATCAGGGCGAAACACCGAGGTTCCGGTTAGGTCGGTGGGCAGCAAGTCTGGAGTGCATTGCACGCGGCCGAACTGCCCGCCGATAGCTGCTGCCAGACTTTTGGCCAACAGGGTTTTTCCGGTGCCGGGAACGTCCTCGACTAGCAGATGTCCGCCTGCTAACAGCGTGGCAAGAGAGAGGTCAATGGCCTGTGCTTTGCCTCGCAGTGTTGTGCCAACGGCTGTGCGGATTGCGGCTGCAACCTGTTGTGGTGAACTCATTGCTCTTGGCTCATCTCTTGGCTCAGAGCGGTCGAGCACTCGTTGGTCGTGACCCCGCAGATGAGCCAAGTGGTGGCGGCATCCAGCCGGGGGTGATATTGGTCAATGCGCCCCAACTGCCCGTCACGGGGGCGGGGCCTGAAAAGACAAGGCTTCCTTGGCGAGCTCGCTCGTTTCGCAAGCCAGCGTTCTCTGCACGTGCGGTTGCGATCGCCAACAGGATCAGCCCCATAATCACTGCAAAAAGTGCTCCGCCTACCACCAGAACAACGGCAAGGGGTAGTTCACGCAGCCCAACCGGAAGGGCCTCTTCGATCCATGTAGACAGACTTGCAATCATTTCGCCCCTTCTAGCGGCCACCCCAAGAACCCCGAGGATCACTCAAGAACAAGTGGCCGCTCGGAAGGGACTACAGAGAATATATACCGAAGGGCTCAAGAATTTTTGGTGCCATCTTTCAGTTCGATCAAATCGATCTACTAGTTCGTGCACTCACCGATGGTGACACCGTTGTACTTGCCACCTACTGCTGGGATGTCGGTGATCACACCGGCAGCATAAGTGAAGTTCGCAGAGGGATCAGTCTTCAGGTACGACACAGCACCACCGGTAAGGAGGGCCAAGGTACCTGGGTAGGCAGCATTGTCTGCTTTGTAAGCTTCCAGAGCGGTTTCAACCGTTTTGCGCTCTGTCTTGCATGCATTCTTCTTGGCACCGGCTGTAACGCCGCCAACTGCAAACACTACTACTCCGGCCAGCACGCCAAGAATGGCGATAACCACCAAAAGTTCAATAAGCGTGAAACCGCTTTGACCCTTGCTCCGGCTGCGCCGGGATTCGATTGCATTCATACTTCGTCCCTCCAAGGAATTGTGAGACTCGTCGGTTGGCGAGTGAGTTGAACTAAGACAGCGAAGCTACCCCAAGAACCCCCGAGCGTCACTCAAAAACAAGGGTCCAAACAGGAAAAACTAGACAGAATAAATACCGAAGGGCTCAAGGATCGGCCCAGCCATCAGAATACAAAACATCGCACCAACAAAGAACGCTGGCCCGAACGGGACTTTTGCCTTGCGGCCGCGTGCCCCGAGGGCAACGATGCCGACTACTAGCCCAACTACCGAAGAGACCACTAGGCAAACCAGGGCCAAGAACAGCCCCGCTAGCGGCTCGCTTCCGGCATAAAAGCCCAGAGTCCAGCCCAGCAGCACGGCTAGGCGAACATCGCCAAAGCCCATAGCCGCTGGCAGCGCGAACCAGATCAGGAACAGTGGGCCAGCCAGCGTGACGAGCCCAACAAGCGCCGTGAGTAGCAAGACCCAATTGCCCAACAACCCAGCGGCTAGCAACGTGAGCACTACCGACACAGCAAATGCAGGCCACACAATGCGGGTTGGCACCATCAGGGTTCGCAGGTCGATCGTCGAAACAGTCACCCCAACGGGAATCAACCACAGCACCGGCAACAGTTGCCAACCCCAGCCAATTGACCAGATGGTCAGCAGAAAC
>JBAXCX010000096.1:0-11267 GCA_037141255.1 Actinomycetes bacterium | reverse complement strand
ACCCCGACGGAGTATCCAGCGTCACGCATCTGCGGTACAGCTTGGATGTGATCCCAATGGCCGTGCGTCTCGAGCACGCGCCGCACGCCAAGGCTCTGCGCTAACTCCAACAGTTGCTCATGCTCATTGGCAGCATCGATCAGCACCGAGTCGCCTGTGTGCTTGCAGCGCAAGACAAATACGTTGTTATCCAATGGCCCGACAACCAGCTTGTGCACCTCTAGGTCGGTATCGGCATGGTGGAGCGTGCTCACATCTTCGGTCATGAATTCATTCTCGCGCCGAAAATCTGGCCTGCCCCGATTGTTTCAGTATCAAGCGAGGTCGCTTCCACTATTCGTACTGCGGACGTCAAAACCCAAGGCCAGCGCCACTGGTATTTGTCCTGGGTCAAAGGTCAGGTACGTCAGCGGCTTCGGCAGGCGATCTGCGGCTGCTAGATGAATGGCATCCACCGTTCGGACTGGCTGCGTGCGACCAAGCTCGGCGGCGCGGTCTAAACATCGTTGATCTACAGGAACGATGTGGATGCGCTCCCAATCATCTCGCAGCGCTCTTCGTAGCTCGTCGGTTCGCTGTGGGTCGTCACCGAGTCGGTCTACGAGCATCAGAGCCTCGGATAATGCCATAGCGCTGGCACACCAGTCCTCGTCCGCCTTCATTGCTCCGAGCGCCGAGACTTGTGCACTGCCTTCAAGGTAGCGGGCGAGCAGCGCTGTGGTGTCTAAGAACAGTGTCACCTACCTCGCACCTCACGCACGAGTTGATCGATACGCGTGCCAGCCCATAGCGGCATTGAGAATTCTGGAGCGGGGCGATCAGACCTTCTTGCGAGTACCACCTGCCCGCGAGCTGCAAGGTCTTCCAAAGTGAGCTGTGCATCTGTCGGCTCGAGAGGGCCAAGCTGTGCGACGGGATTGCCGTCAACGGTGATGACAATTCGCTCGCCTGCTCCAGCGCGACGGATAGCGGCAGAGACCTCACTTCGCAGTTCGCGTACTCCAATATGTTCCACGCACTAAGCGTAGACCAGACATGTGTACAACGGTGTACGCATGTGAATGTGTACGTGGGTGCGGATGCGTGTAGAAACTTTCTTGTACGCACTGTCTAATTCCAGGAGATCAACGTGAATTTTGCTTTCAGCGAGGAACAAGAAGAACTTCGTAAGGTCGTGAAAGACTTCCTCAACGCCAAATCAGACGAGGCCGCGGTACGCGAGCTCATGGATACCGAGGCCGGCTACGACACCGCAGTGTGGACCCAGATGGCAGAGCAAATGGGCCTTCAGGGTTTGGTGATTCCCGAAGAGTTCGGTGGCTCCGGGTACAGCTTCGTTGAATTGATCGTCGTGCTTGAAGAGATGGGACGTCGACTGATTTGCGCCCCGTACTTCTCGACAGTGGTACTCGGCAGCCAGACGCTGATGCACTCAGGTGACGAAGCAGCCAAGGCCGCTTACCTTCCCGGGATTGCCTCGGGTGAAACCATCGCAACTCTGGCTTATACCGAGCCCAACGGACGCTGGGATGAATCTGCAATTACCGCAACAGCGACCAAATCAGGAGACTCTTGGACCATTGATGGAACCAAGTTGTATGTCCTTGATGGCCACATTGCCAACCTGATCATTACTGCAGCCCGCACCGAGGCCGGGGTCAGCCTGTTCGCAGTAGACGGCGATGCTGCGGGGCTTACCCGCACGGCGCTGTCCACAATGGATCAGACTCGTAAGCAGGCTCGTTTGGAATATGCGGCTGTGCCAGCAACCTTGATCGGAACCGACGGCGCCGGCTGGGACACCATCTCTACGGTGTTGGACTTAGCTGTGGTGGCACTTGCCGCTGAGCAAGTCGGCGGTGGACAAGAAGTGCTTGAAATGGCCGTGCAGTACGCAAAGGACCGCGTGCAGTTTGGGCGTCCAATTGGCTCTTTCCAGGCTATTAAGCACAAGTGCGCCGACATGCTGCTCGAGGTCGAGTCTGCAAAATCGGCCGCGTATTACGCCGGATGGTGTGCAGCTGAACTCAACGAGGAACTGCCTTCTGTTGCCTCGCTAGCGAAGGCCTACTGCTCCGAGGCTTACTTCCACGCTGCGGCTGAGAACATTCAGATTCATGGTGGTATCGGCTTCACCTGGGAACACCCAGCTCACTTGTACTTCAAGCGTGCAAAGAGCTCAGAGTTGCTGTTCGGTGACCCCACCTACCACCGCGAACTGCTTGCCCAGCGCATCGGTATTTAACAAGCACTGGTATCTAGAACGCGCTGCTATCTAACAGGCGCGAGTATCTAAGAGCTAGTCGGCTAGCACCCGGGTGGTGAGTAACGATACAAGTCCGGCATCTGCACCTAGATGCTCGACAAGTTCGATGCTCACTCCCGGGTGTTTTGTTTCGGCTTCAGCTACGGCCTCTGGTAGGTCTCGCATGACGTGATTTCCTGAGTTCAAGAAGTGCGGCAGCAGCCTGATCTGCACAGCGCCCTGGGCAACGGCGGTATCGATTGCATCCGCGATCGATGGTTCTGCAAGTTCTAAGTAGGCAGGGCGAACCTGGATGAGCTGTGGCTCAAGCCCAGCGTTTTGTTGTGGCTGAGCCGCATTTGATTGGGCTTGGACCTTCTCGCAGAGCTGTGCATGCTCCACAGCAGCGAGTGGATTGCGGCTGCCATGAGCTACGAGAAGCACAATCCTGGGGGCAGGCTCAAGGGGGAATGACGGTTCGGAATCAGCACTAGTCATCTCATGACGGTACGGTGCCGGGGAGTGACAGACAACGCAGGCACGGATAAGACCGGCCAAGAGCAGCAAAAGAATCGGTCCGAGGCTGAGGTTCAGGCTGAAGAAGTGGGTGTTGGCCCACATGATCTGCCATGGCCGATTGGTGAACAGTTTGACTCGGAATTGTTGGCCACGGGCGATCGCCGAAATGTGATCGACCGTTATCGCTATTGGAAGATGCAAGCCATTCGAGATGATCTTGATGGCCGGAGATTTACTGTTCACTTAGCAGTAGAGAACTGGGAACACGACTTCAACATTGGCACCGTGGTGCGCAATGCCAACGCATTTGGTGCAGCCGCTGTTCATATCGTTGGGCGACGAAGGTGGAACCGACGCGGTGCCATGATGACGGATCGCTATCAGCATGTGTATTACCACCCGAGCATTGAGGACCTACTTGAGTGGGCGGCGCACGAGCAGTTGAGTGTGATTGGGATCGATAATCTTGACGGGTCCGTGCCGCTAGAGACTGTTGAGTTGCCGCGATCGTGTGTGTTGATCTTTGGACAAGAAGGGCCGGGCTTATCCGAGGCCGCAAAGGCCGCTTGTACTCAGGTCTGTTCGATCAGGATGTTCGGCTCTACCCGATCCATCAATGCCGGCGTGGCCTCTGGGATTGCGTTGCATACTTGGGTTCGAACCCACGCGTTGCGCCCTGATGGATTTCCGTTAGAGGCACTCCCCGAGATTTGATTTGCTTCCTTTCGCTATACCCCATATGGGTATAGCGCTGCAGTTGCTAGGCTGCTGGGATGCACGGATACGACGAGAATAAGGATGCTTATCTGAAACGCCTGCGCAGAGTCGAAGGCCAAGTTCGCGGAATCGAGCGAATGGTTGAGGAGGACACCTACTGCATTGATGTGCTCACGCAGATTTCTGCAGCTACCCGGGCGTTGCAGGGAGTTGCTTTGGCGTTGCTCGAGGATCACCTTCGCCATTGTGTTGCAGATGCGATTAGCCATCGCGGTGCCGATGCCGAGGAGAAGTTGCAAGAGGCTACTGAAGCAATCAAGCGGCTGGTCAAGTCCTGAGTTCCCCTTCAACTAGCGAGTTGGCAAGAGCGGGAAGAATGGCATTGTGCAGTGCGGCATGCGGCGTGCGGCTAGCGGTGGATCTAGACTGCCTGAAGAGAAAGGTCTCCTCATGACTCATGTGAAACGCGCACTCCGTAGTTTGTTGTTCCTTACCTGCGCTGCAGCCCTCTCGCTCTTTAGCGCCACGGCGATCGGTGCACAGGAGGCTCCACCGGCCGACCCAGCAACAACCGTGCCGGTTGCCGAGGTCCCGCCGCCGCCACCAGCCCCGCCAGCGCCAGACATGCGCGGCCTTCCCGTTAACTCTGGTTCGGGCCGGCGAGTGGTGTACTCAATGGAACAACAGCGCGTGTGGTGGGTTGAAGAAGACGGGTCGGTAGTGAACACCTACCTCGTCTCTGGCAAGTATCGGACCCCCGGTGAGGGCACCTATAGCGTGTTCTCCAAGAGCCGTTACACCACCTCTGTTGGCGGCGGCGCTCGAATGGAATTTATGGTTCGCTTTGCTCACGGTAGCGACGCCGCGATTGGTTTTCATTCCATTCCCGTGAATCGTCGGGGGCAGCAGTTGCAGAGCGAGGCCGAGCTCGGGAGCTACCGCTCACACGGTTGTGTGCGTCAGGCATTCTGGGATGCAGCTGCGCTGTGGGATTGGGCACAAATCGGTACCCAAGTAGTTGTGGTCAAGTAACCGCAAACTGGTTACGGTTCTCGGCATGTCTAACCCTGAACTATCGATGCAGATCGCCGAGCTTTTCCGACTCGATGGAGTCACTGCTCTCGTCACTGGTGCCTCATCAGGTCTCGGGATGCGGTCAGCTCGCGTCTTGCATGCTGCAGGAGCCACGGTGGTTGTGAGTGCCCGTCGGGCTGATCGACTCGATGAGCTCGTGAACGAACTTGGGGATCGGGCCGTATCATGCCCCGGAGACCTGTCACTAGCAGCCGACCGTGAACGCTTGGTGGAGACTGCGGTGAATGTCTCGGGGCACATTGGTGTGCTCGTGAACAATGCTGGCTTGAGTCAGCCAGTGGCAGCGCTTGACGAGACGTTGGAGCAGTTTGGGCGTTCGCTGGAGATCAACTTGGTTGCACCGTTCCATTTGAGCCAACTCGCTGCGGCACACATGCTGCAAGCTGGGGCCGGCAGCATCATCAACATGGCCTCAATCCTCGGCCTTGTTGCCGCTTCGCCCATGAAGGATGTGAGCTACTGCTCCTCGAAGGGAGCGCTCGTGAACATGACTCGGCAACTTGGCTGCGAATGGGGCCGAAAAGGGGTTCGGGTCAATGCCATTGCGCCCGGCTGGTTTCTGTCCGAGATGACTCAAGCTGAAATGTTTGACGATCCAAACGGTGTGAGATTCGTGCAGCGGCACACCCCGATGGGGCGTGCTGGAAAGCCCGAGGAACTAGATGGTGCGCTGCTGTTCTTGGCGAGCCAAGCATCTAGCTATGTCACTGGCCAGATTCTGGCGGTAGATGGCGGTTGGACTGCCCGCTGAGCGATGAGCTCGCCGCAGAAGCTGACGCTGATTTACGCCTCGGGGGCAACGCGATCTTGTGCTGAGTCCCGTCCCGCAGCCGGTGATCCGTCAAAGGGTGCTGGGTCACCTGAAGTTGGGAAGTTGGGATTGCTCCAAGACATCATCTTGGCCAGATTCTTCGTGATGACTCGCCAGTCGGATGGATCCCATCCTTCGGCTTTGCCAATGATGGTCAGGTCCCCACCGATGTGAACGAGTGCGGGAAGGAGTTCAAGACCAAGGCCTTTGACCGCTGTTCGGTCTGGGTCACAGAAGGTCAGGAACTTCTTTTCCCAAGGACCAAGAAATGCCGAGGTGTCGGTTTCGTCAGCAGTCACTAACCATCCTGCTCGGCAGTCGGCCCCAGCGAACTCCTCCAAGATGCGTCCCGCGGTCCCGAGTAGCACGGAACTCTCGATGGTGTACGGGTCGAGCACGACGAGCACCAGGTGAAACATCGTCACCTGATCGGCCATGCTGAGCGGCTCGCCGCCATGTGGATGAAGGGTCAGATCAGGGGGAACCGTGGTCACGATCCTGAAAGGTAGCGCGGCTGAGCCTGCGTTAGCAGATCCAGAGCACGTATCAGGAAAAATTTCGATCCGACTGCTCGGCCGACGCCCGCTCGAGAGCGGTTGCTGCATGCCCATCACTGCAGCCGCGGCCCTACACTGCGACCTGTGCACCCTATTGAGCGCCTCCGCTTTGTTGCCCGCTCTCAGGGCGCGCCTGCAGATGTGCTGGTGCAGGAATCTGCTCTGGCACTTGCTGCATTTCGAGATGACCCAGCGGGCATGGTCGCCGCGTGCCGACGAATCATTGATCGCCACTTAACCTGCAGCCCGCTCTGGTGGCTGTGCGCCCGAATTCTCTGTGCATCCGACCCGATGAAAGAGGCCCGTGCGGCAGTGGCTGAAATCGAGTCTGATCCGACCGCCAAGTTGCTTGCGCAGGCGCTACCCGATGATGCATCCGTTGCCATCATCGGGTGGCCAGAACAAACAGTGGGCGCTCTGCGCCGCAGAGGAGATCTTGAGGTGATGATTATTGACGTTGATGGAGAAGCTGAGGAGGCTGTGCGGCAACTCGACCGGATCGATGTTTTTGCAACTGCTGTATCGGCGCGCAACGCCGGGGCTGCAGTGGCCTTAGCCGATATTGTGATCATTGACTGTTTCGGCCTCGGGCCAACCTCGCTACTCGCCCCTGCAGGGTCTCTCGCAGCGGCATCGGTGGCTCAGCACCTTGGCATCGAGGTATGGGCCATGGCAGGTGTTGGACGTCTGATGCCCGCGAGCATGTTTGATGCACTCCTGAATCGCTGGTCCGAGTCAGTGGAACCGCTCCGAGCAACTGCAGACATCGTGCCGCATGACCTGGTCAATCGTTGCTCAGGCGTTGAAGGGGTAGGTACCGTGGCTGAGGGCCTTGAGGCCACTGACTGTCCGGTGGCGCCCGAACTCTTTCGCCTCGTGGGCTGAAACCCGAAAGAGCAGATCAGCGCAGAGCCTTGATCCTGCTGGGGCTAACGTCCACAGATGCAGTTGACCAAGCATCATCAGGTGATCTCAGCCGCCGAAGGGGCACGGCTCGAAGTCTCCCTCCACCAATCCTCCGGCGGATTCTCTTGGTCGGTCACCAATCGAAGCGACTGGGCTGTAGAGGTTCGATCAGTCTCGGCCGTATATTCGCTGACGCAGATCGACGGTGAGTTCGCCATGTTTCGGCATGGGTATCAGTCTTGGAGCCAGAGCAACGTAGCTAGGCCGGGAATGGAGGTTGACCCATCCACTGTCAGCAACGTCGAGATGGTCACCATGACTCAGCATGCTGATCAGCGGCGCACACTCCCTGAGCAACTCCGCTCAGAGATGGTCACCGTGCTCAGTGACGCTCAGGACGCAGTTTTGATCGGCTTCTTAGGCGGGCATCTTCACGATGGGACCATCCGACTGAATCAGGTTGGCACGGGATTCGAGGTAGCGATAGAGGCGTTTTTGGGCTCGGCGGAACTTGCCCCGCAGGAGACCAGGCCGCTTCACGATGTTGTGATTCGCCACGTGAGCGACCCCGCTGCAGGTCTAGACGCTTGGGCTACCGAAGCCGGCGAGCACTCACACGCCCGCACCCAAGGTGAGTTTCAGGTGGGCTGGTGCTCTTGGTATCACTACTTCGATCAGGTCACGGAGTTGGACCTGCACAAGAACCTGGCGCTGTGTGCGGACTGGCCCTTTGATGTGGTGCAACTCGACGACGGATTTCAATCTGAAGTGGGGGATTGGCTCGTCACGAATGAGAAGTTCCCCTCGGGGTTAGCTGGGGTTGCCGACTCCATTTCAGCTGCAGGGTTTCGGCCAGGGCTATGGATTGCCCCCTTTGGCGTCTCGCTCAATTCGGCGCTGGCACTAAAACACCCGGATTGGATTGCAAAGGACGCAGAGGGTGAACCACTGATTGGTATGTTCGGTCCGCACTGGGGTGGATTTGTACACACCCTCGATGTGACCAATCCAGAGGTACTTGAACACTTGGAGTCCCTAGCCCGCGAACTCGTTCGATTGGGGTTTACCTACCTGAAGTTGGACTTCACCTACTCCCCGGGTTTTGATGGCGTCTGGGCGGACCGCAGCATGACGCCTGCGCAGCGAATTCGCGCAGGCTTTGATGCAATTCGCCGTGGCGCTGGAGAGGACACGTTCATCCTCGGCTGTGGTGCTCCACTCGGCGCATGTATCGGCGTAGTAGATGGAATGAGGATCGGCTCTGACGTGGCACCGTTCTGGGCGCCGAAGCCTGAACTCTGGCCCTACCGGGGCTATGAGCAGACCATCCCATCTACCAAGAACGCTTGGCGCAACACGCTTACCCGCGCTCATCAGCATCGTCGCCTCTGGCTGAATGACCCAGATTGCGTGATGCTTCGAACCTCGGATACCGAACTCACTCCTGAACAAGTGCGAGCTTGGGCGCTAGCCGTCGGGGCGAGTGGGGGAATGGTTCTGGTCTCTGATGACTTGTCGTTGCTGAACGATGAGTCGCGCTTGTTGTTGAGTGAAGTCATTGAACTCGGCCGGCGAAGCGATCAGGCCTCGCAGTCTGGGCCTGCACCAATATGTCTCGACCTGATGCAGGAATTCACACCGCATCAATTGCAGTTCGCAGGTTTGTGCCTAGTGGGTGACCCCGAGATTGGCTCGGCCCGCATTGAGGCAACGGAAACCTAAATGCGAGTTCTTGTTGTCACGAATGACCTTCCGCCGCGACTTGGTGGGATTCAAAACTATGTAGATCAATTGTGTCGCGGCATGGTTGCCGCCGGAGATGAGGTCACGGTCTATGCCTCAGCATTTCAAGGCGACGCGCTCTGGGATGAGGCTGCGCCGTTCCAAGTCATACGGGATCGCTCTTCAGTGCTGCTGCCGACTCCTCGGGTGCTTCGCCATACCCTGAGGTTGATTGAGCACTCCCGGGCCGAGGTCGTGATCTTTGGTGCTGCTTTTCCACTTGGATTGATGGGGCCACGAATCCGCAAAAAAACGGGGCGGCCCTACATTGCGTTTACGCACGGACTCGAGGTGTCTGCAGTTCGGGCCCCCGGTGGAGCGCATCTGCTCCGCACAATCGGTCGCTCTGCGGCGGCCATCACCTTTGTTTCTCATTGGTGTGATGACTCTCTGCGGGCGGCTTTTGGGTCGGGCCCAGAGTTTGCAGTGCTGTCACCGGCGGTAGATCCCAGTGTGTTTCATCCGGGAGTGGACGCAACTGCAATTCGCCTGCGGCACGGGTTAGCTGATGCTC
The DNA here is from genome assembly GCA_037141255.1 of Actinomycetes bacterium. Taxonomy (GTDB): domain Bacteria; phylum Actinomycetota; class Acidimicrobiia; order Acidimicrobiales; family Microtrichaceae; genus IMCC26207. The sequence goes on along the minus strand of JBAXCX010000096.1, from coordinate 2,121 downwards.
CAGTAGTGGTCTGCATCTCTCGGCTTGTGGAACGTAAGGGGCAGGATCGCCTGATAGCGGCCCTGAGTTCCGTGCGGCAACAGGTTCCAGAGGCACGTCTGTTAATCGTCGGTGGCGGTCCCTATGAGGAAGCTCTCCGCACTCTCGCAGTGGAGCGCGGAGTTGAGCAGTACGTGGTGTTTGCGGGGCCAGCCTCAGAGGAAGAGCTACCTGCGTACTACGCCGCGGGAGACGTGTTTGCGATGCCCTGCCGGGAGCGTAAACGTGGCCTGGAAGTTGAGGCTTTCGGCATTGTCTTTATCCAAGCCCAAGCCGTTGGAGTGCCAGTAGTCGCTGGAGACATCGGGGGTGTTCCGGATGCACTCAGAGCAAACTCGACCGGACTGCTTGTCGACGGGAGCGAGGTTTCGGAAATCTCCGAGGCACTCATCCGACTCCTGAACGACACGGCCGCGCGAGAACAGATGGGTGCAGCCGCTGCGGAGTTTGTGAGCGCTGGCTTTACATGGGAAGGGCGAGCCAAAGAGTTACGAGCGCTGTTAGCTCGAGCCGTTGCTTCTGGCAGTCTCCGCTGAGGACCCTAGCTCTTGCTGTCAGGATTCATTCGAGGCAAGAAAGCGGCGTGTGAGCCAATCAATCATCAGGCTATTGAGCTGATCGGGGTACTCCTCGTGTACCCAATGACCGGCCTTGGGGATGGTATGCATCTCTAGGTCTGAGCACAGAGCGGGCATGCCCGAGGCCAATTCCGGCGGCAGGGCCGGGTCCCATTCAGCGCAGAGCATCAGAGTGGGGAGTTCTATGGCTTGTGTTCCAACTGCTGGATAGTTCAGACCGTTTGCCGCGATATTTCGATACCAGTTCACCGGTCCACGAAAGCCAGTCCGTTCAAAGGTGGATGCGTAGAACTTAAGGTCCTCTTCGGTGAGCACCGAGGGGGCAACAGTGGGCAAGCCTTCAAGGTCGATGAACGGATTGAAGTTAAACCCGCTTTCGCGAGCCACCCCGAGTTCGGCCAGGACGGCCGGGTCGATTCCTTGCACCGAGAGTTTCTCGAACATCAATCTTGCTCGGGAGTCCAGAACGGATTCAGCAACCCCAGGTTCTTGAAACCACATCATGTACATCTGTTCGGGGTCCTCTCCGAACATCATCTGCAGAAACTCAAGAGACGGGAAGGGGGTGTAAGGGGTACAGACCCCGATGACTCCAGCGCACCGTTCGGGGAACAGCACTGGCATGCCCCAGGCCACAAAACCACCCCAATCGTGACCCACAAAAACTGCCCGCTCTATCTCAAGTGCGTCCAGAAGCTCGGCCAGATCTCCGCAGAGTTGACCCAACCCGTAAGCCTCGATCTGATCGGGGGCAGAGGAGCCCCCGTAGCCCCGCTGATCCGGGGCAATAACCCGGAAACCCGCTTGGGAAATGGGGCCGAGTTGGTGACGCCAAGAGTAACCAAGGTCGGGAAACCCATGACAGAACACAACCGCCGGAGTAGGACCGTCTGTAGCTGCTCTACGGGTCGCTTGGTCCTGCGCTGCGGCGGGGAGTTGGTGCACCGCGAGGGATACCTCAGCAGGCGCAGTTCCCGGGGGCTGCATCTGACCCGAGAGTTTGATCATCTGTGCAGATGGAAATGCTGCCATTCCTCCAAGCTAGTTCCGCACACTGCACTCCGTGGGCTCTGTTATTTCTGCGTTGAAAAGTGTTTATCTATTATTGAAAATACTTTGGATTGTTTATCCACTTTTTATCCGTTTACCGTCGAATAGTCGCTGGCCGGCGACCGAACAAAAGATGGAAACATATGAGAAAACCAGGTTCGCTTCTATTAGTACTGGCAGCGGCGTGTGTGGCGTTATTCGCAGCGTGTACACCTGCACTAGTCCCAACCACGACCACCGTTACCACCACAGTTGCACCGGTTGACTGCACCTTACTTGAGCCTTATGCCGACCTTCACGGCTGCGACCTGTCCGGCGCCACCCTGTCCGGCGTCATCTGGTCAAATACGTCATGCCCGAATGGTGCTGTGCAATCTACGCAATGCCCACGCACAGCCGCAGGCTGATCCGCACACCCACTAACTAAGCGAAGGCCCCGACACAACGTCGGGGC
>JBAXCX010000095.1:0-11312 GCA_037141255.1 Actinomycetes bacterium | reverse complement strand
CCACACCCTCAACTCACAACGCCACCAAAAACAACAACCCAGACCACCCCCATAAGCACAACCCCCGCGGGTGCCCTAGGTTTGACTGACATTTAGCAAGTTCAAACGGGAGCTACTGACATGCCTGAACCGATTTTCCTAGCCCAAGAAGACCGACCCGAACCTCTAGGTATCGCGGGGTTCGAGATCACGGTGCTTGCCGAACAGTCCAAGACCGAGGGCTATGAGATCTTCCTTCAGTCCGGTCCGGCCCAAACCGGCCCTGGTCCCCACGCACACCCATGGGATGAATCCTTCTATGTAGTGAGCGGCACGGTCCTGTGCGGGGTCGGCGATCAGGAATCGCTTGCGAGTGCAGGCACCCTGGTTCATGTTCCCGCCAACACGACTCATTGGTACAGGTTCGGCGAGGACGGTGGAGAAATGGTTTCTATGACCTCTTCTGGCAACGCCTCAAGCATGTACGCAGATCTCTCACAGTCAGACTCAGATAGGTCAAAGTTCGGCGAGATTGCGGGAATGCACGGGCAGGAGTACCGCTAGCTTTCCCTCGATGTCTGAACCACTCACCAAAGACCCAAAGCAGCGGGCGCTAATTCTTGCAGCAGCCCTTGCGATCTTTGCCATTGATCTTGACTTCTTTGCCGTCCAGGCGGCGCTACCCGCAACTGCTGCAGATTTCAACACCACAACCACTGCGCTGCAATGGGTTATCAGTGGCTACATGCTGTCGCTTGCATCATTCTTGATCGTCGGTGGGCGTTTGGCAGACCTTCTGGGTCGAAAGACCTGGTTCTTCATCGGAGCAGGAATTTTTGGGGGAGCGTCCCTTCTCGGCGCACTTGCCATTGGCCCAGAGATGCTGATTGCTGCACGCATCGTTCAGGGTGCAGGTGCGGCCGTGCTCATGCCAGTCTCGGTAGCCGTAGTCACAAACGGGTTCCCTCAGTCACAGACCCAACGGGCCGTGGGCATGGTCTTTGGCATCGCTGCTATTGGTCAGGCACTCGGACCCCTTATCGGTGGCGGGATCACGCAAGTCCTGAACTGGCGTTGGGTTCTAATGATCAACGTGCCAATCATTCTTCTCGTGGTCACTTTGGCAAGAACCTCTGTTGTTCAGAGCCGAGATGAGACAGCATCACGGATCATCGACTGGACGGGGCTCTGCCTCATCGTTGGCTCAATCGCCGCCCTGACCATTGGCATAGATCAAGGCTCAATTTGGGGCTGGCTCTCTCCGCTCACGGTAGGATTCCTGCTCAGTGGATCGGTCGGTTTTTTTGCATTCATTCTGGTTGAGCGCCGGGGAAACCAACCTCTTGTAGATCTTCAACTCTTTCGGATTCGGGAATTCTCCGTCATGATTCTGGCTGGCGCAGTCGGCAATGTTGCTGAAACTGCAATCCTCTTCGTATCAGTAATTTATTTGCAAACCGTTCAGGGACTCTCCCCGCTCACCTCGGGCCTAACGCTCCTCGCTTTCTCAATAGGAGTCACCGTCGCTTCGCAGTTCTCCGGACGCCTCGAGCGGTTTCAGTCCTGGGCCGTCATGAACATCGCCATGCTCCTCGGTGGCCTCGGGGCAATCGGAATGGGCCTCAATTTGGGCAACATAGAACCCTTTTTGGCTTTCTCACTCTTTGCAGGTGCGGGATTTGGCTTGTGCTGGTCATACGCCAGCGTGGTCACGCAGGCCGTGGTACCTCCCGAGAAAGCGGGAGCAGCCTCTGGCGTAGTACTCACCGTCTTGATCGGACTCGGAGGTGTCGGCATTGCCGTGGTCTCTTCGGTCATCGTGACACAGACCGCAGGCCACTCAACAGCAGTTCTGAGCAACGTGCTCGGCGAAGTAGTGGTAGCTGTCGGAGTTGTTTGCCTGCTGTTCGTTCCAATCGTTGCCCTACTGGGGCGAGGGTCAACCGCCCGTGCTTGAAGGCTCAAATACCCGGCACTGTTGACCGCGCAGCGTTCCACAATTTGGAAGGGGCGCACCCGCAACACCACCCTCAACTACTGGCAGCACCAGTGCTGACGGGTATTGCTCCGAGCGAAACACCGTCACCGTGGTCGTTCCATCATCGATTGACTTGAACGTCCAGATCGGCCGGTCTCCACCCGGGGCGCTGATACTCACTCTGATGCGAGACCCTGCACGGAAGGTGTATACAACAGGGAAAATTTGAACTCGAGCCAACGAAGGCTCACCGGCCGTCAGCGGCTGAGCATCCTTTGCTAAGTGTGTCTGACGCGGATCAGTCGCCGTCGAACGCTTTGTGTCGAGCTTGCGGTGCGTTGCTCGAAGCCAACCCGTTTGCACATACATCTCTTTGCCATCAGGACGAACCTCTGACAAGGTCACCTGCAAGTCGGTATTGCGCGCGCTGGCCTCAATGTAGGCATCAAAACTCGATGCTCCGGCAATCATCACATCCGACTCAAGAACACTGGTCGTGTAGCCAAGACCCTTGCCGTCTACGAGTGGTACCCAGTTGTTCGGCTCATCTTTAAAGTTCGCCTTTGGCTTGCCCTCGCTGTTGTCTTGGCTGGTCTCGGGCCGTGCGGCGGGGTCAGCAACATATTGGTCAGACAGGCTGGGGTCATCAGATGTTGGGGCAGTGTCGGTGAGTGATCCATCTGGGCCAGCGAACAACCTTTGAGCTTGCAGATTTGCCGGAGGCCAAGAGTCGAATGTCTGCACATAACCGGGCTGAAGAGAACCTGGGCCTAATGGCCCGCTGCCTACGTCAAGAAGGACTGTCACCATCGGCTCAGCCCGAAACGCTGCTCGCGCCTCTTCCAAACTCGCCATCGAGGAAAGCTTGCTCTGTTGCAAGGGTTCTGCCGGAGCGCCTGAGGCCTGCTCGGCTAGGACACCCGCAATGGCCATCAAGTCGCCGGGCACATTCGGCACACGGTCTGCCACAAACAGATCAAGGAACTCGATCCACCTTGTCAGAATCTGCGGAGCGAGTGCGTCGTTATGCATCCCGTTATAGATCGTGATCCAAAGGTCCGGATTATCAGTCATGCCACTGAGTGCTTCGATCCAATGGCTGTTCAGTTGCTCATCCTGAACACCACCAACGATGAAGGTTGGTACGTCAATGTTTGCAGCCCAAGTAGCAGGAGTGCGGTCATTGAAGAGCACCGGGTCACGGAATTCCAGCTCGGACATGATCTTTAATCCATCTTGTGCCTGACCGTGCAAGACCTGGTTCGCTTTGCACTGCTTATCCCCCTGCTCGATCAGCAACGTCGCCCAACGCTGGCCACCCCCGGGAGCAGCCTTGGCATCATTTTGACGTTCGGTAATCCAGCCTTTAGCAAACCCAGTGTTTTGGATTCCGCCTGGGAAGCCGATGCCGGTGTAGAGGTCATCAGTGGTCGACATCGGAGCTAGAGCGGCTAGGTGTGGCGGGCGTGTTCCACCCACAAAGAGTTGACTAAATCCCGAGTAAGAAATTCCGACCATGCCCACCTTGTTGTGGGCAACCCAAGGCTGCGCCGCCACGGTCTCGACTGCGTCGTAGCCGTCATAAATGGTTGGCAAGCTAAACAGATCAAACGCCCCGCCTGAGCATCCGCTCCCTCGAATCTGCACGCTGACGGTGGCAAACCCGAGTAAGGGTGTGATCAAAGAACCAACCGCAGTTGCGCCCGACGGTGCAAGCGGGTCTGCCTGAGCAGACGGGTCAGCAATCTGAGCCGCCATGCTGCTCAGCAGGTCATGCGGCGGAGCGACCTCATAACCTGAGTACTCGATAACAGTTGGGAACGGACCGTCAGCGAGCGTCTTACCCGCTGGAAGACGCAGGGTCATTGCGATCTCTATGCCGTCGCGCATTTTTATGTAATTGAGTCCCGGGGTAAAGGTTTGGCCGGTGTACTGCGACGTTGCTGGCTTGTCGTCACGGTTCAGGACTGTCACTGGCGCGGTCGATACCTCGCCATCGCCAAAGTCTCCTCGGATTGTGTAGCCCTTCCCAGGTTCAACCTTGTAGAACATGGCAGCCCCGAGCTTGTCCGCCTTCGCAGAGCGAATCGACTTGCCCTGCTCGTTGAACAACTCAACCTTGGCATCTGCAGGAATCCCGATGGCCGAGGCCTGATCGATGCTGCCAATGCCTACGAAACCAGCCGGCGCATTCGCAGTTGCGGCTTCGGTTGGTGCAGCGAGGTTGCTCTCCGTGCATCCGAACAACAACACAGCGGGGGCGGCAACAACGAGTACAAGCTTTCGAAATCTCACAGAATCATCCCCCGTCGAATTCGGTCGCGCTCTCAGAGGCCAAACAGACACTGGACTGTAGCCCACCGCTTGTCAGCGACTACGGCTCTGTCAAGCAGTGCGATCAGCCACTTGGATCAGCCAGTGATGCTCGCCGGACCGAGCAGGGGCGAACCCATGGGGGCTGACTCAGATCCCGATCCTGGTAACGCAAAGGCCGCTAGCCTCCTCAGATGAGTTTTCGTGCATCCATACGCCACCACTCAACTGAGTTCGACCATGGCGACCTGACGGGAACGCAAGTAGGCCGGGATCATGAGCGCTTCGCGTCGATGCGCCGCAACTACCTAGTCAGCCTCTTCGCTATGTATCTCGGCTGGTCCATGGTCAATATGGCAAGTTCGTTTTATGTCTATGACCAGTCAGGTTCGGTAACTGCGACCGGGTTCATCGTGGTTTGTCTCAACTTGCCCGCAGTCCTGCTTCCCGGGGCGGCAACCTCGCTTGCGAGACGGTTCGGGGGGCCCACCATGTGGGTTGCCCAGTTACCGATTTGGTTTCTCCTCACGCTCATACCAGTGGCACTGTCGGCAACGGGGCACTTGAATACCACGAACCTGCTCCTGTACTTCTTGCTCGTTGGTATCGTCTTCGGCCTCACGTCCCCCGCCCCGAGCCTTGTTCGACGAATGATCGCAGCACCGGGTCAGTTGCCAGAGTTCAATGGCCAGGCCTCCCAGGCAGTGGCGCTCTCAACGGTGATCGGCCTGCTCGTGGGCGGGGCTTTGTATACAGCGCTCGGACCAACATGGGTGTTTGCAATCGGTGCAGTCTTGTTGCTGCCCGGGCTTTCCCTTTTCAAATTGACTAAAGAGCCAGTGCCACATTTCGAAGGCGAGGTGGAACGGTTCCGGGGCGTCTTCGAGATTCGCCGCAACAACTCGGGCCTACGGGCTGTCTGCATGTTTACCGGACTGAGCTTCTTAGTCGGGAGCTACGTTGTGACCCTTCCTGCTGTGGCGGAGATCATCGCGAAGGGCGCCGGGATTAAGTCCAGCGCTGGAATCCAGTCGCTCCTCCAGGCAAGTTCGGTGGTTGGCGGACTATTCGTAGTCATGGCTATGCGAAAGGCGCACGGGTCAGTCAGTTGGGCAGTGGTGCAGCGAATCTGCTTCCTGATCGCAGGGGTTGGCCTGTTCTTGATCGCAGTGATTGCATACTGGGACGCAAGCGCACTGATCGTCATCACACTCACCATCCTTGTGCTGATTCCAACAGGCTTCGCTTTGACGCTCGACCAGTCGATTCTTGCAACGCTCATGCAAGCCGGAGCTCCCGCAAAGTCGCGAGCTTCGGTCCTCACGGGTTACGCGCTCATCCCGATGGTTCTCGCCCCAATCGGCCAAGAATTGGTTGGGTGCCTCGCAGACCTCATCTCGGTCTCTGCCGCTCTGATGATCGTGGCGTTGCTCACCCTCTTGCTCGTACTCATCGGCCCACACCTCAGCCTGAGGGAGGCGCTCAACGAGATGACCGATGAGGCTGGCGACGAGTAAGTCCTCAAGGCACAAAACAGGCCTACTCGTGTAGATTCTGCGAATGAGTTTTCGTGCATCCATACGACACCACTCAACTGAGCTCGACCATGGCGACCTGACGGGAACTCAGGTAGGCCGGGATCATGAGCGCTTTGCCGCCATGCGCCGCAACTACATAGTCAGCCTGTTCATTCTTGAGCTCGGCTGGGCCATGATCACCATGGCGAGTTCATTCTTCATCTACGCGCAGTCAGGTTCGGTTGCAGCTACTGGGCTCATCGTTGTTTGCCTCAACCTGCCATCTCTTCTGCTTCCGGGTGCGGCAACTTCCCTTGCCCGACGTTTCGGTGGGCCAACCGTCTGGGTGATGCAAGCAGGTGTCGAATTCACGATCACGTTGATTCCCGTTGCACTTTCTGCCACGGGTCATCTCAACACCACAAACCTGCTCATGTTTTTCCTACTTCTCGGAATCCTCATTGGCCTCTGCGCCCCGTCGGCGGGACTCGTCCGACGAATGATCGCAGCACCGGGTCAGCTGCCAGAGTTCAATGGCCAGGCCGCTCAAGCAGTCGCCCTTGCAACCGTGATCGGCCTACTGGCGGGCGGTGCTGTCTACACCGCTCTTGGCCCGACATGGGTGTTTGCGCTCGGCGCACTCTCTCTACTTCCCGGCTTCTCCCTTCTCAGGTTGACCAAGGAGCCAGTTCAACATATCGACGGCGAGGTGGAACGCTTCCGAGGCGTCTTCGAGATTCGCCGCAATAACCCGGGGCTGCGGGCCGTCTGCATGTTTACGGGCCTGAGCGTCATTATTGCTAGCTACGTAGTCACCCTTCCCGCCCTTGCTCAGATGATTGCCCACGATGCCAAAATGGACTCCAGTGCGGGAATTCAGTCTCTACTTCAGGCAAGTTCGGTGGTTGGTGGACTCTTCGTAGTCATGGCAATGCGAAAGGCACACGGCCGAGTGAGTTGGGGGCTGGTGCAACGAATTTGTTTCCTCATTGCGGCATCTGGACTTCTCCTGATCGCAGTGATCGTCCACCGAGATGTCAGCCCGTTGATCGTCATTTCGCTGGCAGTCCTTCTGCTGATTCCGATCGGGTTTGCACTCACGCTTGACCAGTCAATATTGGCAACGCTCATGCAGGCAGGGGCGCCCGCAAAGTCACGAGCATCGGTCCTCACGGGGTACGCGCTTATCCCGATGATTATGGCCCCACTCGGCCAAGAACTAATTGGGTTTTTGGCCGACCAATTCTCGGTAACTGCCTCACTCATCATCATTGCCGTGCCGGCGTTACTGCTCGTACTGGTAGGCCCACACCTGAACCTGAGAAAAGCACTCGACGAAGTTTCTGATGAGGCAACCGATTAGAACGAAGTTGGTGACCAAGCCGAAGTGAGTGGCCTAGGGCAGACCAAGTACCTAGGGTGAGCAGGTGACAACAGCATCGAATCAGCCGAAGCCTGCAAGCGAGTCAACCATCCTCGCCAACTCCGCTGCGCAGTCCCGATACAACTTCGAAGACACTGCAGACTTTGATCGAGCACGACGCGGCCTGCTCCAGCAGATCGAGTCCGGAGTCATAAACAGCGAACTGGGTGTTCCCGTTTGGGATCCTTCGCAGTACGAGTTTGTTTCCGGTGAGTCACCAGACTCGGTCAATCCCAGTCTCTGGCGGCAGGCCGCCCTCAACAATATTCACGGACTCTTTGAGGTCGTACCGGGCATCTACCAAGTGCGTGGCTATGACATCTCGAACATCTCGTTCATTCGCAGTGCCACCGGTTGGATTGTGATCGATCCCCTGACTGTTGCAGAGACTGCAGCCGCCGCCCGCGGGTTGATCGACTCGCACTTTGGCCCGCTACCAATTGTTGCGGTGATCTATACGCATAGTCATGCCGACCACTACGGCGGCATTCGCGGCATCGTGACCGATGAAGAAATCGAGTCGGGTCAGATTCGCATCATTGCACCCGAGGGATTTCTTGAGGCCGCTGTGAGCGAGAACGTCACCGCTGGTCCTGCAATGACTCGTCGGGCCATGTACATGTACGGCGTCCTCTTGCCAGTTGGCCCTCTCGGCCACGTCGATGCCGGACTTGGCAAGACCATCCCAATCCTTGGTTCACGTGGCCTGATCGCACCGACTCAGTCGATCACTCAGAGCGGTGAAGTGTTAGAAATCGATGGAGTGCCTATTGAGTTTCAGCTCACACCTGGGACCGAAGCTCCAGCCGAGATGAACTTCTATTTCCCGAGTTACCGCGCGGTGTGCATGGCCGAGAACTGTGCCGCCACGTTGCATAACGTCTACACGCCACGAGGCGCAGAGATTCGTGACTCGCTGAGCTGGAGCAAGTACATCGACGATGCAATCGACCTGTTCCTAGACCGCAGCGACGTCGCTTTCGCAAGTCACCATTGGCCTCGCTGGGGTCAAGCAGACATGTTGGCATTCCTGTCCGGACAACGCGACATCTACCGCTATCTGCACGATCAGACCATGCGCTTAGCCAATCATGGGCATACTGCAAACGAAATCGCAGAGATGCTTACTCTGCCCGATGCCATTGCCGACGAATGGTTCAACCGGGACTACTACGGAACAGTGAGCCACAACGTCAAGGCCGTCTATCAGCGATATCTGGGTTGGTTCGATGCTAACCCCGCTCACCTTCACGAGTTGCCGCAAGTGGACGCCGCGAAGAAGCTCGTTGAGTACATGGGTGGCGCTGATGCCGTGCTGCAGCGTGCGACGGAAGACTTCAGCCGCGGTGAGTACCGCTGGGTTGCGCAGGTTGTCAACCATGTCGTCTTTGCTGATCCAACAAATCAATCTGCACGAGAACTTCAGGCCGACGCTTTAGAACAACTCGGATACCAGTCAGAGTCAGGACCGTGGCGGTCGTTCTACCTGACCGGTGCAAGTGAGTTGCGCAACGGCAGCCCTTCCATTCCCGGTCTGCGTGGGGCAGTGAGCCTTGATGTGATGGCAGCTATGACTCCCGAGATGGTGCTCGATAATTGCGCAGTCAAGCTGAACGGAGCGCGTGCAAGCGAACACCAAGTTGAGTTCGAGATTGTGTTCACCGATCGCGAGCAGGCGTTTCACGTTTTCATCGGTAGTGGCACCTTGCGTCATCGCAGAGTGGCCAGTTCCTCTGACGGACCCTCTTCCTCAACTGTGTCCACAACTGTTCACACAACCGTTCAGGAGTTCATCAGTCTCACGAGCGAACTCACCACTGTGGATCAGTCTCTTGAGTCAGGTGCGCTTCGAGTTGACGGCCCGGTTGAGCCGCTAGCCACCTTTGTGTCCCTGCTCGATCAGTTCGATTTGTTCTTCTCGATTATCGAACCCTGATCGGCTGGATCGGCTGACTCGGCTAACTCGCTGGGCCCGGCTGACGCGGCTGGCCCGGCGGGCTCTGCACGCGCTACTGAAAGGCGCTCTTGGAATAGCCACAGGAACGCTGCCCAGACCAGTAGGAGCCAGCCTGTCGCTAGGAGCCATCCTCCCAGCACATCGGTCCCCCAGTGCCGAGCAAGAATCACTCGACTTGGCCCCACAAGTACGCCAACTGTGACGATCACGGCGCTTGCTGCCCGTGACCACCGCTTTGGGAAGATGTACAAGACAATGATTCCGATAGCAACCCAGCCGGCTACACCAGTAAACGTGTGGCCCGAGGGGAACGAGGTGCCGGCTTGTCGAGCTGTGAACTCGCCCCAAGGTGGCCGGTTCCTGCCGACCAGATACTTCACCGAGTTAGAAACAAAGAACCCGAGTTGTGACGAGGCCAATAGGAAGAGGGCCCAGGGCCATCTCTTCGTCATCACCAAAAGGAGCGAAACTAAAAGGACAATGGGTACGGTTCGAGCCCCAGACCCGATCCATGACAGCCAATCCGCCAGAGTCGTCAGCCACTGACTCGATAGTCCAAGGTCTCGGAACCAGGTACTGATCGGCAACTCGCGTGCGTTCATCCAGGATTCCTGAAATGCCACCAGTATTCCGAGCAGAAGACCACAAGCCAGCACAACCACACCGGCGATCGCAAAGCGGGGGGCCTTGCTGCGATCTGGCAGAGCTAGGTACTTGGACTCTTCCATGGGCTGCACGCTCTAAGAATAGAGAAAGCCACATGCAGCGCGGGGACTCTTGGTCTGTGTAACAGGGAGGACCCTAAGTTTCCAGCGCCCAGGCTGCTCGGCCAACTAGCGTCAGAGGCTCAAAGGGGGAATTCATGTCAGCTACGAGAGACTCTCTGCGGAATCTTCGTAAGCGCCGAATTCCCGCGTGGTGGCAGGATGCCAAACTCGGAATCTTTGTTCACTGGACTCCAGCAGCGGTGCCAGCCTTTGCCCCCGTGGACGACGAAATTGGCGACCTGTTGCAGTCCGATCGAGTGAACCCGCTGCAATATGTTCCCTACACCGAGTGGTACGAGAACTCGCTTCGCTTTCCGAATAGCCCAGTATCTCGTCACCATCGGCAAACCTATGGGGATCGCCCGTATACCGAGTTTGCTCGTGACTGGGAGGCGGGCCTTGAGCACTGGGATCCTGCGGAGTGGGCCGCGCAGTTCAGAAATACCGGGGCCCGCTACGTGGTGTTGGTTGCGAAGCACTCTGATGGATATTGCCTATGGCCCACTTCTCACCCCAATCCGATCCGAGCAAATTGGCACTGTGAGCGAGATGTGGTGGGTGAATTGGCCGAGGCAGTCCGCTCGGCTGGCATGAGGTTTGGGCTCTATTACTCCGGAGGGTTTGACTGGAGTTTTGATTCCACTCCGGTTGGAACCATGGGCGACGTAGCTAACTCGGTTCCTCAAGGCGAGTACCCCGCTTATGCCGATGCGCAAGTGCGCGAGTTGATCGACCGCTACCAGCCGAGCGTGTTATGGAACGACATTGCGTGGCCCGGGGACCGTGCTCACTTGTGGCAGCTTCTCGAGCATTACTACCGAGTCGTCCCCGATGGAGTCATCAATGATCGGTGGATTCCTTGGAGTCCGCTTATGGGGCTTACAAAATTTGCTGGGATCAGGCGATTGATCGAATCTGGATCTCGAAAGCAGGCCCGCAAGGATGGCGGTCTCATTCCGCCAAAACCACCGTTCTGCGATTATCGCACTCCTGAGTATGTGGTCTTTGATCAGATTCAGAGCAAGCCCTGGGAACTCGTCCGCGGAATGGACCGCAGCTTTGGGCATAACGAGCAGTCAAAGCCGGAACACTTTGTGACCGAGGACGAGTTGCTCTGGCAGTTCACGGACGTTGTTGCCAAGGGTGGGAACTTGCTGCTGAATGTTGGCCCCCGCGGCGTGGATGCACAGATTCCACCGCTGCAGAGCGAACGGCTGTCTTGGCTTGGTGAGTACGTCAGTGCGCAAAAGTCAGCGCTCATCGGAACCCGCCCGTGGATTCTCGCGGCTTCGATGACTCCTGAGGGCTTTGAGGTCCGCTATACGTCAGCGGGTAGCACTGTGTACGCACTGGTTCGTGGCGTCACAACTGCTGGGCC
>JBAXCX010000094.1:0-11596 GCA_037141255.1 Actinomycetes bacterium | reverse complement strand
GGTCTTCAGGATCGAACATACGTTCTATAGTACAAACACCCTGTGACACTGAAGCAAACATCCATAAACACGCAGCCATAAATACGCAGTCATAAACACGCAGGGCCAGAAAGTCCTAGGCAAACCCGGACTTTGCCTTAGATCAGCTCAACTGTCGTAGCGACCACTTGACTCTGTTTGTAGCGGGCAATGTCGCCTGACAGGTCACAGGTAGTTACCACCTCCGGGTGGCCGGCGTACCCGCCGACCTCAATGCGAAATGCTCCGGGCTCACAAACAAAGTCCATCTGTTCGTCATAGAAAGCAAGACGAGATGGGTGAATCACAAATCGCAAACTTCGAGCTTGACCCGCAGCAAGTGAGAGCCGCGCAAACCCCACGAGTTGTCGAACCGGTCGCGCTACTGAGGCCACCTCATCGTGGACGTAACACTGGACGACCTCGTCGGCATCAACTTGACCCGTGTTGGTTACCGTCACCTGAACCACCGTTGACTCGGTGGTGCTGCCCTCTGAAAAGACTGGGTCTGAGTAGCTAAAACTGCTCGTAGAAAGCCCAAAGCCAAATGGGTGCAGCGCAGTAGTGGGCGAGTCGGTGTACTCACCCCAGAAGTTGCTCTTCCCGCCCCCGGATCGATGGTTGTAATGCACCGGGACTTGCCCAACTGACCGGGGCAGGCTGATAGGTAGCCGCCCCGACGGGGCAACTGTGCCGAGCAGTACATCGGCAATTGCCGAGCCTCCTTCGCATCCCGGCAGCCATGCGAGCAAGGTTGCGGAGCTAGCGGATTCGACGGCTGCCAAGGTATGAACTCGTCCGGAGATCACGACTGCAATCGTGGGGGTACCAGTTGCATGAACTGCTTCGAGTAACTGCAGTTGCATGCCGGTGAGTCCAAGGTCGGTTGCATCTCGGGCTTCACCTACGGTTGCGTCCAGCGTGAGTCCAGAGCGGCCGCCCACACACACGACTACAACATCACTTGATGCAGCAAGTGCCACAGCGGCATCAAATCCCGAGCGGTCCTCACCAGTGATTTCACAACCGCTAGCGAACTGCACCTGAACATCGGTAGAAGAGAGCGCGTTTTGCAGGCCTCTGAGCGGAGTCGTGATCTCGGGCAGGTATGGCCCTGGCGCAAAGTCCCCGGTTGCGCTCACGGCTGCATGCGGGGCGAGTTCTGAGCCAGCTGTGCTCTCTGCAGTGTTCTCTGCTGTGTTCTCTGTTGCGTTCTCGGCGGAGTCGAAGAGCAGTTCAAGGTGAGCCGGGTAGTGGTAGTCGCCTTCGAGTAGGCGTGGGTTATCTGCGGCTGGGCCGATCACGGCAATGCTGCTGAGCGTTGCTGGGTTGAGGGGAATGATCCCGTCGTTCGTGAGGAGTACCAATGACTTTTGTGCGGCCGTTCGAGCCAAGGACCTACCAGCTGAAGTTCCAAAGGCTGCAGCAGCAGTCGACTCATCAACGAGCGGCTGTTCAAAGAGCCCGAGGGCAAACTTCTGCCGAAGTACTCGCCGTAGCGACAAGTCGAGCACTGCCTCGGGCACGATTCCGGCCTGGATCAGTGAAGGTAATTGCGCATAACAATCCAAGGTGGGGAGTTCTTGGTCGAGTCCGGCGAGCAGTGCCTTGGCGGCAGCTACACCTTTGGTAGGTGCAACTTTGTGATGCGTTACCAACATGTCCACCGAGAAATAGTCGGCAACAACGCTGCCCGAGAAGGCGAGCTCATCTCGCAGCAATTCCGTCAGCAAAGCTCTAGAGCCGGCGGGTGCTAGGCCATCTACCGAGGCATAGGAGTTCATGATCGAGGCAATGTGAGCCTCGCGAATCACAGCAGCGAAGGGCTCTGCGAATACCTCTCGAAGCTCGCGATCACCTAGTTGGACCGGGCCGTGATTCAGGCCGCCATCGCTCAGGCCGTAACCCAAAAAATGTTTGGCCGTTGCAATGACTCCTTGGTGCAGGTGAGTTCGTGTCGTTCCCCCAACAGCGTCATCTGCATCTGCCTGCAGACCGCGCACGTAAGCAACTCCGAGCGCAGCCGTCAAAATTGGGTCTTCGCCGTATGTCTCTTCGACGCGACCCCAGCGGGGGTCGCGCGCAATGTCTAGGACCGGTGCAAGCGCTTGCCGCGCTCCGACGGCCAACATTTCGCCGCGAACATGCGAAGCGATTTGGCCAACTAACTCTGGATCCCAAGTTGCCCCAAGGCCAATTGCCTGCGGAAATTGCACAGCATCTCGAGCGCAGAAACCAGCCACTGCCTCTTCATGAACCACGGCGGGAATCCCGAGGCGTGTTTGGCTAGTCAGCCACTCCTGGATTCGATTATGAACAGCTGCGATGCCCTCGGGCCGTAGACCCGTGGACGCTGCGATACGAGTGATCTGGCCAATCCCATCAGGCATCAGTCCAGCTGCGTTCTGAGCGGAGAAACCCTCCTCACCGAGGAGTTCGCTTGACCAGATGCCTCCCAGTTGCGCCAGTTTTTCATTGAGGGTCATCCAAGTGATCAGGTCATCCACCCGAGTCTCGATAGCTAATGAAGCATCGCGATACGCCGCCGAGGACGGGACGACTTGCGTTGTTCGATCTTCCTCATTGTTTGCAGTCATGGTGGTTGCGCTCCTCAGCTGAATTTAGGCTGCCGGTTCGGTTGCATCGGCAGTGGTCTTTGCATCGAGAACGATGACGAATGCCAGAGCGATAAGAACAAGAGCAATTCCAAGAACCTGAACAGTGCTTACGGATTGGCCTAGGAATACAGCAGCGCTGAGAGCAGAGATCACGGGCATGGCAAGAGTAATCAACGAGGTCAGCACCAGCGTGGTGTGTGCGTGAGCCCAGTTCATCAAAATGTGGCCCGATCCGGGAACAAGCACGATGGCAAGAATTGCTAACGCGTTTGTCCAACTGAGGTGATTCTCGGTTCTAAACAAGTCCTGAGTAAGCAATGTGATGGGAATGACAAAGAGAAAGGCCACCAGATTCATCACCGTCATGTACTCAAAAGTGTCCAAGTGGCGGCGGGCCTTTTTTGAGGCAATGAAATACCAAGCCCACGAGAACAGAGCAAGAACCGCCATCAAATCACCCAGGCCAACGCCATTGCCGCTCTGTGCTGCGCCGAAGGCGACTAAGGCCACTCCAGCTGTGGCAATCACAGAACAAATGATGTGCCGCGCTCTGATTCGTTCGCCGAACATGACAGCCGCAAAGCCAATGATGACGAGCGGCTGCAGGGCACTAATGGTCGTAGCGTTTGCAACGCTCGTCAGGTGGATTGCCACAAAGAACGCTGCGATGTCAGCACCAAAGGCAATGCCGCCCTCCCAGCCGAAACGAAAGCTGCGCCTCGTCAGCCTGCCCCCGCGGGCATACAGGATCACCGTGTAGAGCACCGAGGCAAAGCCAAGTCTGTAAAAGGCAATGGCCATGCCCGTCATGGGAACAGCAGCAATGATGGTGTTTCCTAGGCCCCAAGCGCACACTGCTACCAGCGCGGCTGTGAGCCCGAGTGGCGTAGCGGACGAACCGGAGTGGTGATTCACGCCTGGGTCGCTGGGCCCACCACCGCTGGCAGTGCCGCTGGTAGTACCGTTGCCGGGCACAGCGGGGGAAGGGCCGGCGGATGGCATTTGCGAATGGTAGTGGTCAGCGGGTTGCCCTCTAGCCAGAGGTGTTCGGCCGGATCAGCCCGATCAGGAACGGGCAAGCTAACTTGAGGGCCATGAGTCAGGTCACCATTTTTCATAACCCGGGCTGCAGCACCTCTAAGTACGCCGTTGAGGTAGCCGAACAGGGAGGGGTCGACTTTCAGGTCGTGAAATACATGCTCAAGGCCGAGCGCCCAACAGAGCAACAACTCAACGAGATTCTGGACAAGTTGGAAGATCCGCCGACTGATCTGGTGCGACGCGATGCCAATTTTTCTAAGTTGGGATTAACCGAACCGATAGTGCAAACCCGCGAGCAAGTCGTTGCGGTGTTGCTCGAGCATCCGGCATTACTCCAACGGCCAATTCTTGTGAAGGGCGATTCTGCCATCATCGGACGACCCAAGAGCCGGGTGCCAATTTTTTTGGGTGTCTGAGATGGACTTCACGTCAGGAAAATTCTCGAAAGGGGAGCTCGAAGCGGAGTTTTCACCTCCAGCTAGTAACCGCATGAGCTGGCGTGCTTCGCGGTTGGCTGAACTTGAGCGCATGCGGCGCGCTGGGGTGGACCCGTACCCCGCCCGCTTCGATGCAACCACCTCGGTCACGCAGTTGCGTGCACAGTTTGCGGGCCTTCCCGCCTCGGCAGAGACCGAGGAGCGAGTCAGTTTCACTGGACGCGTTGTGCTGCTGCGAGATCATGGCGGCATTTGGTTTGTCACGCTTGAGTCTGGTGGGGCGAAGCTGCAATTGATGTGCGACTCGCGTCCTCGGGTGGAGCCTCCGCGCCGAGGTGATCTCATTGGTGTGACCGGCCTGATTGTTGCATCTCGAACGGGTGAACTGTCTGTTCGGGTGCAAGAGTTCGAGTTGCTCGCTGCATCATTAGTCGCCCCTGGCGATAAGCGCGGTCGACCCCGATCGGTCGAGCACCGCTCGCGGTATCGCGAGGCTGACTTGATGGAAAACCTGCAGAGTCGCACGGTGTTCACGATGCGATCAGAGGCGATTTCTGGCATTCGTGTTGCCCTTGAGGCTCGGGGATTTCTTGAAGTCGAAACTCCTGTGTTTGCAGCCGATGCCGGGGGAGCGACTGCGCGTCCATTTGTGACTCGGCACAATGCTCTCGGCCAAGACTTGATGATGCGGATTGCGCCGGAACTCTTCCTCAAGAGACTCGTCATTGGCGGCATGGATCGCGTCTTTGAGTTGGGCCGAGTCTTTCGCAATGAGGGGATGAGTGCGAGGCACAATCCCGAGTTCACGATGCTCGAGGTGTATCAGGCCTATGCCGATTACACCGACATGATGGAACTGGTTCAGCACGTTGTTGTTGAAGCAGCGTTAGCTTCGCTGGGTTCTACGACTGTTCGGATTCCTTCCGGGCAGCAGATTGACCTAGCGCTTCCTTGGCGGCGTGCGTCCATGTCTGAGTTGGTGTTCGAATACACCGGCGAGCGCATCGAAGCGAACATGGAGGTGACTCACGCGCGGGCCGCTCTTGCTCGCTTGGGCTTGGGATGTAATGAGGCTTGGGGCTCTGGCAGATGCCTTGTTGCAGTATTCGAGGATCGTGTCGAGGCGAATCTGATCTTGCCCACCATCGTGACTGGTCACCCTGTTGAGACATCTCCCTTAGCTCGGCACTGCAGGACGGACCCCTCGCTCACCGAGCGCTTCGAGGTGATTGTTGGCGGGATGGAACTTGCGAACGCGTATAGCGAACTAAATGATCCCGTGGAGCAGCGCGAACGCTTTGCGGCGGGCCAGTCCTCTGCTCGAACCGCAGATGAAGAGACTGACCAAACTGGCTCCATCGATCAGAGTTATCTAGAGGCCTTGGACCGGGGCTTACCTCCGACGGGTGGCCTTGGTATTGGGGTTGATCGCCTCGTCATGTTGCTCACCAATTCGCGGTCGATTCGCGACGTGATTCTGTTTCCCACAATGCGCTCGCCAAATATTTTCGGGCAGGATTCGAGCCATAAGTCGGAATTGGTTCCCACCGCGCCGCTTCCTACGGCAACGGGGCCCGGAGCCCAAGTGGCTGCAGTCAGGCTGTCGGGGCTGGTGCGGGTGGTAGCGATGCTGACCAGCTTGGTTGGTGTGCTCACCATGCTGAGCGCGGTGCCAGCTATCAGCGCCCGCACGTTGTTGTTAGACGAGCTGATTTCTCCCCTGCCAATGGTGCTCGACACTGCTGTGCTCTCGGTGGGATTCGGCTCTTGCATGGTGTTGCTGGCCGGACAGCTCCTTCGAGGCAAGCGCCGCGCTTGGACTCTGGCCCTGGTGTTGTTTGTTCTCTCTGCTGGGTTCAGCATTGCTCGCGGTGGCGAGGCCCTTGCATTATCGGCCTCGCTGAGCATGATCGTGATTTTGTTACTCACGCGAAACGAATTCACCGGACTTGCAGACCCACCATCCCTGCTTCGCGTTGCTCGCATGATTCCGCGGTTTCTGCTGTTGGTCTATGTGTATGGGTTGATTGCGCTTTGGGCACAGCAGGGAACACTTTCGCCATCCATGAACCTGAGCGATTCGTTCTGGGCAGTCACTCTGGGGCTAGTCGGCGGCGAGCAGCCCTATGCGTACTCGGGGCGGTTTGCAAGACTGTTTCCGGCCTCGCTAGAAGTCTTGGGAGCATTGGGGTTGTTGTTGTTGTTGTGGCTGCTCCTTCGCCCGGCGGTGCGCGGTCGGGTAGGAGAGGGTCGCGAGCGAGCCGCTGCAATGGTCGAGCAGTTCGGTTGGGACACCCTCGCTCCGTTCGCATGCCGCGATGACAAGAGCTATTTCTTCTCCTCTGATGGCCTAGCCATGGTTGCGTACGGGTACCTAGGCGGATTTGCTCTGGTCTCGGGCGACCCGATCGGCGAGGATGCCTCCATCCCTCTCGTTGTTGATGAGTTCATTCTTCATTGCCAACATCATGGGTGGCAGCCGGCGTTTTTGGCTGCGCGGGAAGTTGATGTGCCGCTCTATGCGGAGCGCGGATTTAGAAGCTTCTACCTTGGTGACGAGGCAATCTTGGATTGCCGAACCTTCTCATTGGAAGCCGAGGGGATGGCACCGGTTCGACAAGCAGTGCGCCGCGCCGAGAAGTCTCATCGATTTGAACTGATGGCCGAGGACTCAGCTTCGGCTGAGCTCGTTGCAGGGCTCAACGAGATCAGTTTGTTGTGGCGCAAAGGCGAAGATGAACGCGGATACACCATGACTATGAGTTCCGATGTGTCGTCCGCTGGCTCGAACCGGATGCTCGCTGTTGCTTGGCAGATCGATAACGACGGCTCTGAAGAACCGGCAGGATTTTTGCGATTGGTACCCACCAGTGCAGTCACAGACAGATTCGCTCTGGGGCAGACGCTTGACTTGATGAGAAGGCGCCCTGATGCGGCCAACGGTCTGACTGAGTATTTGATTGCTCACACAGTCCAGGATCTTCGCGAATTAGGCGTGGTGAGGTTGTCGCTCAACTTTGCCGCCTTTGGCAGATTGTTGGACAACGATGTTCAGTTGACGCGCGGGAATAGGTTTTTGAGGAAGCTCGTCGACCTGCTCAATCCCTACTATCAGATTCGTGCGCTGCGGGACTTCAACGAGAAGTTCCAACCCACGTGGCTCCCACGAGTCTTGATCTATGCGGATCCTGCAGATTTACCCAAGGTTGGTCTGCGTTACGCCTGGCTTGAAGGCATAGTCTCAGTGCCGATTATTGGTCGCTTATTGTCAGGGCCTACCGAAGTCGTTGAGGGTGAAGCAACATGACAACGTCACGGCGCTCGCTACGCTCCCGGTTCTCTCCCCGGTGGTGGGAGATCTCGTATCGGGTTGGACCCAACCTGTGGGTCACGCCGCTGTTGATGTCTATTGGATCGTTGTTGCTTTTCATGTTCTCGGTGTCCATTGACCAGAACTTTGATCTTCGGGCAAGCTGGTTTCCGAACGCGATCCTTGATGACTCTGCATCAGATGCTGCGATTCTTGTCACGGCCCTGCTTGGGGCAGTCGCCACGGCGCTCGCGCTGGTGTTCTCTACCAGCATTCTGACCTTCTCACTGGCCTCCTCGCAATTGGGTCCACGCCTGATCCGAAGGTTTATGAAGGACCCCGTTACACAGGTAACCCTTGGTGCATTCCTCGGAACCGTGATCTTCAATGCGCTCACTTTGTCGGCGATTCGTAGTGGTCCGAGCAGCCATCTTCCCGCTTTCAGCGTGGTCCTCGTCGAGGTGCTGTCCCTCTCGTGTTTCGGACTGTTAGTGCTTTATGTTCACCGGGTTGCATCCACGATTCAGGCACCGAATGTGGTGGCCTCGGTGGTGGCTGACCTGAAAAAAGTCCTTGAGGAGTTGGCTTCGGCGTTGCGAGAAATACCGTGTGAATCGGACTTCGAAAAAGTTGCTTTGGTCGGTTCTCAAACTCGTGAGTCGGGTCGGGCGATACCTGCAAATCAAACGGGTTATGTAGAACTAATTGATCTCCCCAAACTTCTTGACGCAGCGACCGCTGCAGGGGCTGTGATCGTGTTGGAGCGCCGGCCAGGTCAGTTCACACAACATGGTCAGGTGCTTGCCTGGGTGAGTCCCGCTGATGCTGCGAGCCAGGTGCAGGTGTCGGTTGCACAGTCGGTGGTGATTGGGAGATATCGAACTCTGCGCCAGGACCTGGAGTTTGCTATTGCGCAGGTGGTGGAAATAGCGCTGCGTGCTTTGTCGCCTGCGCTCAATGACACCTATACCGGCCTGACCTGCGTGGATTGGCTTGGTGCTGCGATGGTGCAATTCGGCAGTGACCCTGAGCTCACCGGAGGCATGTGCACCGATGACGGGGCTCTGCGATTAATTGTTCCACCACTCAAGTTTGATCGTGTGTTGAAAGCTGCGTTTGATCTGATACGCCAATCTGCTGCAGAGAACCCAGCGGTGTTGATTCGAATCCTTGATGCCCTCATTGCCATGGCGCCCGTAGTTCGCCGCGAGCACCTCGCGTCACTTCAGACTCACGCCGAGTTAGTTGTGGAAACAGCCCGGTCAGGGAGCTTCGTGAGCGGTGACCTCGAAGATATTGAGCAGCGGTATGAGCGCACGCTGCGATCGCTTCAGTCGGCTGCCGACCACTCCTCGGAAACGGCTACGTAAGGCCTATCTCTGCCAGAGTTACTGCCCTGCCCTCGGCCAGAGAAGTCTGAGCTGCAGTACCCATCGCGACTGACCACAGCCCATCGGTAACCGTAACGATCGGTGCAGTGCCGTTGCGGATTGCGCTACAGAAATCGACATGTTCCAAATAGCTGGCTCCGTGATGTGCACCGAGGTACCGGACCGATTCCTCGGCGCCGATCTGCTCCGAAGTTACGGGCCAACCGGTTGATCGTGACCCCACAATGAGTTCGGCCTGCCTGCCGCGTGCGAGTTCCATGAAACCCGGAATTTTGACTTCCACTTTGCCAAGGTCACCAACGGCTACAAGTTCTTGTTCAAAGGCCGATCCCTCGGCGAACATGGACAGGTCAAGAGAAGCACGTGCGCCGTTTTCGAACTCCACAATCACGAAGGCATTATCCAAAATATCTGGTGTGCCTTCTGGGTAACGCTCATCAAGGTGGTTGACATCTTGGGCACCCGAGGCCATGACGCGCACGGGTCGGCTGGGAATCGCGACTCGCATCAAGTCAAAGAAATGGCAGCACTTCTCCACCAGCGTTCCGCCCGTATTGACGCTAAAGCGGTTCCAGTGGCCCACCTTGTCGAGGAATGGAAACCGATGCTCACGAATCGAGAGCATCCGAACCTGACCAGTTGCGCTCTTCGCAGCAGGATGAGTGCCGGCCTTGCCCACTCCGAGCTCCTGCAAGAAACGTTGTACGGGTGGCATATAGCGATACTCGAGTCCCACCCACACAATCCCGTCATGGGAATCGGCAGCGGCTTGAACATGAAGGCAATCTGCAACCGTTGTGCAAAGTGGCTTCTCGATGAGCAGGTGAAGCGAGGTCTGCCAGAGCGGTTCAAGCACTGACCGATGCGTGAAATTAGGTGAAGAGATTACGACTGCGTCGAGTGATTCCTGCGCCAACATCTCGGCCACTGAAAGATACGAGGAGACCGTCTCGCCGGCGAGTTCTTGCGCCGCACCGAGCGATGTGGCGTCTGGTTCGGCGATTGCGACGACGGTGGCACCGGGCAGTGCTTGAACATTGCGGATGTGTTCTTGGCCCATCATTCCAACTCCGATGAACCCATATCGGATCTGATCTGAACTGGCTGGCGTTTCGCTCATGGGCACAGTGTCCCCTATGAGCTGAGTATGGTGCGAGCCAATGATTCCTCAAGACGGTACCGAAGCAACCACAGGCCAGCCCGAAACCATGCGAGTACCTGCTGAAACGCTCAACAATCGGCGACTTGGCAATTCTGAGCTGCAAGTTGGGCCGATCGCCTATGGGTGCTGGCGTTTCGCCGAGGGTGACTCTCTAGAGGCTCGGAGCAAAATCGAAGCGGCAGTAGATGCGGGTTGGAACCTGATTGACACTGCCGATATTTATGGCTTTGACGGCCAGGAGGGTTTCGGACGGGCAGAGTCGTTACTCGGTGAGGTGCTTACTGAAGCGCCTGCCCTGCGTCAGCAGATGGTGCTGGCAACGAAGGGGGGAATCCGACCCGGGGTGCCCTATGACAGCTCGCCGGAGTACCTGCGTTCTGCATGTGAGGCCTCGCTGCAAAGACTTCGTGTGGATGTCATCGACCTCTATCAAATACATCGGCCGGACACACTGACGCACCCCGAAGAGCTTGCAAGCGCCTTGATGGACCTGCACGACCGGCAACTGGTGCGCGAGTTTGGGCTCTCGAATGTCACTCCAACTCAGCTGGCACTTGTGCAGAGTTTTCTTCCGAGGCCTCTGGTGTGCAGCCAGCCCGAGTTCAGCCTGTGGAACAGCGAAGCTGCACGGGACGGAACTCTGGATCAGTGCATCGAGATGGGGTTGACTCCCTTGGCATGGAGTCCACTTGGCGGAGGCAGAGTGAGCTCCCAGAGCGCACAGGCCCAGCCCACTCCCGCACAACAGGTGGACAGTACTGAGCAACTCCTGTCAGAACTTGCGAAGCACTACGAGGTCGCACCGGCTTCGATTGCGCTTGCATTTGTTCTGGGGCATCCTGCTGCGCCGATCCCAATACTTGGTACGCAGCGAGTAGAGCGGATTCACCAAGCCGCCGAAGCTTTGACCGTAAAGCTGAGTCGCCAGGAGTGGTATTCGCTGTATCAGGCAGGCACGGGGGAGCAACTTCCATGAGCATTTCGTCAAGCCAGAACAGCGCAGAGTTTGCTTGGTTCTCGGCCTTATGTGATGACGATTTTGAGCAACTCGGGGTGGCAGCTCCGCACCTACAGAGTTCATTTGAGCATTGCGCAGAGATTGTTCGCACGGCTCGGGATCAGGGATTCGACAATATTTTGCTGCCCTCCGGGTACCAACTTGGGATCGACGCTCTGGTTTTTGCCGGTGGGGTTGCAGCAGAGGTTCGTGGCCGAATGCGCTTACTGACAGCTGTGCGTTGCGGCGAGTTGTGGCCACCTCAGATGGCTCGGCAACTAGCCACTTTGGATCAGATGCTTGGTGGCGGACTCACCATCAATATCATCTCGAGCGATCTGCCCGGAGCTGCACTCGAATCCGAGCCCAGGTATCGGCGAACTGCAGAGGTGATGAGCATCCTTCGGCAGCTGCTCAACGGCCAAGAGGTGAACCACCACGGAGAGTTCTTTGACCTTGAGGTTCAGGCGCCGCGAGTCTCGACCGTGTCTGGTCGCTGTCCTGATTTGTATTTTGGCGGCCATTCCGAGCCGGCGCGCCGAGTGGCCGCTGAACACGCTGATGTGTTTCTGACTTGGCCCGATACCGAGGCTGCAGTGGCTGAACTCGTAGCCGATATGAG
>JBAXCX010000093.1:0-11659 GCA_037141255.1 Actinomycetes bacterium | reverse complement strand
ATGCCCCAAACGGCTGCAGGCTCGAGTGCCTCAGCAATACGTGAGGCATCGTGAAGCGGATTGCCAAAGTGGTCAGCTCCTCGACCACGGGCTGTGAACGCGAGGCATCCCGATGCAACAGGTACCTCACTGAGCACGCGAAGAAGATCCTCTGCGGCGGTAGCGGAATCTCGCAAGGCAAATTGCACGGGTGAGCCAACCGGCACGTCTCGTCCAACCAGAATAGAAAGAGCAGCTTTGTCTGCACCGAGCACGTTGCAGTACAAAAACTGCTGCTGGGTAACTCCTCGGACTGGATCGGGAAGCAGGCCAAGGTGTAGCGAATCCCGGGCGGCAGAGCGGGCCTCGGGCGGTAAAGCGGAGAGAACGCTCTGTACGACTTCAAGGGCGGGTTGTCCACCAAGTTCGTAGATAACGTTTCGTTCAACTCGGGTAGCGAGCATCGGTTGACCCAAGGGCATGCAACCCTGAGAGACCTGGGGTGAGGTTGCAATCTCTGAGGGTAGGAGCGCTGCGACCAACCCGTGCGTGTAGACCGTCTTGTCCAAGCAGAGTCGGGTTGCGCCGGAGTTGCGCGATGTGCCCGGCGTACCCCCCACCACGACAAGGAGCGGAGCAATCTCGGCAATCCTGTCGAGGTACAGGTCGAGTTCGCCCATGGCCGCGTCGGCAAGTAACACAAGCGTGCCGGTGGCGTCACGCAACTGCTCAATTCCATGCAAAGACTGGTGGGGGCCTGTTTGTTGAAGTTCGAGTCGCACGGGCCGGATCGATGCCTTGATTCTTGGTGGAACTCCATGAAGCAGGCCTGAGGAGTGTTCTTGAGACGACCACATTGCGCAGATGGCTACTGCGGCGCTCCCGTCGACCTCTCGAGAGCCACTCACAAGTCGCTCGCTACTCGCTCCAAGTTGCACGGTGGGGGATAACAGCACGCTGGTTGCGTGGAGAATGTCTTCAAGTGCTCCTGCATGCGGCGCAGTGACGCTGATCAGAACCAGGTCAGGGCCCGGGCCACCGGCCTCGAGGAGTGCACCGGCGCACTCGCCGACAGCCTGAGTGGCGAGTGGATGCTCGGACAGTGTTGTCACCATTTTGGCAGTCACGGCCCCCCACCTAGAGCACAGGATCGAGCAAGGTGTAGGGAACGACCGTGATCTCGCCAAGATCGATTCGACAGTGAGCCTCGATCGTTGAAGCACTCGGAAACTCAAGTTCGCCTCGCACTAGGCGGTATGCAAACTTTCCGGGTTCAACCTCGATCGGTTGAACGTTGCGAGCTATTTGCTCCCCGTCACGATGGAAGGTCACCTCAAGAACACCGTTGGCCTCTTCACCGAATCCATTGCGAACAATGATCACAAGATGGGGGGTCACGGTGACAGGAAATGGTTCCGGTGCTGGGGCCGAAAAATGAATACCTGTCAGATCGATTCGCGTGGACGGCCCAGGGACCTGTCGAAGTTCGATCTCGTCAATAAAGAGTGCTGACACAATCTGCATACCCTTACAGTAGGACTGAGACGATTCTTGGAACGAGTCGAGGCTTACGCGGCGGTCACTCCCACGGCTTATAGAGTGCGGAGATGTCACGCACGTTGTCCGAAGCGGACTCCAAGGCCTTCTTAGCAAAGTTCCAGGTTCCGTTCGCTCCTGAGGTTCTCGCAACAACTGCAGAGCAAGCACGCGAAGCTGCAACCTCGCTCGGTCTGCCGGTGGCGGTCAAACTCTGCGGAGAGCAGATTTCACATAAAAGTGAGCGTGGCCTCGTTCGGCTTGGTCTTTCTGATGAGGCCAGTGTCTATCAAGCTGCTGCGGAGTTGCTCGATGCAGCGGTACCAGAGGATCACGCAACCGGAGTACTTGTTGCCCCCATGATTCACGGATCTCGAGAGCTGATTGCAGGTCTCTCCGTTGACGAGCAGTTCGGCCCCACGGTACTGATTGGTATCGGAGGGATTCTTGCCGAAGCCATCGCCGACGTGGCAGTCAGGCTGGTTCCCATAACGAGCATCGACGCAGAGGAAATGCTCGAGCAACTCCACACTCAGGCACTGCTTGGCGAGTTCCGGGGTGAAGCTGCGGTCAAGAGAAATGCAGTGATCGAAGTCCTACTTGCGCTCTCTCAGATAGCGTTGAGTCACCCAGAAGTCCTGTCGGTGGACATCAACCCACTGATCATTTTTAATGGAATGCCGATAGCAGTTGACGCGCTAGTTGAGATGAGCTCATGACGCAGGTTGTGTCACACTCCGTTCCATCTGACGAGGGCTTCCTTGCGCTTTTTGAACCCCGAGGAATTGTTGTCGCAGGGGCATCAACTCACCCCGGAAAATTTGGGTTTGTGTCGCTGCACAATGTGATCTCATCGGGCTACACAGGAAAAGTCTTCGCGACGAATCTTGAAGGTGTCGAAGTTCTCGGTGTCGAGACCCTTCGATCGATTGAGGAGTTACCTTCAGGCCAAGCCGATCTCATTTTTGTTTGCACACCCAAGTCCGCGAATCTCGAACTTCTTCGCTCGGCAGCGGCAAAAGGGATTCGCGCAGCGTTTATTACCTCGGCTGGCTACGGAGAAGCAGGCGAAGCGGGGCGCGCTGACGAGGCTGAGTTGGTGGCGCTTTGTCAGCAACTCGGAATCTTGCTTGTTGGTCCCAACGGTCAAGGGATTGTCTCGACTCCAGCTCAGCTCTGTGCACAAATTGTCGCCCCGTACCCGCCATCCGGTGGCATCGGAATTGCCAGTCAGTCCGGAAACTTTGTTTCGAGTTTCATGAATTGGTCCTGCGCAACAGGCGTGGGGGTTTCGCGGGCCGTGTCAGCCGGTAACGCTGCGGCAACAGCGGTTGGAGACTTCTTGGAGATGTACAGCGCCGACCCCGAAACTAGAGTCGGCCTAGCGTATGTCGAAGGTATTGCTGACGGAAAGGGCTTCTTCGATCAAGTGAGTTCCGTGGCTCAGAAGATGCCGCTTGTGGTTATGAAGGGTGGATCAACCTCGGGTGGAGCCAGAGCCGCTGCAAGTCACACCGGCTCACTCGCGAGCGATGATCGCGCTTTTGACGGTGCCTGTAGACAAGCTGGGGTGACGCGAGCGGCCACCGTCGAAGAGGCGTTCGAGGCCGCAGCAACTTTTGCTACTCAACCGTTACCAAAGGGGAACAGGGTGGTGGTGATGACTACAGCTGGTGGATGGGGAGTGGTCACGGCTGATGCAATTACGCGCGACCGAGACCTTGAACTCATCGAACTTCCTCAAGATCTGCGCGAGTCCATCGATGCCTACCTGCCACCTCGTTGGAGCGGAGCCAACCCCGTCGACCTTGCCGGAGGCGAAACCCGTGACACCATTCCAAAGGTCCTCGAACTCGTCGCATCTCACCCTGAAGTGGATGCTGTCATTTACCTAGGTATCGGCATTCAATCGAATCAAGCTCGAATGCTGCAAGAGGGCCCATTCTCCCAGGATCCAGATGTCGAGCGGATTGTTGCTTATCACCAGCGACAGGATGCACGGTTCGCTCAGGCGGCCCACGAGGTCTCGGTAGCGACAGGCAAGCCAATCCTGACAGCCACCGAACTTGCGGTTGCGTTTCGTGAAAACTCAGGCCCGGCAACCGTGCGAGGAACAGGGCGATTGTGTTACAGCTCTGCCGATCGAGCCGTGGTAGCTCTCGGTCACCTCTGGAGGCATAGTCGTTACCGGTTGAGACGAGGGTTACCTCTGATTCCGGGCCATCCCTCGGAGTTTGTCGGCCTCGCCACCAGGGTTGACCATGAGTAGCGAGGACCCGCCCGAGGAGGAACGCCAACTGACGCCGGCTGAGCGCGCCGGCGCAACCCACCTTGATCCGGACCTGTTTCGCATGACAGCGGCGCAGTCCGCCGCCCGTGCTGCGGCTGCAGGGCCGCAGCCTCAGGCTCAGGGGAGCAGCGAGGTGGCCGCTGTTCGAAGGCCAGCCCGCCGCCGACACAGCTCAAGATCTTCAGAGCGTTCACGAGCACGCTCCTCTCAGCCATGGCTCATTACAGCAGGATGCGCAGCGGTACTGTCCTTCCTGCTTGCTGCTACTGGGTACTCCCTTCAAGAAGATACGCCCGTGGCTGATGGCCCAACGGCACCACTGGTGCTTGCGACCAACCTGCTGTCAGCTAGGCGCGTAGCAGAGGTAGTAGTTCGGCCCGTTGCGGCTCGCAACCTTGACGCATCCCTCAAGCCGATTCTTGCCAATGCGCCTGCTGACACGTGCGTTCAAGTTCGTGACTCTAACAACGCCGTGTTCTCCTCGAACGAGTCCAAGCCGCTACTACCGGCTTCCAATATGAAGCTGCTCGTTGCGGCTGCTGCGCTCAAACTTCTTGATCCGAACAGCCGCCTCACCACTCGGTTTGCTACCGATGGAAAGCCGACGGATGGCTCAACGGTTCAGGGGAATCTCTACATGATCGGAGCAGGTGATCCGGTGTTAAGCACAGCCTCGTTTGCTGCTCGGCCCGATCGAGTGGGTCAGGCCTATACCGACCTCGACAAGGCAGCAGATCAGATCTACGACAGCGGTATCCGCACCATTACCGGATCCGTAGTGGGTGATGCATCGCGTTACGACGATCTCCGATCTGCATCCTCCTGGCCTGACCGTTACATCACCCAAGGGCAGGTAGCGCCGCTCTCGGCACTTCTTGTCAACGACGGGACCGATGCATCTGGGGCAGTGGTCAAGGACCCAACGGTGCACGCTGCAGCCGTGCTGACTGAGCTGCTTCGCTCCCGAGGAGTCAAGATTCAGTCGGACCCCAAGTCGGCAATGGTGCCAAAGTCGGCACACGAATTGACCCAGATTGAGTCACCGACTGTTGGGGAGTTGGTGACCGAGGCGCTCAGGTTCTCGGACAACACCACGACGGAGATGCTGGTCAAGGAACTCGGCTTGTCTGCAGGCGGAGCAGGTTCAACAGCTGCCGGCGTGGAGGTACTCCAGAAGTGGCTCGCATCCTCGGGGTTGCCAGCAGAGGGGGTGAGCTTTGATGACGGATCGGGCTTATCCCCGAACGATCGCGTCACCTGCGCTTTGTTCTCGTCACTTCTTGCAGCCGATGGGAGTTCGGGCAGTATTGCGAACTCGCTCGCCGTCCCGGGTGAGCACGGCACCCTTGATGATCGCTTTTTGGCTGAACCGCTACGAAGCAGTCTCCGCGCCAAAACGGGGACTTTGTTGCAGGTCACATCTTTGTCGGGCTGGTTGACCACGACCTCAAAGAGAGACCTCGATTTTTCGGTTCTGATCAACACCGGCAATCGAAACGTCACTGCATCTGACCTGACCACTCAGCGGGAGGTGTTGCAGGCCTTGCTGAAGTATCCCGAGGCGCCTGCATTGGAGTCCCTCGTTCCACTCCCAGCAGTTCCGCCACAGGGGTCATGATTGTGCCCGGCACAGGAGAGGACTCTTCATCCTCAGGCGATCTGGAATTCCCGGAGTCGCGAGAGCTCGCTCTGTTTCCGTTGGGATCGGTTCTGCTGCCAGGGATGGCGCTGCAACTTCACCTTTTCGAGCCCCGTTATCGCGTCTTGATGCACGACCTTCAGCATTCAGAATCTGCTGAGTTTGGGGTGGTATTGATCGATCGTGGGAGCGAGGTTGGGGGTGGCGAGACTCGCGGTGGTGTGGGTTGCAGGGCAGTTATTTCGCAAGCGGTTGAACAACTCGATGGCTCTTGGGCAGTAGTTGCTATCGGAACGGAACGCCTACACGTGACGCGTTGGCTCGAGGATGATCCGT
Organism: Actinomycetes bacterium; assembly: GCA_037141255.1. Lineage (GTDB taxonomy): Bacteria > Actinomycetota > Acidimicrobiia > Acidimicrobiales > Microtrichaceae > IMCC26207. The sequence continues at coordinate 5,879 of JBAXCX010000093.1, read as the reverse complement.
ACCCCAGAGCTCTCGTGGCAGTTTGGGCAGATAGCGACGCGGACCAACGCCAAGATCCCTCTCGCCTCAGTCTCGCCGAGCGGATCGCTCGGCGCGTCTTCGCGTTAGCGGTCGAGATGGGTGCTCAAGGAGACTTGTCATCTATCGAGTTGAGTTCCGATCCCAGCAGCCGCGTCTACCAACTCGCCACTCTGGCGCCGCTCGGGGCGCTCGATCGCCGGCGCCTTCTTGCAACACCCGATCTGACAACTCGATTGGAGTTGCTCGTCGAGATGCTTGAGGAGCAGGAACTCCTGTTGCAGGGAAGGCTGTCGTTGGGGGAATAGGAAGACAGTTTCCTGAGAGGCGGCTGCAACCGTTGCGAATCTCAACGGGACCGGCGGCCCCTCGAAGAGAAACAGATAGTTGGTTGCGGGAGTGCTAGATATAGACCTTACAAAGCAGGAGGATTTGGTGGCAGATCAATTCGCAGACAAGTTTCGACCTAGATCAAAGTCGGGTCCGGTTGGGCAAATCACCGAACTCAGGGATCTGGTAGCTGGTTATGCCAAACAGCAGACTGTTGATCCCCTCAAGACTCTTGGTCGCTATTTGGGTTATGGCTTTGCGGGTTCCATGGTGATGGGACTCGGTTTGTTTTTGCTCCTGCTTGCTCTGTTGCGCGGCCTTCAGCAGCTGCGCGTCTTCACCGACCCCGGTCAACTCAATGGTGGAACCTATTCTTGGGCTCCTTATTTTATTACTGCCATGGCAGGTACGGTATTGGTGGTTCTGTTTCTGTGGCGCCTTCTTGTCAACTTGAATAAGCACCACGCGGCAACCATCCACTCGTCACAAAAAAGATGAGCACAATGAAGAAGCAGGGAAAGCAATGAGCCAAAGCAGTTCAGAGGTTCCGATCAGCCGGGAAGACATCAAGAGCAAACTCGGAGACCTTCAAGGCGAAGCGCTCGAGCAGGTTGGCGAAGCAAAGAATCAGATCGTCGCGGTAGCCGCTGGCGTAGCGGTGGCGGTGCTCGTGGTGGTGTTCCTTCTCGGGCGGCGAGGCGGCAAGCGGTCCTCAGCCATCATTGAAGTTCGCCGCTCTTGATGTTGTCGCAGCTGTGGGAGTCGCTGCTCTCACGTGTATTTGGAGAGGGGATGGTCTCCGGTATAGCCGTTCGCGGAACTGAGTTTCTGGGAACAGAGATAACCAAGGCTATTCATCAAGAAGACCAAGAGGTCACGCGGGTTCGCTTGCGAGCGGGTGAGCGTTACACCGTGGTCGCTCGGCCACCGGCAACTCGCCGGGAGCGGAAGCTCGCGAAGTCTCAGCGAGGTCTTGACCGCAGGTTTGCTGCGATCACGCGTCCAAAGAAATCACAGTTGCGCGCGGCCCGAAAGCTCTCCCGAGTGCAGCGTCGGATGGGAACTACCCCACCCGCCACGAAGCGGGGACTTAAGCGGGCACGGAAAGAAGCTGCACTAGGCAGGAGGTTCGATCAGAAGATGCGGCCGAGCAAGCAGCAACTGAAGGTGGCACGAGAATTGACTGCCACAACGCAGCAACTCGAATCCTCACGTGCGATCAGTTTGCAGTTGGCTCGGCGAAAGAATCGAATCCGTCGGCGCCGAACCAAGGTCACGGTGTACGACTGAGCTTTCTGCAATTTTTGGTAGCCCTTTGAAGGGATCTGCAGCAGATGTTCGCTGAGATGGTGTTCTCTCGTCCATCATGTAACCATGATTGTGCGTTTGCGAAATCCGAACCGGGAGATACAGATGGCGGGACCCGCATTGGTTTCTGTACTGCTCGAGCGTCTCGAGCTCAACAGGGAGTCAGTGCTTGTGGTGAGGAATGGAACTCTGGTTCCTGGGGATGCACGCCTCGAAGATACAGATGAGGTTGAAGTGCGCCCGGTGATCTCTGGGGGAGCATTCGAGCCCGCTGAGGTGACCCCGCCGCACACCCTCCGGTGGAACGGCCGCCCGAGATGAAATGCGTAGTGTGCCGAGGCCCTGCGGTCATTGACGTTCGCCGAGCAAATTCAAACTTCTGTAGCGATCACTTCATTCGTTTTTGCGCGGAACAGGTGTCTCGAGCAATTCGAGAGTTCAAGATGATCGAACCAGCGGATCGCGTACTTGTGGCCGTTTCGGGTGGCAAAGATTCGCTCGCTGTTTGGAACATGTTGCACCAAGCGGGGTATCAAGTCGATGGCCTCTACCTTGGCTTAGGGATTGAGGGGTACAGCGATACGTCAGTAGCGTTCGCCCGGACCTTCGCTCAGTCTCGTGGACTGAAGCTCATCGAGGTGAACCTGCCAGAAGAGTACGGTTACGACATCCCTACGGGTGCACGCGCGGCGCGCCGCACACCCTGTTCTGCATGTGGAACCTCAAAGCGGCACTTGTTCGACAAGGCTGCTCTTGAGGGCTCCTACGAGGTGCTCGTGACGGGGCACAACCTTGACGATGAAGCAGCGGTTCTTTTTGGGAATGTTCTTCGGTGGCAGACGGAATACTTGGCGCGCCAGATGCCAGTGTTGCCTGCTCGTCCTGGCTTTCCGAAAAAAGTGAAGCCGCTTATTCGACTCTCGGAGCGTGACACGGCCGCATACTGCATCCTGATGGGAATCGATTACATGGTTGAGGAATGCCCAATGTCGTCCGGAAACAAGCATCTGGGCTACAAGGAGGCCCTCAATGCTATCGAGCTTGCATCACCTGGTACGAAGTCAGACTTTTACTCGGGATTCCTCCGCAAGGCTTCGCAACTGTTCAGGGCCGCCTACTTTGAGGGGTCACAGGATCCTCAACCCACCGAGGATCTGACACACTGCATTCGCTGTTCAGCACCGAGTACATCGACGCTTTGTGCCTTTTGTCGGTTGGTAGATAAGGCCGGCGGAATGGTGACAGTCGAACAGCGAGGATCGAGCACTGCTTCGGACACGAGCAGCGCTCAAGCAGTCAGAATCACCAGCCGGGCAGAGCGCTCAGCGAGATCTACAAAAACTGAAGTTGAGGCACAAACATGAGCGGACCGCTAGTCGAAGGGGATCTGGTTCAGTTTCTCGACAATAAAGGTCGCCGCTATCAGGCAGTTCTCAAGCTAGGCAAAGAGTTCCATTCCCATTCTGGATACATTGCCCACGACGAGATTATCGGCCGCGCCGAGGGATCGACCTTTCACACAACGCGGGGTCAAGTGCTCGTCGTGCTTCGGCCGACTCTGTCTGACTTCATCTTGAAGATGCCACGCGGAGCTCAGGTCATCTACCCCAAAGACATCGGTCCGATCCTGATGCTCGCCGATATCGGACCGGGCGTACGCGTCCTTGAATCCGGGGTTGGGTCGGGTGCTCTCTCCATGGGAATGTTGCGCGCAGGGGCCGATATCGTTGGCTATGAACTTCGCGAAGACTTCGCATCTCGTGCGCAAAAGAATGTTGAAGAGTTTCTGGGGGCAGGAGTGCTCGACCGCTACCAAGTACAACTCCGCGACTGTTACGAGGGCATTGACGAAAAAGATCTTGATCGGGTTGTGCTTGATCTCCCCGAGCCTTGGCAGGTTGTTCCGCACGCCGCTACGAGTTTGCGTACAGGTGGAATCTTCTTGGCCTATACCCCAAGCGTGACCCAGGTCGCTCAGCTCCGAGAAGCCCTGGCTGCAGCATCATTTTTTGCATGTGAGACACTTGAGGTTCTCCAGCGGGGCTGGTACGTGGAAGGCCAGGCAGTTCGACCGGATCATCGCATGGTTGCTCATACAGGGTTTCTGACCCATGCGCGCATGGGTGGATTTTGAGATGAATGGTTGCGGACTCGACTCGCTGATCGCCGGAACTGTTCAGTGAACCTCTTTGACGGCGTCTTGCTGCTCGCAGCCATCTTCGGTGCTTACGGCGGCTGGAAATTAGGCTTCTTTCAGCGTTTGGCGGGTTGGCTCGGTGCTGCTGCTGGCCTGGGACTGGCTCTGCTCTTTTTGCCTCAACTCACTCGCGCTGCTGGGGTGCGTTCAGATATTGCAATTCTCACCTTGAGTTCAGCAGTGTTGTTTTTGGCGTTCATGGTTGGCCACGGGGCCGGTTCTGCTCTTGGCTCACGGCTTCGCCCGAGTGTTGACAGCACTGCGGCTCGGGGTGTTGATGCGCTCGGTGGAGCAATGCTCGGAGTCTTGGGGATAGTTGCGCTGACTTGGCTGATACTTCCCGTGATGTCGGGGGCGGAGGGGTGGCCTGCCGCCACTGCTCGGGGATCTGCAATCTCTCGTTCCATCAGTGATTCCTTCCCCGTTCCACCTTCGCAGATCACCGATCTGGAGCGGCAACTCACTGGGGGGGAGTTCCCCAAAATGTTCTCTGGCTTACGATCCGCTCCCGAAACCGTTGCGCCTCCGGCGGGGAGTCCGATGAGCCAAGAGCAGCTGACCGCAGCGTCCAAAAGTTCGGTTCGGATTGAAGCGTCTGCCTGCGATCGGATTCAGGCAGGAAGCGGGTTCTTTGTAGCCGAACACCTGATTGTTACAAACGCACATGTTGTCTCGGGATCCACTTCTTTGAAAGTGACCTCGGCGGATGAGAGTGCCGTGGCAGAGGGTCAAGTGGTGGCCTTTGATCCGGAGGTGGATCTTGCCTTGATCTCCACCGAGCTTGATGCACCGCCGGTATCGTTAGTCGCTCCTGAAGACAGCGATCGCGGCTTGGTGATGGGCTTTCCCGGTGGCGGGCGATTTGACCCCTCGCCCTTCGAGGTTGGGCAGCGGGTTCGGGCCAACGGGTACGACATTTACGACCGTGTGAAGGTCACCCGAGACTTGCTCGTCTTGGGAAGCAACCTTGCGCCTGGGGATTCAGGCAGCGCTGTGCTTCGAACTGACGGGTCAGTTATTGGCGTGGCTGTTGCGATCGCTCCCGATAAACCCGGAGTGGCCTACGCCTTGTCTGCAACCGAATTGGTAGACCTACTCCAGCAAGGGCGAGGCGCCGCTGTGAGTACGGGGAACTGTGTCTGATGTCTTGGGCGGCTACACGCAGTTGTTCGCCTCTCACGCATCGCCTCTCACGCATCGCCGAAAAGGTCCACAGGAGTAGCTAACTTGGGAGTTCGCATATTTGTGCGGCTCGCAACCCATGAAGGGCATCTGCTATGTCTGATGACAACACTCCACTCGACGGATCTGGGCAGGACGAACCGACACCAGTCACCGACCCAACCCAAGTGTTGCCAACAGCGGCATCAGTTCCGCCAGATAGCGCTGCGAGTGCCGCCTCGGGGGCTCAACTCACCGATCCTGTTGCGCCCACTCCGACTGCCTCGGGGGGAGGCGTTCCCGGTTGGGCCGTGGGCATCATCGTGTTGCTTGTTGTTGTCGTCATGCTGGTGCTGTTCCTCGTTATGCGAGGAAACTCGGACTCGCCTACCGACTCCACCACGACTTCGAGCATCACCGTCTCGAGCACACTGGTATCAACCTCAACGCCGCGCACAACCGAGCGGCCGACTACCACAGAGCGACCGACTTCGACTTCGACTTCGACCTCGGCTTCGACTACGACTCAAGCGCCCGCTACCACCACAACGGCGGCAACAACAACCTCGGCTCCCTAGGAACAAAAGCGGAGCATGCATGACCTTGCCTGTCAGCCCGCTTCAATCCTGTCAGCCCGCTTCAATGAAGATGCACTCACCTGGGCATTCCTCGGCTGATTCGACCACTCCCTCGATTTCTTTTTCGGGAATGTCTGCAAGCGCAGCGGCCCCGCCGGGATCGCTGAGAATGTCGCTGCCTTGCTTGACATAGGCCAATCCATCATCGAGGAGTGCGAATACTGCAGGAGAGATCTCTTCGCAGAGTCCGTCTCCTGTGCAGAGATCCTGATCGATCCAGACCTTCA
>JBAXCX010000092.1:0-11722 GCA_037141255.1 Actinomycetes bacterium | reverse complement strand
CGCCCGGACTTGCAGGCGGCCTTTCCTTCAGTCAGATGGTCAGATCGAGATCCCGTTATTCCCTGGATGTGGACCCATGGACTCAACGAGGGCGACTTGTCCCTAGCACTCCTCCCAGATTCCCCCCGCGTAGTTCGCAGCCTCGCCGCAACTGATGGCGAGCGACCATTTGGGGTGAATCTGGTTGGCTACCTGTCTGGAGAACTTGGCCTCGGTGTTGCTGCACGCCGGATGATTGCCGCAATCGAAGCTGCAGAGATTCCCTGCGCGACAGTGAGTTACGACCGCACAAGCAGTCGACAACGCCAGCCAGCAGAGCGAGTGATAGACGCGCCGTATCGCTACAACTTGTTGCTGATCACCCCAGACCAGCTGCCGTTTTTTGTGGAGGATGTGGGGCTCGGATTTTTTGCCGATCACTACAACATCGGCCTGTGGTACTGGGAGACAGACGTTCTCACACCAAGGCAGATCTCGAGCTTTGCATGGGTGGACGAAGTGTGGGGTGCCACGCAGTATCTCTGCGATGTGTTCGATGCCTATGACCGCGTGCCGGTTCGCTATATGCCAGTCCCGCTGGTGTTTGAGGACCCGGAAATTGTTGATGGGGATCGAGAGCGTTTGGGCCTTGATGACCGATTCACGGTGCTGTTCTCCTTCGACTTTCTCTCTGTCGTGGAGCGAAAGAATCCGATGGGGCTCATTGAAGCCTTCTGCAAGGCGTTTGAACCAACGGACGGTGCGCGGCTCATCCTGAAAGGCATCAACGGGGAGATGTTCCCCGACAAGCTTGAACAGCTCTTAGATGTGATTGCCGACAGGCCCGATATTGATTTGTGGGATACCTACCTATCTGCCCGAGATCGCTTGGCACTGGTCAAGTTGGCGGACTGCTATGCCTCGTTGCATCGTTCCGAAGGCCTGGGCCTGACCATGGCCGAGGCAATGGCACTTGGTACGCCTGTTGTTGCAACTGCCTACTCAGGAAACCTGGACTTTATGGATGACTCCACGGCGCTGCTGGTGTCAGGAACTGAAGTGCTGATTGGTGAGGGCCACCTGTACCCCGCAGATGGCCACTGGATGGACCCCGACCTAGATGTAGCAGCGACACATCTGAGACGACTGTTCGAGGACGCCGAACTGCGCGAGCAGATCGGCAGAGATTCATCTGAGGCGTTGAGCGGGTTTAGTGTTGAGCGGGTTGCGGGTCTGATTTCTGCCCGTCTTGAAGAATTGGACCCAGACCAGTGAAAGAGTCAATCAAGAATGCGGCTCGCACCGTTCTGGGTCCGGCTTTGCGGCGGCTCTCAGAAAGATTTGAAGCACTGCAACAAAGCGTCAATCACGTAGGTGCATCTCAAGAGTTGCTGCAAGCACGCGTCGATCAACTCACAACTCTGAATCGGACATTGCTAGATCAGCGTGATGTCGAGACCGAGGTCATGGGCCGTGCTCTCTCTGCACAAAGAGTCAGACTCGAGTCCCTCACTATCCGGCAGCAGCAACTCATAGAAGAGGTCGAGTTGCTCCGTAACGGCCTGCCCATGGATGAGCAATGCAGCACTGACGCAGACCAAGTTATCGTGGACGAGTCCACCTCGCTACAGTGACTCTCCCGCTTGAAGTGACTCTCCCGCTGGAAGTGACTCTCCCATCTGAAGTGACGCTCCCAAAGGTGCAGCGAGCAAGTGGTGTAGTTGTCGATGTTCGCGCATTGCAGGCACACGACCATGCCAGCCGGGGTATTGGCAGGTACACCTTTGAGTTGATCAGCGCCATTGAACAAGCCGATCCAACTCTGGTGCGCGCATTTGTCGGCGACCCGATGTTTCCCATGCACGAGCAGGTGCTGCGCCTCTTGCCCACCGGAAAGCTCCGCAGGTCAGATGACCCTGAGTTCACTGCGCACCCCCCCCGGGTGTTTCACGTCACGAGCCCGTTTGTAGAGGGAGACATGCCAGCGGTGATTGTGCCGGTGTGGGCTCGCGGATCTGACACCTTCGTGGTGGCAACTGTTTACGATCTGATCCCCGCCAGGTTCCCAGAGGTCTACCTTGTCGATCCTGCAACGGCACGGCAGTACTCTGCGCGGTGCGAGTTCCTGCGAACCTGCGATCGCCTCTTTGCGATCTCGGAAGCCACGAGCAGGGACCTCCAAGAACTTCTTGAGATTTCGCCTCAGCGGGTGCTCACCATTCATGGTGCAGCCGCGCCGCAATTCTCAGCTCAACCTGAGGTCGCTCTCCCTGCTGGTGGTCCTGCTCAGGACGTTGGCGATCACGATGGACTCGCCGATACGGAAGGGCTGACTTCTGCTGTGCTGGCAAAGTTTATGGCGGGCAGCAGCGATTCGGTCGGCTATGTGTTGTGTCCCACCGGCGCGGAATGGCGTAAGAATCTTGATCGGCTCTTGCAGGCTTGGGCGGCGCTCAGGCCAGAGCTGCGTGCGAGTTATCCGCTACTTGTCCAATGTCATCTGCAGCCCGATGCGAGAAAACATTTGCTAGCTAGATCGGCCGAGTTAGGTCTCGCCGACAGTGTGGTCTTTACCGGTGCGGTTTCTGATCCTGAACTGATTGAGTTGCTACGCGGGGCAACGCTGGTTGTATTCCCCTCGCTCTACGAAGGGCTCGGCCTGCCAATCCTTGAGGCTCAAGCTTGCGGGGCAGCAGTCATCTGCGGGGACAACTCCTCTCTCAAGGAACTCGTTTCTGACCCATCAGCCAGATTCGATGCCGAGAGTGTGCCGGGGATTTCCCGAGTCCTTGAACGGTTTCTTACAGATCCGATTGCCCGCCAGGAACTAGCAGATACTGAAGTGGCTGAGCGGTACAAATGGTCAGAAGTGGCGCGCCTAGTTGCCGAGTCCTACGAGGAACTCTTGGCTGCTCCATTTACTAGCGACCTAATCGCTTCGGCTCAGCAACTCGCTGGTGTGGCCCGGCCGTTTCGACTGGCTTTGGCCTCGCCGATGCCTCCACAGCTCTGCGGCCCTGCCGGCTATTTCGCCGAGTTCATCAACTACTTGCCCGATCTCTGCGAGCTGACGGTCTTCACCACTCTTGACCCAGCCGAGGTGCAATTGCCCCGTCAAGTACGGGTAGAACGACTCGACGCGCTTGAGGTCATCGAGGCAATCGAGGGCCCCTTTGATGAGGTGCTGTATTTCCTTGGCAACAGCGAGTTTCACATTCGCGAGTTGCTGCAACTGCAGCGACGGCCCGGGGCTGTATTCCTTCACGATGCTCGACTCACGATTTTGTACACAGAGATGCACCGTCGATACCCGCATCTGATGGACGAGACCTTCGGCCAAGCCCTGCACCGCATGTATCCAGGTCGTTATCCCTCAGCAGTGGGAGGCGCGCAATTCCTTCCGCTAAGTGAAGAGGGAACCTACGGAATACTGATGGTTGCAGAGGTGGCGAAATTCGCCACACGCCTCTTCGTGCATTCGGAGCACGCCGCAGATGTGATCGAGTTGGATTGCGGCCGTCGGGCAGAGGTGCTGTTCGCAATACCCTGCCCGAGTCTTGCTTCCGCTGAAACTGCCGATTCCTCTCCGAGGATTGCCGAAGACCGCCGGCCGTTGATTGCGTCTTTTGGGTTTGCGAGTCAGGCCAAGCGAAGCGAACTACTTGTTGACGTCATGAAGGGCCTTTCCCAAGCCGACCTTGCGTTGGTCGGTAATAGCGGCGAGGACTTTCTTGAAGAACTGCGCACAGCGGCACAGACGCAAGGCACTGCGGGTCAGGTGACGGTTACAGGCAAGGTCACAGCGAGCGAGTATCAAGACTGGCTCGCAAAGACCACAGTCGCCGTGCAACTGAGGCTGTTCAGTAATGGCGAATCCTCTGCCTCAGTCGGGGAAACTTTGGCCGCAGGAATTCCTACGGTGGTGACAGATATCGGGACCTTCTCTGAGTATCCCGATGACACGGTAGTCAAGCTGCCTGGGAACATTTCGAGTGAAGAACTGGCCACGGCACTGAGCGACCTGCTTGCGGACGACGGCAGATTGGCTGCATTGTCAGCTGCGGGCAGGGCGTACGCAGCAAGAAACACCTACCAACTTGCTGCTAAAAAATTGCTATTCGAGCTTGCAGTGCCACCCGCGAACTCGGGCACCTGAGCTGTCACCTGCTAGAACGAGAGGCTATGAAGGGTCTGATTTTGTCCGGCGGAGCCGGAACCCGGCTACGGCCGATCACGCATACCAGCGCTAAGCAACTCGTACCGGTTGCCAACAAGCCCATTCTTTTTTATGGGATTGAGGACATGGCCCAGGCGGGTATCACCGAGGTGGGAATCATCACGGGTGAAACCGGAGCTGAGATTCGAGCAGCCGTTGGTGATGGCTCAAATTGGGGAATCAACGTGACCTACATCCCTCAGGAGTCGCCGCAGGGCTTGGCGCATTGTGTTTTGATTGCGCAGGATTTTCTGGGTGATGACGACTTTGTGATGTACCTCGGGGACAACCTGCTGCGACAGGGAATCACTGAGTTTGTCGAGGCCTTTGAAGCCGACCGCAGAGCGGCAGCAGAACCGCAACTTGATGCAGACTCTCAAGCACCCTCAGCACAGATTCTTCTGACTCACGTTCATGACCCCGAGCGTTTCGGTGTGGCCGAACTCGATGATGAGGGACATGTGATCCGCCTAGTTGAGAAGCCCGAGAATCCACCCTCAGATCTGGCTCTGGTCGGCGTGTACCTGTTTGATCGTTCCATCCATGAGGCGGTTCGAACCATTGAGCCCTCTCCTCGTGGGGAGTATGAGATCACTGATGCCATTCAGTGGCTCATTGATCACGGACACAAGGTGCGTCACGAAGTCCTTGAAGGTTGGTGGAAAGACACCGGCAAGTTGGAACCGCTCTTAGAGGGCAACCGGTTGGTGCTTGAAACCATCGAATCTCGCATCGAGGGCACTGTGGATGAATCTTCAAAGCTTGAAGGTCGCGTTGTGATTCAAGCCGGGGCTCAAATCATTAACTCCCACATTCGTGGCCCGGCCATTATCGGCGAACGGACCTTAATCATCGACAGCTACATCGGACCGTACACTTCGGTCTACTACGACTGCGAAATTCGAGGAACAGAGTTGGAACATTCCATCATTTTGGAAGAATCACAGATACTTGACCTGCCACGCGTGGCTGACTCGCTTGTGGGTAAGCAGGTGGTTGCAAAGCGCAGTGAGGCCCGCCCATCTGCAATCCGCTTGATGCTCGGTGATCATTCACGGATCGAGGTCATCTGATGCCAGAGATCATTCCCTCAGATGTGATCAACGGTGTCTATGTTGTGACTCCGACCCTGCACGGGGATGAGCGCGGTTTCTTCGTAGAGACCTACCGGCGCGAGTGGTTCCCGAAGGGTCGAGAGATGATCCAAGGAAACCGCGGTGATCGCATTGCCGGTTGCTTAGTTGGGTTGCACTATCACCTGCATCAGTCTGACTATTGGTATGTGCCCAACGGCCACGCCCGAGTCGTCCTACATGACCTGCGTACAGGCAGTTCAACGGACGGCGCAACCTTGGAACTCGACCTCGGTGAGGTCGACGGTCAGCCCAACAACCACCTTGGTGTGTACATCCCGCCTGGAGTGGCCCACGGGTTTGCTTCCATCACCGATATGACCATCACCTATATGGTTGACAGCTACTACAACCCAGCTGATGAGCTTGGCGTGGCTTGGGATGACCCAGAAATTGGCGCTGATTGGGGTGTGTCAGACCCGATTCTGTCAGCTCGAGATCAGGAAAATCCGAGCCGCTCAGACATAGGCTTGCAATGGCAGCCGCACGTGGCTCTGCGCACCTGAGACCTGACCGAAAGACAGCATGAAACTCTTCGTGACCGGCGGTGCCGGATTTATTGGATCTAACTATGTTCACCATGTGCTTGCCACCACTGATGATTCAGTCACGGTCTACGACGCACTGACCTATGCCGGAAACCGAGAGAACCTGGCCGACTTAGAGGGCAATCCCAGGTTCAACTTTGTGCAGGGCGATATTTGCGATCGTGCAGCAGTCACCGCTGCGTTGCCCGGCCATGATGCCGTGGTTCATTTCGCTGCAGAGAGCCATGTTGATCGCTCTCTGCTCGACCCAGATGTCTTTATGCGGACCAACTGCTTGGGAACCAACGTGATGTGCGATGTCTCAGCCCAAGTAGGGGTAGAGCGGTTCTTGCATATTTCGACTGATGAAGTGTACGGCTCGATAGATGAAGGCTCCTTTGTTGAGACCGATCGCTTGGAGCCTCGCTCGCCCTATTCGGCTGCGAAGGCCGGATCTGATCTAGTCGCCATGGCCTACTACGAGACATACGACTTGCCGGTTCTGCTGACGCGCTCCTCGAATCAGTTCGGGCCGTTTCAGTTTCCGGAGAAGCTGATTCCCTTTTTTGTGACCAACCTGATCCAAGGCCGGCGGGTGCCGCTTTATGGCGATGGGTTGAACATTCGCGACTGGTTGTTTGTTCGCGATAATTGCGAAGCCGTTGACTTGGTCCTGCGTTCTGGCACGGTGGGTCAGATCTACAACATCGGTGCTGGGAACGAACTCACCAACCGGCAGATCACAGATCGTGTGATAGCACTCCTAGGTAAAGACGAATCCGCTGTCGAGTACGTGCAGGACCGCAAAGGTCACGACCGTCGCTACTCCATAGCAACCGACAAGGTTGCAGCCTTAGGCTGGAGTCCCCGCTATTCGTTTGATGAGGCGCTCGAAGAAACCGTGCGCTTTTATTCCGAGAACTCTGCCTGGTGGCAACCGCTGCTGGAACGGGTCAAGAACCGCTAATTCTTCTCGAACTGAAGGAACTCGAATGCGCATTCTGATCACTGGTGCTCGCGGTCAGCTCGGCACTGAACTCATGGCCCTGCTCGAGCCGCAGCACCATCATCAGGTTCTTGGCCTTGACCTGCCGGAGCACGATCTGACAGATCGCGATCATGTGCTTGGAGTCATCACTCAATGGGCGCCCGATCTGATCATCCACGGTGCGGCATTCACTGCGGTTGACCTCTGCGAGGAGCAGAGCGAAATGGCCTACTTGGTGAACTGCGTGGCGACCAGATTTGTAGCCGATGGCGCTCGCCGGGTTGGCGCTCATGTGGTGTACGTCTCAACGGATTATGTCTTCGACGGAACCAAGCACGGCCCGTACGTGGAAAGGGATGCAACCAACCCGCAGTCGGTGTACGGCCGAACCAAACTCGGTGGAGAGATGGAGATCGACCCGGGATGGACGATTGCTCGTACTTCGTGGGTCTGCGGGGCTCACGGCAACAACATGGTCAAGACCCTGCTGCGCCTTGCGGGGGAGCGTGACACGCTGTCCTTTGTTGATGACCAAATTGGCCACCCGACCTTTGCAGGCGACCTTGCACAGATGCTGGCAAAACTTGGCGTGGAGCGGGTGCCGGGCGTGTTTCACACCACCAACCAAGGTGCGGTGAGTTGGTATGAGTTTGCCCAAGCAGTGTTCAGCGCAGCAGGTCACGATCCCAGCCGTATCTCGGCGATCACCACAGCCGAGCTCGATCCACCGCGCCCAGCAGCACGCCCAGCGAACTCAGTACTCGACGGGTTTGCCTGGCGGTCGCATGGGTTCACATCTAGTAGGGACTTTCGTGAGCCATTAGACGAGGTTGTTAGGGCTTTGACTCAGTAGACGGACCTAGCCAGTGAGCGATTTCACTCTTCGGCTTAGGCCGCGAGTAAGCCGGTGATTCGTGGCCCGCTCGATAACCCGACTGATGCGATTGTGCGTGGCGAGAGCCTGCTCTACCTGAGCAACACGGACCTCGATCTCGCGGTTACGCACCTTGAGCGTGGCGGATTCGGCTTGTGCGCCGATAAGAGCATCACGGGTGGTCAGCAAGTCCTTGCGGAGTTGCTGAACCGTGCTCTGTAGCTCCTCGATTTGTCTCTCGTCTTCTGCGGAGGTCACCCCTACAAGCTAGTAGAGCACTGTGGGGGACTCGTGCCCTGAGGTCCCAGCAGTACGACTTAGCCCGGTACGCTACGGCCATGAGTCTGAGTTTTGTGATTATTGGGGGTGGACCCGCCGGTGTGAGCGCAGCAACCTATGCGGCTCGCCTTGGTGCCGATGTCACCTTGATCGAGCGAGACATTCTTGGCGGGGCGGCAAACCTGTGGGATTGCATTCCCTCAAAGGCAATGATCGTCACGGGTGGTGAGCTGAATCAGATCCGCTCATCGGCGGGCATGGGTCTTGAGTCCATGGACCCGCATGTAGATCTAGATGCCCTGCGCACTCGAATATCAGTCATGACCGCCCAACTTGAGAGCTCAAATCGGCGTTTGCTGCAGAGCCAGAACGTCAACCTAGTCAGTGGAACGGGACGACTTATCGATGACCATACGGTTGTAGCCACCACAGCTAGCGGTGAGCAAACATTTTCTGCCGATGCGATTTTGGTTTCAACTGGTAGTCGCCCGAGGATTCCTGAGTGGTGCACTCCCGATGGCGACCGGGTGCTCACGACCCGGGACGCTTACCCGCCGCAGTCCATGCCCGAACACTTGATTGTGGTTGGTTCGGGAGTAACTGGAGTGGAGTTTGTTCACATGTTTTCGAGCTTTGGTTCGAAGGTCACACTGATTGTTTCTCGGCAGCAGGTGCTGCCAACTAAGGACCCCGAGGTTGCGGCAGTCCTTGAGGCTGACTTCTTGCGACGAGGGGTGCAACTCTACAAAGGTGCTCGAGCAGTGAGCCTTGATCGTACTGACTCTGGCGGGGTGATCCTGCGCTGTGATGATGGCCGCATGGCAGAGGGCAGTCATGTGCTGTTAGCTATTGGATCGCAACCCAACTCCGAAGGCCTTGGTCTAGTCGAAGTAGGGGTTGAAATGGATGGCCCATGGGTCAAAGGCCTTGACCATCATCTGCGATCAAATGTTCCGCATATCTATGTTGCAGGCGACCTATCCGGAAAGTTGCCCTTGGCCTCAGTGGCCTCAATGCAAGGAAGAAAGATTGCTGAGCATGTCATGGGACTGCACAAAGTCGATCACCGCCACCTTGATTATGAGAAGGCAGCCTCGGCAATTTTCACCGAACCAGAGATCTCAGACGTTGGCCTTGCCGAGGCCGATGCGTTCGCAGAGGGTCGCAAGGTTCGGGTGACTAAGGTGCCCTTTGGTTCCCAAGCGAAGGCTCTGATCAACAACGATTCTCGTGGCTTTGTCAAGATCATTTCTGACCCCGCAACGGGCGTGGTGCTTGGTGGATCCATCGTTGGCAGGCATGCGGCTGAACTGATCTCAGTTCTGGCATTAGCTGTCACCAACAGTCTGACGGTGAGCGATATTGCCGAGAGCTTGTTCGTTCACCCTGCACTATCCGAGGCGCTAGCGGAGGCCGCTGAATAATGTCTGCTGATGCTGCTCAGGGAGTACTCACTGCTGTTCTCGTCCCCTGTTTCAATGAGTCCGCCACGATTGCGGGAGTCGTTGAAGACTTTCGCCGAGTGTTGCCAGAGTCCACGGTCTATGTCTTTGACAACATGTCTACCGACGACACTGCAGCGGTTGCTCGAGCGGCAGGAGCTGTAGTCGTGCCTGCAACTCGACGTGGCAAGGGCAGCGTGGTGCGGAAGATGTTTAGCGAGGTTGAGGCTGATATCTACCTCATGGTTGACGGCGACGGCACCTACGAGCCAGAGGTTGCTGCAGACATGGTGGAGCGTCTACAGAGCGATGTGCTCGACATGGTCGTCGGCGCCCGAGTGCCCTCTGATCGCGATGGGCGTGAGTACCCCTCTGGTCACGCGATCGGAAACAAGTTTTTTTCGCAGTTGTACTCCTGGATGTTTGACTCGCCAATCGGAGATGCGTTCTCTGGGTACCGGGCAATGTCTCGCAGGTTTGTGAAGTCCTTCCCAGCGACGACATCTGGATTCGATATCGAGACTGAACTCCTTGCTCACGCGTCAGAACTCAAGCTGGAATTCTGCGAGATACCGGCCCGTTACTTCTCTCGGCCCGATGGGTCCGAGAGCAAACTCGGAACCTATACCGATGGCTTCAAGATTCTCTGGAGTGCGCTGCGACTCTTTAGGGACTTGCACCCCAAACGCTTCTTTGGTTTCGGTGCGCTCCTTCTCACGCTTGCGGCTCTGATTCTTGGGATTCCGGTGATTGAGGAGTTCATCGAAACCGGTTTGGTGCTGCGCCTCCCGACAGCGCTCTTGGCCGTGGCCCTGCAGCTCATTGCCTTTTTGCTGCTGACCTGCGGCTTCATCATCTCTTCTGTCAGACAAGTGAGTAGAGAGCAGCGACGGTTGGCTTACCTAGCCGTCTCGGCGGTGCCCACAGTGTCACCTACCGAGTTGTTGAAACGGCTACCTTCTGGCGAGATGTTGAATGACTCGGAAAGCATCCAAACCGAGATCGGAAGCACAACAGGTAAGGCGAAGTGAGCGAGCCTGACACTCGTCGGTGGTTGGTGCGGCGACTCTCCGACCCGACCACCGTTGCAGCACTCGTGGCTGTGGCTGTTGCTGTTGCTGTCGGAGTGGCCCTTCGATACCACTATTACACCGCAATAGAACCTGGGCCGGATTCGGATGAGGCCGAGTTTGGACTGCTTGCCCAGCAACTACTTCGCGGCGAGTTGCCACTTCTCATGCGAGGGCAGCCCTACGGCGGAACCCCTTGGCTCTTTGGAATCGCATTGTCAATCCGGGCCTTTGGCATGAACGTGTTTGCTCTGCGTCTACCAACAGTCTTTGTTGGACTCGTCAACGCAGGAATCGCCTTTGGTATTGGACGGCAGCTTTTCTGGTCAAAGCGACGAGCCCTTCTAGCTGCCGCATGTGTGTGGTGTTTTCCCATGGCAGCAGTGTTCTTCGCCAGCAGGGAAACGATGTATTTCGTACCCGCCGTAACCGCTGGCCTTGGAACGATCTTCATCATTCTCAGGATGGAGCATCGTCGTTCCCCTTCAGAGCTGATGGGTTCGGCGGCGATGTCTCGAAAGAGTTTGCTAGCAGCAGGCCTAGTGACTGGTATTGGGCTTTGGATCAACCCGGGCTCGCTCTACCTAACAGCTCCGGCTCTGCTCTGGCTTGGCTGGCGAATCCTGCGGGAGGCCTGGCAGTTGAGCGGGGGTGTTGCCCTACGTGTTACCTCAGTCCTGCGTCCTATTTTACAGGTTGGGCTCGGGGTGGTTCTCGGAGCATTTCCACTGCTGTTCATCACTCTGGCTGGCACGCCGCGTAGAAACAACTACTTCGATCGGGAGGGCTTCAGCCTTGCTGATCGAGCTCAATTATTTGGCCGGCAGCAGTTGCCCGGATGGTTCGGTTTTCGAGTTCCAATCGGGGGCTTTACCGAGGGCCCCTGGCTGGGCGGTTGGCCCTGGAAAGTCGGATTCTTACTGTTCTTTGCACTCCTGCTCTTTCAGATATTGAGAAAGAGCGCAACCGCAAATGAATCCTTGTTGAGTTGGGTGGCCGCTGCAGTGCCCTTCTTGTTCTTGCTCGTCACCCTTCGTACCGGCCCGGTCTACGCCAACCTGCGGTATGTGTTTTTTGCCTCCCCCGTGTTGGCGCTCCTAGTGGGGTCAAAGTGGCGAAAGGACTGGCAAGCGGTCGTGGCGCTTGGTTTGCTGCCACTCATTGGCTTCGTGGGGATGTCGAACTTTGATTTTGCCCGACAGTCCACCGTGGCC
>JBAXCX010000091.1:0-11945 GCA_037141255.1 Actinomycetes bacterium | reverse complement strand
GCGGAGGGAGCGTGAGCCGAGGGAACATTAGAAAGAAAGGTCTAGGCCCTGATCCCCTGCTGCAAACCAATCCACGAGAAGCAGAACGGTTGCGCAGAACAACACCAGAATGCACGACAGCGCCATAGCTTGACCAAAACCAGCTCCACCCGGTCGGCTCAGCAGCCGCTCGATTGCTACGGGAGCAGTTGGGCGAGCGGCTCGGACTAGAAACACCGTGGCACCAAACTCCCCGAGGCATGCAACAAAGGCGAGTCCGGCGCCAGCAATCACTGCTGGTCGAATCGCGGGGAGTTCAATACGCCAGAACCGACCTTGCGCAGTCACCCCGAGAAGCTGTCCGGCCTCGTCAAGCGAGGGTGGGAGGGACTGCAGCGCAGGCAGGACGGATCGAACAACAAGCGGGATGGCAACTAAAGCCTGAGCAACAGGCACGAGCCAGAGGGACCCTCGGAGATCAAACGGGGGCCGGCCAGCTAGCAACAAGAACCCAAGTCCAAGTGTTGTAGCAGAAACGCCAACTGGCAACAGGAGTATCCGATCGGCACTGCCTCCGGGCCGATGAGCAATGACTCGAGCCGATGCAACCCCGAGAAACACTGCAGCAACCGAGGCGGCCGTGGCGATGAGCAGGGAGTTCAACATCGCGGAGAGCGGGTCGATGCTCAATCCGGTCCCCTCAGCGGCCGAGCCAAGGCGTTGCCAATGTTCAAATCCAATTCCACCATTCACTTCCAAGGAGCGTTCAAATAGTGCCGCGATAGGTAGGCCGCAAACAATGATGACCACTGTTACCGCAGCGCCCACGGCTGACCATTCCCACAAGGTCCGGGGCATTCGATCAGTGCGTTGCAAGGTCACGGAGAAACTCGTCGAGCGCTTTCGACTGATGCGAGCATGAATGCTCAGGGTGGCGAGCACTGCCACAAGTTGTATCGCGCAGAGAACTGCTGCACCGGAGATATCAAACTGGCGAGTGGCTCGAGTCCAGATCTCTACCTCCACGGTGGTGACGGAACCTCCACCCAGCATGACAATCACCCCAAAGCTCGTGAAACAGAATAAAAACACCACGACTGCCGCAGCGGAAATTGCTGGCAGCACTGCAGGCAACACCACTCTTCGAGCAGCTTGGAACGGGGAGTCTCCCAACATTCGTGCTGCGGCCTCTTGGCTGGGATCAAGCCCACTGAGTGCGGCCCCAACCGTTCGCACTACCACCGCCAAGTTGAAACACAGTTGTGCCACCAGAATCGCCCACCAGGTACCACGAGCGTCAACCAGTCCTTGCGGCCCAAGAAGCGAGGCAAAAGCCGCGCCGATCACCACGCTAGGAAGAACAAAAGGAACGGTGGCAAGGGCGCGGAAAAACGAGCGGGCTGGAAAACGAAACCGAGAAAACACCCATGCAACAGGAACGCCGACGGCAATCGTGAGCGTGCAAGACGCCAGCGCTTGGGCAACGGTTACGGCAATGAGCCTCCAAGTTCGAGGAGAGCCGAGAATCCGAGTGACAGCCTCGGTTCCCCATACCCCATCGGGCTGCACCGCCCGCAGAAGCACAGCGGCAATCGGCAGCGCAATCATGACGAACACGGCACCGACCACGAACACTCCAAGTGGCGAGGCGCGGCGGCGGGTCCGCACTGGTGGCTCAGCGCCGAGTCGCACTCCACGGCCCTGCTCGGTGAGTGACCTCACTCCATTTTCTCTCGCCACTGCTCGATCCACACATCTCGTTGAGCACTGATCAGGTCAGGGTCCAGAGTCAACGGATCTTTTGCTCGAGAAGCGAACTTCTGAAACACCTCCGGCAGCGGCACATCTATCACCGGAAAGACATAGTTAGAAAGTGGCAACGCCTTTTGCCAAGCGGGACTGAGCATGAACTCAACGAGTTTCTGCGCAAGTTCTGGTTCTCGCGCACCATCAAGAATCCCTGCATACTCAACCTGAGCCACGCAACTGTCGAGCAGTACCGTGGAGGCTGGCTGTGTTCGCTTGCCCTCGCTAAAGACCACCTCCGCAGGTGGACTCGATGCATAGGACAGCACGAGGGGGCGGTCTCCGCCCGACACGGTGTAGTCCGAGTAATAGGCATCGTCCCAGCTCGGTCGAACTCGTACGCCGTTGTCTTTGAGTTGCTGCCAGTACTCCTGCCAACCGCGTTCCCCTTGGCGCGCAATGGTCCCAATGAGAAAAGCGAGACCCGGCGAGGAGGTCACCGGGCTTTCGATTACGAGCAAGTCTCGATAGGCCAGATCGGTGAGCTGATTCATGCGAGTTGGCGCCTCGATACCCTTGCCTGCAAACCACTCCTGATCGATGTTGATACAGACGTCTCCGGTGTCGATAGGAACGAGAAGTTCACCGGCCTTGCCCGCTAGCCGCAAAGACCTTGGGATTTTTGCAAGGCCGACGGGTTGAAAAGGTGCCAAGAGGTTCTCTGAAACTGCTCGGGTTGCCAGCGTGTTGTCGATTCCAAAGATCACATCCCCCTCGGGCGCTCCGGCTGACAGCAGCGCCTTCGTCAACATGGTGCCGGTGTCTCCCGTGGCAACCACCTTGATGCTGGCTCCCGTCAGTTTCTTGAACTCTGCTGCTGCTTCTTTTGGTACAGCGAACGCATCGTAGGTAACAAGCGTCACCTCAGCAGCACTCACCGAATCCTTTCCCGCAGGGCGAGTCGCAACAGAGTCGCTGTGGTCGGGACTGCAGGATGCAGCGAACAGCGCGAGGCTGAGGACGGACGCAGCGCAACAACTCCAGAGGAGAGATCGGTTCGAGCCAGGGATCCTCATGACTGCCTCTGCGGGTTGGTGATAACCGCAACACACCCCTGATCAACGCTGAGATGCGCAACTGCTTCCACGAACTCGTTAGAGACTCCCCGGCTGGATCCTGGCTCAAGGTCTTCACCGCAAAAAGCCCACCGGAGCCCCGTGCTACGAACCCCCACGGCTGGTCCATGCACTGCCAGAACCGACAGTATCTGCCCCGGGGCCCCCGTTACCGAGGCCGAGCCGCGAACGACTGCTAGGTAGGTATCACCAAACCATGCGTCGATCTGTAGGTCAGCAAACCGCTGCGATGCAAGGAGCATGACCCCCGCAAAGAGGTGATCCAGGCGGCCGGCGCCACTACCGATCACCGTGACGGCGCTCAGGTCACCCACAGACAATCCCCGTAATGCCTCCAGAGCCAGTTCTAGGTCTGTGGCTTCCTTGTCGGTCGGGAACGATCGAACCTCTGCACCACCTTGCAAGGCTTGATCAAGAAGCGCTGGATCTACTGAATCCATATCTCCGATCACGAGGTCCGGTATCAGACCACAGCTCAGAGCAAGGTGAAGTCCAGAGTCGGCTGCAACGACAAACTGCGGATTTAGCTGACCAACAGCGCGAGCGACCTCGCTATTGACCTCGCTCAGGCTGCTTCGTGAAACATCACTGGCGCGTAACCCGTCTAGATCCACCACAAGGGGATGAGGCCCCCCCGAAAATACCACTGCAGAACTCATGATCTCCCTCCGCTGGCATTACCCAGATCAGGTTGCGGGTCAGTGGCCCTGAGCCACTCTCTCAGCCCGCTGGTGCGAGCTCCCCGGATTGGTTTTGATTCTTTAAGCTACACGCTGAAGTGGTGACTACTGGGTCAGTCTCCGATGATCCCGTTCATGCGCGCAAGGGTGCGCAACATCACTTCATCCGCGCCACCACCAATTGACCACAAGCGTGTGTCTCGGTAGAAGCGCGCTGGCCAGTTTTCTTCTACGTAGCCCATGCCGCCGTGGTACTGCACAGCTAGGTCTGCCATGCGGCGCGCAAGACGAGCGGAACGCAATTTGGCTACGGTCGCGTGCCGCGTGATGTCTTGGCCATCCATGTAAGCAGCGGCCGCAGCCCAGTTGTGATGCCGCATCATGTCGAGTTCAGAAGCTAGGTCGGCAAGTTCGTATTGAAGAGACTGGTTGGCCAGCAGCGGCGCACCAAAAGCCTGCCGCTCCTTGAGGTAAGCCACCGTCCGAGTGAGCGCCAGTTCGACCGCCCCAACCATCTGGTAAGCGGCAATCATGCGTTCGTTCTGAAACTGGCCCATTTGCTGCTGAAAGCCTCGGCCGATTTCACCGATGGCGTATTCCACTGGGACTCGCACATCTTGGAACGTCAATTCCGCAGTATCTGATGCCCGCATGCCGAGCTTGTCGAGGGTTCGACTCACTGAAAAGCCCTCGGATTCGGTGGGAACAATAATCTGCGACATGCCGCGAAATCCGCCCTCGTCAGAGGTTCGGCATAGCAGGCAGATCCAATCGGCTTGAGCGCCATTGGTAATCCACATCTTTGACCCATTGATGACCCATTCGTCACCGTCAATAACTGCTCGTGTGCGCAGACCGGCAACATCGCTACCCGCATCTGCCTCGCTGATTCCAACCGCTGCAACGAGGTCACCAGAGATCGCTCCACAGAGGAACTTTTCTTTCAGTTCAGTACTACCAAACTGATGCAGCGTGGGCGTTGCCATGTCTGTTTGTACCGAGAGCGCCATGGCAACTCCGAGTGACGCAGCCCGACCGATCTCTTCACCAAAGATCATGGTGTAGCTGTGGTCAGCAGCAGCTCCACCGAATTCCTCGTCGTATTCAATTCCAATCAATCCAAGAGACCCAAACTTTTTGAAAAGGCGATGGGCCGGGAACATGCCGGCGTGTTCCCACTCATCAGCATGAGGGTCAATCTCTTTTTGCACCACGTCTCTGACCAGTGCCCGAAACGATTCGTGTTCATCGGTGAACTTCAACACAACAACTCCCTAGTTGGGTTTCCCCGCTCAAGTTATGGACAATATCAGCGGTAAGCTCAGAGTCCTCAGTCACCATGCCTGCAGCCGTGCAGGGGTCTGTCGCTTCGGACTGAGAGAGGCTCAGGTACGTGATCACCATTGTGTTCTGTCTTGTTGGGTGGACTCTGGGATGGATCATTTTTGGACGGACAAAGACTGTCACGCAGCTGCGCTCTGCCGCCGCCACCGTTCACCACTCAAGCAGCCTCCACGGGTTTGATGTGATTATTCCCGCACGCAACGAGGCCGAGTCCATTGGCCTGCTGCTGAGCGACCTTGCAACGCTGCCACACAGTGGCAATCGGGTCCTGATCATCAATGACCACTCCACAGATAAAACCGTGCAGATCGCCTCGGGGTTTGCTGGTGTGGAAGTCATTGATGCCCCCGACCTGCCAGACGGTTGGACTGGCAAGAGTTGGGCCTGCCACAACGGGTTTGAATATCTACGGGCGGGCTCCCAAGACGAGCACCGCGGGCTGGTGTTTTTTGATGCCGACGTCCGGGTGGATCCAGAGGTTGTTCAACTTCTCGTTGACCAGCAGTCAGCGACTGGGGCCTTGGTCTCAGTTCAGCCTTGGCATCAAACAAAGCGCCCCTACGAGAAACTCTCGGCGCTATTCAATGTGGTTGCCCTGATGGGAACTGCGATGTCCTCAGCAACAAAGTCAACGGGTGCATTCGGGCCTGTTCTTGTGACAACCCCTGCGGCCTACTTGCGTGCAGGCGGACATGAAGCAGTGAAAGATCAGATTGTCGAAGACTTAGCACTGGCTGCGAATTATCGGCAGAGTGGTCAACGAGTGGAACTGTTTCGCGGAGCCAACCAAGTGCGGTTTCGAATGTATCCAAACGGCCTGCGTCAACTCTGCGAGGGCTGGGCAAAGAATTTTGCCACGGGCGCTGGATCAACAAACCCGGTCCGCCTCTTGGCGGCAGTGCTATGGATCACGAGCCTCGGAAGCGCCACTGCGTTGCTGGTCGAGGCAGCCCTGTCTGAACGCACCGCTTGGATAGCCCTCGTTGTCTACGCTGCGTTCGCTGCGCAGCTTGCTTGGATGTTTCGTCAGGTCGGCAATTTTGGTCCCATGACTGCGTTGGTATTCCCGATCCTTGTTGCCTTTTTCTTCTGCATATTTGCGTGGTCAATTTGGAAAACCTACTTTTGCCAAAGTGTTACCTGGCGTGGGAGAAAAATTTCAGTTGGAGCCCGAAGCCAAAAGCCGTGTTGATTCAACTACCTGACATCGCTGCAGTCTTCGTATCGGTGCTGGCTTGGCTGTTCATTGGATTCAGCACGGGGTTTGCGATCCACAAGGTTCCGGTGCGGCGCTTCGATCATGACACCTGGCTCACGCGAGCTCGGAGCTTTGAAGATGAGGGCAACTTCTATCAGCGAAAATTGAAGATTCGTAGCTGGAAAGATCGCCTTCCCGAACAAGGTGACCTGTTCCCTGATGGGTTTTCAAAGCGCCACATCCTGAACCGATCCACCGAGCACCTTGAGCGATTCATGGCCGAGACTCGCCGGGCGGAGACGGTGCATTGGCTCAATCTGAGCGCGGGACCTCTCTTTCTCATCTGGTGTCGGCCTCTACTTGGAGCATTCATGATTCTGTTCGGCATTTGTGCTCACCTGCCGTTTGTCATGGTGCAGCGATATAACCGCGAACGATTAGGCCGAGTCCTGCGCAGGCGCAGTGCTACTTCGTGAACCGACCCTTGCGGATTCTGTCGGCTTCCATAATGGCTAACTCTTGTGCTCCCGATACCACGATCGAGGGATCGGGCACATAGTTGACCTCTGGGTTGCGCTCTCCATAATCCACTGCGTTCAAAATCACCCGCATTGCGTTCAGTCGCGCTAGGTGCTTGTTCTTCGACCGGATCACTGTCCATGGAGCTTCAACCGTGCTGGTTTTTTTCAACATGGAGTACTTGCGGTCGGTGAAATCTGCCCAATGCTCTTGAGCTTGAACATCGATCTCGCTGAGTTTCCACTGACGCAACGGGTCATTGCGGCGGCGGTCGAAACGCCGCTTCTGCTCGCGTTTTGTCACGCTGAAATACAACTTCACCAAAATGGTTCCCTGCCGCACAAGGTCTTTTTCGAAGCCGACCACGCCACGCATAAAGTCTTTGTATTCCTTGTCGGAACAGAAGTTAAACACTGGCTCAACCATTGCGCGGTTATACCAACTGCGATCAAAGAGCACCATCTCTCCGCCAGTTGGAAACTCTGCGATGTACTTCTGAAAAAACCACTGCGATCGTTGCTCCTCAGTTGGTTTACCAAGTGCCACGACTCGGTAGTGCTTTTCGTTCATATAACGAGTAACTCTTCGAATGGTGCCGCCCTTACCAGCGGCATCTCGGCCTTCGAAGAGAACGACCATGCGTTTGTCATTTTCTTCCAAGTAGCGCTGCAGCACGAGCAGTTCTGCCTGCAGAGGCTTGAGTTCCTCTTCTTTTTTCAGTTGTCGCACTGCAGTGCGGACGAGCTTTGGCTCGCGATCAACCGAGTGGTCAACCCGATCGGCAAAGGGGTTCGGCGGCAAAGCCGGAAAGGGATCGCTTGGTGTAGACATGTCGGTCGTTCCTTGCTGGAGATTGCGAACACGGTGAGCCTACCGACATCATCAGGTCGCCACACTCCGATAACCTCAGCGGAATGCCTGAAGCAAATGACCCTGCAGAAGAGACGCCACTCAGAACGGATCTCGACGAGAACCAGCTTCGGGAACGGCTCAGCGCAGAGCAATTCATCGTTACTCAACAAGCTGGTACCGAGCCTGCCTTCTCGGGCGCCTACTGGGACAAAAAAGATTCGGGAACCTACCGCTGCGTGGTTTGCGAGATGCCCTTGTTTTCTTCGGATACCAAGTACGACTCTGGCTCAGGGTGGCCTTCGTTCTTTCAGGCACTCGACCCAGAAAAGGTCACCTTGATTGAGGATCGCAGTCATGGGATGTCTCGAACCGAAGCCGTTTGCGCTCACTGTGGCGCGCACCTAGGGCACGTGTTCCCCGATGGCCCAAGGCCAACGGGGCAGCGTTTCTGCATGAACTCGGCCTCACTCAGCTTTACGGCCGAATGAGCTAGCTGCTGACGGTTTTTCCTTCGGCGTGCTTGCGCTCAGCAGGTGTGAAGCGAATCGGAATGTGCTTGACGCCACCAATAAAGTTAGATCGCAGCCGTTCAATATCGCCATCAAATTCGATGTCTTCCATGCGAGAGACAATCTCGTGGAAGATCAGACGCAGTTCCATGCGCGCCAGGTTTGTTCCTAAGCAGAAGTGCGCACCGCCACCACCAAAGGCAATGTGATCATTCGGTGTACGTTCGATATCGAACACAAAGGGATCATCAAAGACTTCCTCATCACGGTTAGCTGAGATGTGCCACATGACGACTTTGTCTCCGGTCTTGATCTGCTTACCGCGCAGCTCAAGATCTTTCATTGCAGTGCGACGGAAGTGCAGCACGGGGGTAGCCCAACGAAGGACCTCTTCGACTGCGCCATCGATGTACTTGTCGGGGTCACTTCGCAACTTGGCGAGCTGTTCCGGATTTTCCATAAGCGCAATCATTCCGTGCGCAGTTGCGTTGCGTGTGGTCTCGTTGCCCGCCACAGCCAGCAGCAGAATGAAGAGTTCGAACTCCTCTTGGGTCAGGCGATCCCCATCGATCTCTGCGTTAATCAGTTTGGTAACAACATCCTCGCGAGGGTCATCGCGGCGGGCTTCGCCGAGGCTCGCTGCATACATATACAACTCGGCTGCTGCCATGGTTGCTTCATCAGGATTCTCGCTCTGATACTCCGGGTCATCGGCACCGACCATTCGGTTGGACCAGTCAAAGAGCAGGTGCCGATCCTCGTCGGGCACGCCCATGATCTCGGCAATTGCCTGCAACGGGAGCTCTGCTGCAAGGTCAGTCACAAAGTCGCAGGTTCCGTCTTCGATGATCTGATCAACGATCAGCTCCGTGCGAAATCGCAAGTGCTGTTCAATCAGAGCAATCATGCGAGGGGTAAAGCCCTTGTTGACCAAGAGTCGGTAGCGAGTATGGCGAGGCGGGTCGGTCATCAACATGATCTTGCCCCGCATATCAAAGCCAGATTCAACATCATTGAATTCAATAATGTTGACTCCGTTGGCCTCGGAGCTAAACCCCTCGGCATCGCGATTGATCAACTTCAGGTCCGCATGCTTGGTAATTGACCAAAAACCAGGACCGGTTGCTTCCTCAGTCCAATGCACCGGATCTTCTTGGCGAAGCTGAGCAAACACCTCGTGGTGCTCCATCCGCTGAAAGGCTTCTGGATTGGTCAATACACTGTCGATGATCTCCATAGGGTGAACGATAACGCGTTCTAGTTTTGAAGAGGAATTGCCTCTGTTTTGCCGACTCGGCGTAACGAGCTGAACCCGCCTAGATTCCCGTAATGCTCTTACCTGCGGCCGTGCTCTGGGACCTAGATGGAACACTTATTGACTCAGAGCCGTGCTGGGCTGCAGCCGAGCACAAGCTGGCTCAGACCTATGGGTTTGAGTGGACTGAACAAGATGAACTCTCACTTGTTGGCAATGCCCTTCCCGTTTCTGGCGCCGCGCTACAGGCTCGAGGGATTGACCTGTCAGTGCCAGAGATTGTGGAGATCATGGTGCAGAGCGTTGTTGCCGACATCGGCACAGCAGTCCCGTGGCAACCCGGCAGTCTGGATCTTCTCGCCGCTCTGATGTCGGCCGAAGTACCTTGCGCTCTCGTGACGATGTCCTATCAAGCAATCGCAGATCAGATTGTCTCAAGTGTCCCAGCGGGTACGTTTCAAGCCGTTGTCAGCGGGGACAACGTCACGCATGGAAAGCCACACCCTGAGCCGTATCTTCTTGCCGCAGAGCGACTAGGCGTTGATATCGCAAACTCAGTCGCAATTGAAGATTCCCTGACTGGCCTTGCCTCGGCACAGAGCGCTGGCGCGCGCGTTCTAGCAGTACAACGCAAAGTTCAGATTCCTGCCGCCGAGGATCGCAGCCGGGTGGCCGAGTTGGTCTCTCTCAGCGTTGAGGACTTGTCTCGAATTGCTGCTGGCCAATGCATTGACCGACTCGCCGACCCTCCTGGTTAGATCTACAGAGCAACAACTTGCCCCAGCGCTCTCGGGTGCGGGCCTTAGAGGTGACAGAAACCGCTTGACTCTTCCTTGGTCATCGACACCGCTACGGGGTGGCTATCAAAGTGAGCAACGGCATCTTCAAAATCTTTCAGCAGAATCTCAACGAGATCGCGACTCAGGTCCTGACGAATCAACACTCGCTGCACTGCAAGATCGCTGAGCGAGCCGGTGAGCGGGTAAGCCGGCACCTGCCAACCGCGAATCCTAAGCCGATCAGCAAGGTCGTACAGGGTGTAACCCGGATCCACCCCGTCGATCAGTTTCCAAGTCACTGCGGGAATTCCTGTGAGTGGGTCACCCGAACAGATCAGCTCAAAGGGGCCAAGCTTGACGATGGCCTCTGCAATGACGGCGCAGCTGTCATAGGAGGCTTGGTGAACTCGATGATATCCCTCACGGCCAAGTCGCAAGAAGTCGTAATACTGCGCAGCAATCTGCCCCGCTGGCCTGGAGAAGTTGATCTGAAAAACGGGCATATCCCCACCGAGGTAGGTGACATGAAAGATGAGATCATCGGGAAGTTCTGCGATGTCTCGCCAGACAACCCAGCCCACTCCGAGTGGAGCTAGCCCAAACTTATGTCCCGAGCTACTGATGGATTTCACTCTTGGCAGACGAAAGTCCCAGATCACCTCTGGTGCGCAGAAGGGAGCCAGAAATGCTCCACTTGCACCGTCTACGTGGATATCGACATCTAGGCCAGTTTCGGCCTGCAAGCGATCAAGCGCCTCGGCAAGTTCTTGGACTGGCTCATAGGTGCCGGTGTAGGTCACCCCGAAGGTCGGCATCACCAGAATGGTGTTCTCGTCTACGAGTTCAAGCATCTGCTCAACATCCATGCAGTACTTGCCGGGGGACATACCGATTTCCCTCATCTCGATGTCCCAATATTTTGCAAATTTATGCCAGACCACCTGTACGGGGCCGCAGACCATATTTGGAGAGTCAGTGGACTTGCCCTCGGCCCGACGACGCTCACGCCACCTCCACTTGGCAGCCATGCCGGCAAGCATGCACGCCTCGGATGAGCCAATCCCCGAGGTTCCGATGGTGTTATCGGCATCTGGGGCGTTCCAGAGATCCGCCAACATATGCACGCAGCGTCGTTCGAGCTCCGCAGCTTGTGGGTACTCGTCTTTGTCGATCAGGTTTTTGTCAATACACAGATCCATGAGCGCATGGACTTGCGGCTCCTCCCAAGTCTGGCAAAACGTCGCCAGATTCTGTCGGGAGTTGCCATCGAGCATCAGTTCGTCGTGCACGGCCTGATAGGCCTCATCGGGTTTGAGTTCCAGCAGGGGGAACTTGTACTTCGGGGTGGCCTGCGAAAGTCCCTTACTCGAGAAGATCGAGTCGTCTAGGTGACCTTCGATTGAATCCTTATCATGCAAGCTCACTGCAGTGTCTCCTCGATTGGGTGCGGCTATCTTGGCACGCAACGAGATGCACATGGGCACTCTCGTACGAAGCGACCACCTCCCAAATGGGTCGGAATGGGGAAAACGTGACTGAAGCTGTACACCGCGGAGCCGAGGACCTGCCGTTTGTGGAAATCGGTGGAGGCAACAAACTCAAAGTGATCCAAGTGGACCATGGCCAAGGCCTTTGGATCGTCGAGAACATTTTCCAAAAAAATTACGCCGTTCAGACCCACCGCCATACCGGCCCGGTGTTCGGCTACACCACAAGCGGAGCATGGAAATATCAGGAATACGATTACGTCAACCGGGCTGGGTCATTTCTGTACGAACCGGCAGGGTCGCAGCACACGTTGGAATGCGTAGAGGACGACACCCACGTGTGGTTCCAGATGTACGGATCAAACCTGAACCTCGACGCCGATGGAAACATTGAGAGCGTGTTCGACGGCCCCGGAACCCTGGAGGCCTATTACATGCTCGCTGAAGCCGAAGGATTCGAC
>JBAXCX010000090.1:0-11953 GCA_037141255.1 Actinomycetes bacterium | reverse complement strand
TGCGACGGTGACACGGTGACTTGTGCCGCGCATCGCAGCGCTGGCGGTTGGGGAACTACTGATGAGGGTGGTCAATACATCCCAAACAAGCATGTGACCTTTGCGAACAATGTCATCTACAACCCCGCACCATTCGTGACTGCTTGGCAGCACTTTGCAGTTGCCGGCCCAACCACCGCACCTACTGGTTCGGGCGCTCCGACACCATCGAAAGCGGATGATGACCTTCGGATCTTTGGCAACGTCATCTGGAACGGCGGCAGCGCAATGTCGATGGGATTTGGAGAGGGCTGTGCTGATAGCAACCCCACTTGCTCGGAGTCGCAGGTGCTTACAGCGAACGCTGTCAATACTCTCGAACCCCGTCTAGCTGACCCAACTCATGGAGTGTGGACACCCGCTACCGGATCAGCGCTTCAGACTCGAGTCGCCCAGGCGATTACTGCTTGGTCTTGGGCGGATGCTCCGGCTGGTGTTCCCATGGTCTCGACGCCAAGCTTCGCAACAGATCGCAGCGGGGCCAGCAGGGTGGGTGTAGGCCACCCGGGCGCATATGAGCCTTAATGAGCAGATGCGGGCCGTAAGGGTGCCAGACTGTCGGCCGTGCCTCAACAGCGTCGTACTTTGGTCAAGTTCGCGTGAGCGCCGACATCGGTGCCACAGAAGCCTCCGGACCTGACGACGCAGTTGCAGACCCGCCTGCAAAGAACCCGTGGGGAGCTCTAGCGCTGCTTTCGCTTGGCGTTGCCATGATCATCGTGGATGGCACGGTGGTCAACGTCGCATTGCCCAGCATGATTAAAGATCTGAATATGACCTTCGCCGATGCGGAGTGGGTTAATACAATCTATGCCCTGGTTTTTGCTGCGCTGCTGATCAACTTCGGTCGCCTCGCCGACATTAGGGGACGCAAACTGCTGTTCCTGACCGGCATCGTGATCTTCGTCGGGGCAAGCATGTTCGCTGGTCAGTCCGACTCGGCCTCGCAACTCATTTTCGCCAGATTCTTCCAGGGGATCGGTGCTGCGATCATCCTGCCTACCACCCTTTCCTCAGTGAACACGCTGTTCACTGGCAAGTCACGCGCAGTAGCGTTTGCAGTCTGGGGTTCAGTCATTGGTGGCATGGCGGCCATCGGCCCGCTGCTCGGCGGCTGGCTGACCACGTATCACAGTTGGCGCTGGGTTTTTTATATCAACTTGCCAATCGGTCTGCTGGTGCTAGGGCTATCGATCTTCTTTGTTCCCGAGACCAAAGACGCTTCAGCGCGACGTGGCGCAGACCCCGCAGGCTCGGTCCTGATCGGCGCCGGGCTAGCCGCCCTTGTCTTTGCCATGATCGAGGGTCAGCAGTACGGCTGGATTCAACCCACTGCAGCATTCTCACTCGGTGCGCTGACCTGGCCTGCCGGCGCACCTGTCAGCATTGTGCCCGTAGCCTTTCTGTTCTCGGTGGCATGCCTAACTGCATTTGTGATCATTGAGCGGGGCCGCAACAAGGCAGACAAAGTTGTAGTTCTCGACCTCTCACTCTTTGGGCTCAAGTCATTCCGCTGGGGTAACACAACGGCGTTGATCGTCAGTCTGGGCGAGTTTGGTTTGGTCTTCGTCTTGCCGCTGTACCTGCAAAATGTGCTCGGGTTTACTCCAATCAAATCCGGTGTCTACCTAGCCTTCATCGCCGCTGGTGCATTCTTAGCAACCCCACTTGTGGCCAAGCTGGCTCAGAAGAAGGGTTCTCGATTTGTAGTCATGGTTGGCATGATCTTTGAAGCAGTCAGTGTTGCTGGCATTGCTCTGGTTGTTCAGCCAGATACTGGCACCGAGATCATTCCGCTGCTCTTTACCTATGGCATCGGAATCGGCTTTGCTACGGCGCAACTCACCGGTGCGAGCCTTGCCGATGTACCACTCGAGGAGAGCGGTCAAGGATCAGGAACCCAAAGTACCAGCCGGCAGATTGGCTCGGCGCTTGGAATAGCGGTGCTCGGCGCAGTCCTAGCCGTGGGCCTTGGCGCGTTTACCAAAGATCAGGTCTCACAGGTTCCGGGTGTGACAGCCGAACAGGCTGATCAGATTTCACAAGCAGTGCGCTCAACAGGTGGCGGCGCAATAACAGAGCTTCGGGCCACGCCCGGAAGCGAGGCTGTGGTAGCGGCAGCGGATGAGGCATTTGTGAGCGCAATGCGCCTGACAGTCGGAATTGCTGCAATCTTCATCCTGTTCGGATTGCTCGCTGCATCACGCCTGCCACCCGGTCAACTACATGACCCTCCTGGCGAGCCCGAACAAGAGCCAGTTGCTGCGGGCTCGGCCTAAGAATCTCTGAGCTGCCGATAGCGAGACCTGATTTCTTGGCTTCTGTGGGCTGCAGCCGAGTCGGGAAGGGTGATTTGTTCGGTCCCGACCAACCAGTCTGATCGCAGCTCGGCCGGGTCGCGGCCAAGCAAAGTTGCTGCCGCTTGCACGCATGCACCCATTGCCACGGCCTGATCGATAGTGCTCGTGACAATCTCACGTCCGGTTAAGTCAGCTAGCACCTGTCGATAAGCCAGGGAGTGCGCTCCTCCTCCAACAAGCAACATTCGCCCCGAAGTATCAGCATGTTGTGATAGTTCATCTAGGCCGTCGAGCAATCCGCAGATCACGCCCTCAAATGCAGCTCTAGCTAACTGGCTGACCGTGGTGTCTGTCCGCAGTCCGTTCATCTGACCCGTTGAGGTGGGACGATTCGGTGTTCGCTCGCCATCTAGGTAGGGCAGCAGAGTGAGCCCGCCCGCACCGGCAGGGCATGCCAGCGCTGCAGCATCTAGCGCAGCAAGGTCCAACCCGCAGAGGCGGGCAATGGTGTCGGTGACCTTGGTGGCATTCTGAGTACACACCAGCGGCAAAAACTTTCCGGTGGCATCTGCAAACCCAGCCACAGCACCCGAGTCGTCGCTGCTGGCATGATCGGATACACAAAACACGGTGCCCGAGGTTCCCAACGAGATGACAACCTCGTCTGGCTCTAAGCCAAGGCCGAGTGCCGCTGCCATGTTGTCGCCCGTCCCGGGAGCAACCAGAATTTTGTTCCACTCGCCAGCGGGTTCAATCGGGCCGAGCACTCGAGGCAGCATCTGTTCCCAGTCGAGAGAACTGTCCACAATTCGGAGCAAATTCCAGCAGTACTCGTTGGTGGCCGGCGACCAGTAGCCAGTTCCAGATGCATCCCCGCGGTCTGTCACCTTGTTGTTCGTTAGGGCGAAGGTCATCCAGTCATGGGGGAGTAGAACGGTGCTCAGCCGGTCCCATGACTCGGGCTCATTACGGTGCAACCACGAGAGCTTGGTAATGGTGAAGGCTGCAACGGGCACTGAACCGCAGGCTTGAGCAAACCCAGTGGCACCCCCCGGTAGTTGCCCGAGTAACCAGTCGGCATCGGAAGCGCTGCTGGTATCGCACCAAAGTTTTGCAGGCCGAATCACCTGATCTTGGGCATCCAAGCAGACCATTCCGTGCTGCTGACCGGCGACAGAGATCGCAGCGACCTCCACCGACTGCCCGTCCTGACCTGCCTCCTGTTTAGCCTGAGCGAACGCCTGATGAAACGCTGCCAACCAAACCTCGGGGTCTTGTTCGGCAACGGGTGGAACAACCTCGGTGTGCGGAGCGGACCCAGATCCGAGCAGTTCACCTGAAACAGCCTTTCGGAGTTCAACCTTGGTTGATTGAGTCGACGAATCAACTCCAGCCACCACTGCATCAGAACTCACGGGGCAGACCAGAGAACGCGGTTGACCTCGTTTTCTAAGAACTCCTGCCTGCCAGAGGTGGGAGTCGGGTCAAGGTCCGCTGTAGTTGCCCGATCTGCGAGTTCGGCAAGAGTCGAAGCAGAACTCAGAATCTCCTGCCCAAGATCATCCTGCCATCCGGCATAGCGCCCACTTCGATGCTGCTCGATACAGCCATCCTGAACGAGTGCATCAGCGACAAGCAGGGCCTGAGCAAGCGTGTCGATACCTCCGATGTGGCCATGGAATAGGTCGGTGCGGTCCATGCTCTGTCGCCGCAGCTTTGTGTCAAAGTTGAACCCGCCAGTGGTAAATCCTCCGGCTTGAATAATCTCGTACATCACCAGCGAGAGTTCCTCAACCGAGTTCGGGAACTGATCAGTATCCCAACCGTTTTGTGCATCACCGCGGTTTGCATCCACGCTTCCAAAGATTCCGTTCTCTAGTGCGTAGGCAACTTCGTGGTGAAAACTGTGGCCGGCCAGGGTGGCATGGTTTGCCTCGATGTTGACTTGATACTCGCCCATCAAGTCGTAGCGCTCTAAAAACCCGTGCACTGCAGAGCAGTCGTAATCGTATTGATGTTTTGTGGGTTCTTGCGGCTTGGGTTCAATCAACAGCGCGCCAGTAAAGCCAATGGAGCTTTTATGTTCGGCGACGAGTGTGAGGAACCGAGCGAGCTGATCCCCCTCTTGTCGCAGGCGAGTGTTCAACAGGGTCTCGTACCCTTCGCGTCCGCCCCAGAGCACGTAATTCTGACCATCAAGGCGGTGCGTTGCTTCAAGCGCATCACGAACCTGCGCGGCGGAATAGGCGAACACTTCTGGGTCGGGGTTGGTCGCTGCGCCAGCGGCGTAGCGCGGATGCGAGAACAAGTTGGCGGTTCCCCAGAGCAAGCGAACGCCACTCTCTTGCATCTTGAGCCCAGCGCGATCCACCATGAAGTCAAGGTTGAATCGGGACTCCCTCAGTGTGTCGCCTGCTGGCGCCATATCGAGGTCATGAAAGCAGAAAAACGGTGTGCCGAGTTTTGTGAAGAACTCAAAGGCCGCATCCTGTTTCGCGCAGGCCGCCTCGATGGGGTCGGCAGCTGCCTCAAGCCAAGGGCGATCAAAGGTGCCCACACCAAAGACGTCACTTCCGGGCCAACAAAAGCTGTGCCAGTAACACACGGCAATGCGCAGGTGATCCTCCATTCGCTTGCCCGCAACCATTCGGTCTGGGTCATAGACCCGGTAGGCCAACCCGTCCTTGTGGGCGTCCAGAGAGGCAGTTCGAAGCGGTTCGATAACCTGAGTAAAAAATGGTGCCGAATTCTCAAACGCAGTCATGCGAACGTTCCCCTTGAGCATGAGTGGAGAATCGCTCTCCAGTGGTTACGCTAAAACTACGGCACTTCGGTGTTGTGTAGCCGATTACCCCCCCGATTCCACTAGGAGTGCAACGATGCGCACCACCTCGATCTTCACTGTTCGTGCTCAACCCGACTTGGCACGGCGCCTCACCGCAGCGTTCCTTGTTGAGCAGGCCTACATCGTTGATTGGGACGAGGAATGGGACGGCACAGCTCGGAAGAGTTCGCGTGCCCTGCACTTTCTGGCTGGTGGGATTTCGCAGAGCTATTCCTTCGATTTGAACATCCGCTACGTCGGTGGGACCAACGGCGACACACACTCGTTAATCGAGATTCGTCAGGATGCGCAGGGCTACACGGGTGACCCTGTTGGCACCTCCAAGACGCAAGCAGAGGTGGAACATCTTGATGCGGGGCTGCGATTTGCTTTGGAATCCGCTGGAGTGCTTGAACACTCTGAAATGGCGCGCTGCTAGGGCATTACCAGTGGCTTGAGCCGGGAGCGCCTTTGAACGGGCCGACGACTGCAGATGTGATCCAGCCACCGTAAAAATCTCCGTCGTTTTGTTCCACGCGCTCATCATCCACCCAACAGTTGTCAACCCGCCGAGGGTAAAACGCAACATGATCGGTAATCGCTGCAAACTCGGCAGTTGGATGCGGGTAATACCAGGCCGCAGAAGGTGACCGAGTTGCGCCAACCAGAATGTCGAAATATCGGGCGATCCCTTTCCACTCGCAGAAAGATTGCCCTTCGGTCGGCTGAAGTACATCGGGGGAAATATCGGCGAGCGGAAGGTAATAGGCGGGAGGCTGACTCGTTTCAAGCACCCGGTATGCACTCGTTGTAGCGGCAATCAGTACTCCTGCAAACTCCACTCGAATCAGGGCGCTACTTGGCACAACTCTTGGTGGCCGAGGGTAGTCCCAAACTGATTCTTGGCCAGGGCCTGGCTCGATTCGCCGAAAGTTCGACATCAGTTTCTTCTTTCTCGGCACGGAAGTGTTCTTCCTCTTGCACTGTGCTGCGCAATACTCACAGTGTGAATTCTGCACCCGTGGTCGCCGGAACTGAGCGCGGCCGCCTTGCGTGGTCAGTCGAATCAGTGGCGATCGAAGAGGTTCCTGAACCTGAAAGATTTCGGAGCACCGCCGATCTTCTTCGAATTCTCGTCACCTTGGCCGTTGTGGCAGTCGTGATTCTTGCTGGCAGCATTGGCTCAGAAACCACCATCGGTATTCAAGTAGACATCACGACTGCCGTCACCAACGTTCCAAAGCTGGTCGTCAGTCTTTTGGCCACACTCAATAGTCTGATTGTGTTGGCCTTGCCGATCTACCTCATTGGTGAACTTGCGCTACGCCGACGTTGGAGGCTGCTGGGAACTTCGCTGACGGCTGCAGCGTTGGCTTTGGTCGCAGCGGAAGTCTTTGCAACCTATGCCCCGGACTTTATTGCAGGTGGGCTGCTTGACTCCCTGACCCAACCCCTAGCTGGGGGGAGTGGTCAGACTCCCGCAGCCTTTGGCTTGTTCGCAGCTGTCTCTGCATTGATGACCGTTGAGCGATCCGGAACGAGACCCAGCACCCTTGTTGTGGTGTGGATGAGTTTGCTCGCCTTGGCAGTGCTGTTCCTTATCGATGGGCGAGCTACTCCCTTGGCTCTACTCGTCAGCGTTCTTGTTGGTCACGTGATCGGATTACTCGTTCGATATTTCGCAGGAACAGACAATCCTCGCGTTGGTGCTCGAAAAATTGCCGAGGCCTTGGGCAGGGTAGAACTGTTTGCAGTCTCCCTTGTTCAGTTGCCGGTGGAGTCCAAGTTGGGTCGGCAGTTCACGTTGCTGACCGCAGATGGAACCCGTGCGCGAGTGCAGGTGCTTGACCCTGATCGCGGGGCCCTTCGGGTGCTCAGGCAACTTACTCGGGTGCTTCGGGTGCGCACCTGGGTGACCCGATCACCGAGCTTGTCTGCGCGCGTACAGGTTCAACAAGCAGCAGTGCCGGCGCTCATGGCCCGCGAAGCACATGTGCGAACGCCGCGCTTCTTAGCCGCAGCAGAAGTTGATGATCGAACCTTGGTCTTTGCCGAGGAACGTCCTGAAGATCTTCGCGTGTTGTCAGAGTTCTTTGCCGATGCGATCTCTGATGAGGCGCTCTCTCAGGCTTGGAAACAGGTTCGAAGGATGCACCATACAGGTATTGCTCACGAGGGAATCAACCCCGAGAGTCTTGCCGTTGATCGTGACGGTCGGATCTGGATTCTTGGGCTGACTCAAGGCGAGATTGCCGCATCCCGGCTACGTATGAGGCTTGATCGCGCCGAACTTCTTCTCGCCACTGCGTTATTGGTCGGCGTGGATCGGGCGATTACTGCTGCCGTTGCGGAAATTGGCGATCAAGATCTGGCGAACCTTCCGGCGCTGCTGCAAGCAGTGGCGCTCAATCCGGCGCTACGGGTCGCACTCAAAGGCAACGATGCGCTGCTGGATCAGGTCCGAGAAGAGGCAACAGCAAGAGCGCCGGAACCATCTGCAGACGAAGTGCGACTCGAACGCCTTCGACCCCGTGCGCTGGTCACGCTGATTGCTGCAACGCTGGCGGTGTACTTCCTAGCTGGCCAACTCAGCAACGTTGATTTTGCCACCGTGATACGCAGTATTAATTGGTACTGGGCAGGGCTAGCGTTTGTCGCATCGATCATGACTTATGTGGGAGCGGCACTCACCATTCACCCGTTCCTGCCGGTGCGGGTTCCTGCCTTTCGTCTACTCGCCGCTCAGTTTGCGGCAACGTTTGTATCGCTCGTTGCGCCCGCAGCTGTGGGTAGCGTAGGAACGAATGTGCGGGTGATTCAAAAAGCTGGCGCACCCTCTGGTCTGGCAGTTGCAAGCGTCGGGCTGTCCTCACTCGTGGTGTTTGCCACAACGGTCATGGCGCTCCTTGGCGTCACCATTTTTTCTCGTGAGGCCACACAACTTGATATCAAGGCGCCCTCTACTGGGGCGCTGATGGTTGCTGTTGGGGCTGGGCTGATCGCCGTGCTGGCCTTTGTGATACCGGTAACTCGGCGGCTGATACTCAAGCGCATCCGGCCGATTTGGGAGTCCACTGGGCCGAGAGTCCTTGACGTTGCCCGAGACCCAAAGCGCCTAGTACAAGGTGTTCTGGCAAGCTTGCTCACATCGCTTGCCTACGCAGTCACCCTGTTTGTTGCAGTTCGTGCCTATGGCGATGAGATCCCGCTAGCGGGAGCGGTGGTGGTGTACCTCGGCGCCGGTTTGGTTGGCTCTGTCGCTCCAACTCCTGGTGGGATCGGCGCTGTAGAGGCAGCCCTGGTGGCCGGCCTGAGTGCTATCGGGGTTCCAGCGGCTGTTGCGCTACCGGCGGCGCTGTTGTACAGAACTGTCACCTTTTGGTTGCCGACGTTGCCGGGTTGGTTCTCGCTGCGGTGGCTACAAAGTCACGATGCGATCTGATCAGACTGATCTGATCTGAACGGCCGCAGTAAATCGTTATTTTGTGGGATTGCCCAGAGCGGCGTCCATCACTGCAGTCTCTAACTCGCTCAGCATCTTGCTGATCTCTCGATGAGCCTTCTTGCGCTTCACGAGTGGCAGATTCTTTGCAACAGCGAGTGACAGCCGGATCTGATTCAGTGCTTGGTACACCTTGTCGAGGAATGCCGAACCAGTGGCACCCGTCTCTGGCCGCAACATATCGAGCGTGGCCGAGAGCTTTTCAACTCGCCGTTCAAGTCGTTCTTGGCCAAGAACTGGGAGTGCAGAAGTTGAGCTTCGTCCCAGATCTTCTACGGGTAGATCCGAGGACGAGTAGACCCCTGCTGCGCGACGGTCTTCGTTCCAAAGGCGAATTCTTGCAGCTAGGTCGGAGCCAGCGAGCAACAACTGTGCGCGAGTCTCTGGATCTTGCAGCATGCGAACGGCCTGAGCAGTCGCCGCAGCAAGAGCGGTTGCCATGGCTGCGCTTGTTTTAGATTTCGATGCCACGGTGACTCCCTCCGACCCTGTCACGCTCCAACCCAATTCAGGTTACTGCTCGCTCAGTGAGTGGTCATCCCACCGTCCACAACTAGCGTTTGCGCAGTCATAAAGCTTGATGCATCGCTGGCCAAAAACAAGGCGGCCGGAACCATCTCTTGGGGTACTGCTGGCCGCTTGATGAGTTGGGTATCTACCGCAGCTGCTTGGAACCCCTCGGGAGCGCTCAAAAACATGTCTGTGGCCACAGTTCCCGGGGCAATGGCGTTCGCCCGAATGCCATCAGCGGCAAGCTCGGCCGCCATTGCGCGAGTCATTGCTAGCAGTGCTGCCTTGGCCGAAATGTAGAGCGACACGTAACTGCCGTGGGTATACACACCGGCAGTTGCAATGTTGATAATCGATGCATGGTTGCTTGCACGTAAATACTCCAGAGCGTTCTGCACCAAGAACACCGGGCCGCGCAGATTGGTCTCGTGTGACTTTGCGAGGGCCTCTGCAGTAATTGACCCAAAGGGCTGTGCTAACGGATTGGCAGCGTTGTTCACAATGATGTCGATTCCGCCAAACTCCTGTGTGCTGCGCTCAACGAGTGCCTCGATCTGCTGCAGGTCACCAACATGGGTGGGGACCGAAAGGGCCGATCCGCCATCACGAGTAATCGCCTTGACGGCCGCATCACAGGCCTCGGGCTTGCGACTAGCGATCACCACGTTTGCACCCATGGATGCAAAGCCATGAGCAATTGCCAGGCCGATTCCGCGGCTGCCACCAGTGATAATGGCAGTACGCCCAGTCAGGTCAAATGTGCCAAGCAGTTCATCGCGGTTCATAAGTTCTCCTAGTTGGTGTGGTGATGGCGCAGCTCACACATTACAGAGCAGTCTTCGCATGCAACCTCGCAGGCCTGCCGCCTACTCTCTGAGCATGACTCGCTTCCAGAACCGATCAAAGACTTGCGGTGCAGTCCTGATCGGGTGTGCCCTGATCCTGTCCGCGGCTCTAGTTGGTTCATCTTGTTCCTCTTCAGCCGACTCGGCGAGCCAAGAGAGTTCAACTGCGCCGCCATCGACTACAGCTTCACCCAAGGTCCCGGATCAGGCTGACTGCGTGCCGCCTGTAACAACATCTCCGGTTCAAGTCACCGCGGTCTCACCGAACGGCTCTGCAATAGATATCGACCTGGTGTCTTTTGATGGCACAGTGATTCGTGGGCATTGGTTCGCACTCCCTTCAGCGACGACGCAAGACCCAGCACCGACAATCCTGATGGGTCCCGGTTGGAGTTTGTCCGGGGATACTGCAGTTGATTCGGTAGGGATCTTGGGAGTGGTTGGGATTTCCACCCTTCGCTCAGCGGGATACAACGTGCTCACCTGGGACCCCCGCGGGTTTGGTGAGTCAACGGGGGTTGCGCAGGTCAACTCAAAGGAGTTCGAGGCTCGAGACGTCAGTGAGTTGCTCAACTGGGTAGCCACCCAAGGCGTGGCGCAACTCGATGGTCAACGCAACCCCCGCGTGGGCATGGTGGGCGGGTCATACGGTGGTGGGATTCAACTGGTAACGGCTGCCACGGATTGCCGGGTTGACGCAATCGTCCCAGTCATTGCGTGGAACTCTCTGCAGAGCAGTTTGTATAAGGCCGACACGGTCAAGTCGGGATGGGCAAAGATTCTGAGTGACTCGAGCGCCTCGGATTCTGTTGATCCGCATGTGCGTCACGCACAGGATTCGGCTGCCGCCACGGGCAGACTCGATGCCGAGGATCAGGCTTGGTTTATTGCCCGCGGCCCGGCAGAGCTGGTCAATCAGATCACTGCCCCAACGCTGATTGTGCAAGGCACGGTGGACACACTCTTTACCCTGGGTGAGGGGATCACGAACTACAACATGCTGACCAAGAACGGTGTCCCAGTCTCAATGATCTGGTATTGCGACGGCCATGGGGTGTGTCTGACAAATCCCGGGGATCCACTGCGCGTTACCAGAGCGGTCATTGCTTGGATGGATCGTTACGTTGCAAACGACACATCCGTGGACACAGGACCTGGGTTCGATGTCATTGATCAAGACGGTGTTCGGTACACGGCTACGAGTTACGCGGAAGGGACCGGAACACCTCTGACTGCAAGCGGTTCAGGAACCTTGGAACTCACTGCCGAGGGCGGTTCGGGGCCTGCAGTAATTCCCGAGGGGGCCGGATCGGTGCTGTCCGGCCTAGTCGAATCCATTACTCCAGCGCTGGCCTCGAATGCTGTCAATCTGCCGCTTGTCGTCAAGGGTGGACCAGACCTTGTTCTTGGAGCCCCAGAGCTGAGCTTGTCTTACTCGGGAACTAATGGCACCGGTGACCGTCCAACACGAGTCTTTGCACAACTCGTGGATGCGTCTACATCCTTGGTGATTGGAAATCAGATCACTCCCGTTGAAGTGGTTCTAGACGGAGCGAAGCATCAGGTCAGAGTGCCACTCGAGGTCATTGCCTTTGCCGCCAAACCGGGCGCGACCATCACGCTTCAGATTGTTGCTAGCACCGTGGCCTATGCCGCACCACAATTCGGTGGGCGAATTGATTTTGACTCGATTGATCTGAGTTTGCCTGTAGTCGCGCCGGATCAAATGAAGCGTCAACCAGCCTGAGCGATCGGGGCTGTTGTGTGGAGAGATTTCTCTGTTCAGGTTCTTTGTTCAGGTTGCCCGATAATCGAGCAGTCGCACGGGCAATCGCTTAAAACTGTTATTCAAGTTTGATCGCACCCGAACTGGGTCTCCCGCGAGTTCAATCCGAGCGAAGCTACGCAGCAACTCAGTAAAGAAGACTCGGCC